>NZ_CP072377.1:1862139-2172496 GCF_018128225.1 Leptotrichia sp. oral taxon 218 | reverse complement strand
TGTTTTTTTGATTTCTTATTTTTGATAACTTCTTTTCTAGGTTTTTTTAATTCTTTTATTTAATTTATTTATTTTGTTGAATTTTTTTTATTATTTTTAAAAGTAATTCTCTTGGAAATATTTTACTTGATAAAATTGAAAATTTGTTTAAATATCCTGGAACTATAATTTTTTTCCCCTTTTTAAAATCTCTAAAAGCTATTTTTGCAACTTTTTGGCGGACATTGTTTTTATCTTGTTGCTCCATTTTTTTACTTCTGACATTTTTTCAAATTCTGTAATTGTCGGTCCTGGACAAAGTGTGGAAACTTTTATATTAGTATTTTTTAATTCATATCTAATTCCTTCACTAAAAGATAGCACAAAACTTTTACTTGCATAATAGGTTGACATTAAAGGCCCGCCTGGTTGAAATGCTGCTGTTGAAGCAACATTTAAAATTGCACCTTCTTTCTGTGTTTTTATTTTATTTAAAAATATTTTTGTGAGTTTAACAATTGCTATCATATTTAAATTTAACATTTTTTCTATCTTTTTCATCTCTTCTTGCGATAATTCCAAAAAATTTCCATAAACTCCCATTCCTGCGTTATTTATTAAAATATCTATTTTTATATTTTCATTTTTTAACAAAAGAAACAATTTTTCTGGCGATTCACTTACAGAAAGATCCATTTTTATAATTTTTATTTGAATTTTGAAATTTTTTTTTCAATTTCACTTTTTAACCGTTTTAATTTTTCAATTCTTCTAGCAACTAAAACCAAATCATAATTATTTTTTGCATAAATTTTTGCCAACTCATAGCCAATTCCACTACTTGCTCCTGTTATTAAAACTGTTTCCATATATTTCCCCTCAATTGATGTAAACTACTCCCACTTATAGAAGTTTGAGACTTCTTGCTATCTTTTTTTAAAAATAAATATCTACATTATCTGTTTCCAAAATCAAATTTTTTTCTATTTTATTTTTTATGTCCTCATAAAAATCTATGAAACACTTTTCAAAATTATTTAAATTATTTTTTTCATTTAATTCTTTTAACTTATTTTTACATTCTATTCCTAAGTTATTATTTTTCAAAATATCTTTTACTCCATCATTTATCAAAAGCACTTCATTTATTGAAATTCTTCCACTATGTCCATTGTTACAATCGCTACATCCAGTGCCACTGCATTTTTGACATTTTTTTGACACCAATCTTTGACCAACCACACCTATCAAAGAATCTAATATCAAATATTTGGGAATTCCCATATCCACTAATCTTACAATTGTCGAAACAGCATCATTTGTATGAATTGTAGAAATGACTAAATGTCCAGTTAATGCAGCTCTTACCGCAATTTCTGCCGTCACTTCATCTCGAATTTCTGAAATAACTATGACATCTGGATCATTTCTCAAAGTTGCCTTTAAAACTTCTGCAAAAGTTACTCCAATTTCATTGTTTATCTGAACTTGCACTATTCCGTTTATTTTAATTTCTACAGGATCTTCCACAGTTATTATTTTTCTTTTTCCGTCATTGATTTTATTTATCATTGATTGAAGTGTAGTTGATTTTCCAGAACCAGTCGGACCACTCACTAAAACAAGTCCATGTTTTCTTTTCAAAATTTTTTTTAAAAGTTTTATGCTTTCTGGAAAAAATCCCAAAGTTTCCAATTTCACATTTTCTAAATAATTTTCTAAAATTCTAAGAACAACACTTTCACCGTAAAAAGTTGGCATATATGCAGCTCTTATATCATATCTCTTGTCTCTTAGTGAAATTGAAAAACTGCCATCCTGCGGCTTCCTTTTTTCTGCAACATTCATCTGTGACAATATTTTTATTCTGGAAATTATTTCCACAATATTTTTTTCCAATAAATTTTTGCTTATATTTTTGTATAAATTTGAGCTTTCTCTGAGATATCCGTCTTTTCGGTATTTTATTTCCATTCCCTCAACATTGTCATATTTTATGTGAATATCACTTGCATTTTCAAAAATTCCAATCTTTAAAATTTCGTTCACATAAGAAATGACACTTTTTGAAATTATATTATTTTTATTTTCCATAAAGTTCCCCCAAACCCTTTTATTAATATATTTCTTTTTTTATTTTTTTTTATTTCTTCTTAACTGCTTTTCCGTTTTTAACTTCTTCCAAAACAGTTTCTGTCTGTTTTTTCAGCGTCTTAAATAACCCTTTTTTTATCAAATTGTACCATTTTAATGTTGCAACTTGTGTATCAATTCCTTTTATTGTTTCATTTAGCTGCAACTTAAAAAAGTCTATTTCTTCGTAAGAAAATTTTACATCTTTTGTCTTTTCTTTTTTATTTTCTTTTGTAATTTTCACTTCTTTTTCCAAATAATTAAAAAAACTAAAAAGATTTGGTAATTGTTTTTCATATTGTGCCATCGCCTTTTTCATTTCTTCAATCATTTTTGAAACATAACCTCTCGACATTTTCGAAAAAGTTACAGTCACTCTTCTTTTTCCTTTTCCAATTTTTTGAACTAATTGCTGCATTTTAAATTGTGCTTTTTGATTAATCAAATCCATGTTGCTCACAGAATTAGGATTCATCACTTTTGCCATATTCTCTCCTTTTATTTTATTAAAATTCTAATTTAAAACTTTAATTAACAATCAAAATTTTTTTCTATTTCTTTAAATAAAATATTTCCTTGCCTAAGCAAAGTCAATTTCCCATCTTCATATTTTATAATTGTTGATGGCTTTCCTGTCAAATTTTCATTTTTTTTGTCAAAAACTACCGCATCTGATTTTTTTTGTATTTCCAAATCCAAATCCGAAATTTGAGAAACAGCACTTTTTCCAGAAATATTTGCACTTGTCGTAAGTAAAATTCCTCCAGCTTTTTCAATTAATTCCAAAGCCAGTTTATTTTTAGGAATTCTTATACCAATAGTTTCCATTTGTGCATCAAATTTATGTGTAAAATTTTTATTTGCACGAAAAATAACTGTCAGTTCTCCTGGCCAATATTTTTCCAATATTTTATTTATTTTTGACATATTTTCACAAGACTCCTGTACCAAATCTTTTAATATTTTTTTATCACTAATTAGTGCAATTATTTTTTTACTAAAATCTCTTTTTTTTATTTTATAAATTTTTTCAACAGGCTCTTTTTGCGGAAGAGCTCCGATTCCATAGACCGTGTCAGTTGGAAATACAACAACTCCTCCATTTTTTATAACTTGTATGATATTTTCTTGAATTATATTTTTTTTATTTTTTTTACTTTCTTCCATAACTTATTTTTTTTCTACAGACTCCACTGGCATTTCAAATAAATCACTGATCGCTTTACTTATCGCTATTCTCTTAATTGTTTCCGCAAACATTTTACTTGTTGTAAGTATTCTTAATTTATCAAATTTCTTATCTTCAGGAAGTTCAATACTATCTGTTATAACAACTTCTGTAAATGCTGATTCTTTCAATCTCTCAACTGCAGGTCCTGAAAATACTGCGTGAGTTGCACATCCATAAACTTCTGTCGCTCCTTTATCTATCAATGCTTGAGCCGCATTACAAATTGTTCCCGCTGTATCAATCATATCGTCAATTAAAATTGCTTTTTTACCTTTTACATCTCCAATTATATTCATAACTTCTGACACATTTGCTTTTGCTCTTCTTTTATCAATTATTGCAAGTGGTGTATGTAGCCAGTTTGCTAGACCTCTAGCTCTTTTTACTCCTCCCACATCAGGTGAAACTACAACTGTATCTTCTGGACTAAATCCATATTTTATAAAATGTTTTGCCAAAATTGGAAGTGCTTCCATATGGTCAACTGGAATGTCAAAAAATCCTTGAATTTGTCTTGCGTGTAAATCCATTGTAATAACTCTTGTTGCTCCTGCAACTGTAAGTAGATTTGCCACTAATTTTGATGTAATTGGCTCTCTTGGACTTGCTTTTCTATCTTGTCTAGCATATCCGTAATAAGGCATAACTGCTATGATTTCTCTAGCTGAAGCTCTTTTTAGTGCGTCAATAAATATTAAAAGTTCCATCAAACTTTCGTTTACTGGTTTTGAAGTTGATTGTACAACAAACACTTTACAACCTCTCACACTTTCATTTGATTTTACAAAAGTTTCTCCATCTGCAAATTTTACGATTTGAACTGAAGATAATTTCATATCCAAATAATTTGCTATTTTTTCAGCCAGTTTTTTACTTGAAGAACCCGCAAAGATTCTCATTTTCTCTTTGTCCTTCGTCGATAATGTTATCATTTTTTTCTCCTTCTTTCTTTTTTTTTGCTATAAAATTATTTTTTTTCTTTATTTACTTGTCTTGCTCTTCCAAACGCCAACATTTTATTTGGAACATCTTTTGTAATTACCGAACCTGCTGCTGTGAATACCTCATTTCCCATTGTAACAGGTGCTACAATTATCGAATTACTTCCAATAAATGAACCACTTCCAATAATTGTCTTATGTTTATTTTTTCCATCATAATTGCAAGTTATTGTTCCTGCGCCAATATTTGTATCTTCTCCGACTTGTGCATCTCCGATATAAGTTAAATGTCCAGATTTTACTCCTTTTTCAAGTGTCGCATTTTTAATTTCAACAAAATTTCCGACATGAACTGTTTCTTTTAAATGCGCTTTTGGTCTTAGATGTGCAAAAGGACCAATTGTTGCACTTTTTTCAACTACTGCACTCTCGATAACCGAACTTTCTATTCTCACATTATCTCCAATTGAAGAGTTTTCAATTCTTGTATTTGACAAAATTTCACAATTTTTTCCAATTTTTGTATTTCCTTGAATTACAACATTCGGATAAATTACAGTATCTTCGCCTATTTGTACTTCTTGTTCTATATATGTTGTTTTTGGATCAATTAAAATTACTCCGTTATCCATCAACTCAATATTTTTTCTCATTTTTAAAATTTCATTTGCCTGTGCAAGTTGAACTTTTGAATTTACTCCTAAAATTTCACTTTCGTCATCAATTATAAAACTATCCACATTGTAGTTTTCACTTGTCAAGATTTTTATAGCATCTGTCAAATAATATTCACCTTTGGAATTATTATTATCAATTTTTTGTATTGCATAAATTAGACTTTCATATTTGAAAATATAGACTCCTGTGTTTATTTCGTCTATTAATTTTTCTTCATTTGTAGCTTCTTTTTCTTCCACAATATTTGCAATTTTTCCATTTTCTTTAATAATTCTTCCGTATCCAAATGGATTTTTTACTTTACATGAAAGAACAACGCAGTCCAAATTTTTTTCTTCAAATACTTTTTTTAAATTTTTTAGCGTTTCTTCTTTTAACAGTGGCGTATCACCACAAGTTATTAAAACATCTTCTTTATATTTTTCGATTTTATCTTTCGCTATTAAAATCGCATGTCCTGTTCCAAGCTGTTCTTCTTGAGTTACATATTCTATATCTTTCATTTCTTTTAGTACAACTTCTTTTTTGTGACCCAGAATGAAAATATTTTTTGTAATCCCTGCATTTTCAATGACTTCGGTAACCAATTTTAACATTGGTTTTCCGTTTACTTTGTGCAAAACTTTTGGAATCGAAGACTTCATTCTTGTCCCTTTTCCAGCTGCCAAAATAACTGATAACATTTTTCCTCCTAAATTTCTAATATCTTATAAATATTTTTCTTTTTTTAATTATAACAATTTTTTTTATTTAATTCAAATTTTTTCAAAAAACTTCAAAAATATATAAAAATATGTTATAATGCTTTAATTAGCTAGAAATTTTAAAATATTTTTTTTGATCATTTTTACAAAATTTGTTGCATTTTTAATAATTTTACAATAATATAAAATAAATAAAAAATTAAGGAAAATATTTTATTATATAATGATTACTAATTCAAATATTTTATTTTTAGCAAAACAATTTTACAAAAGGGATAAAAATGAAGAAAAGACTGGATTTATTACTTGTTGAGAAAAATTTTTTTGAAACAAGAGAAAAAGCCAAAAGAGAAATTATGGCAGGAAATGTCATTGTCAATGAACAAAGCGTGACAAAAGCTGGGACGATGTTCAAAGATACGGATGAATTAAATATAAGAATTAAAGACAAACTAAAATATGTAAGCCGTGGCGGATTGAAATTAGAAAAAGCTATAAAAATATGGAATTTGGACTTTAAGGACAAACTTGTTTTGGACATTGGAGCTTCAACTGGCGGATTTACCGACTGCTCTTTGCAAAATGGTGCAAAACTGGTATTTAGCGTGGATGTTGGAAAAAATCAGCTGGATTGGAAATTAAGAAATAACGAAAAAGTTGTCTCAATGGAAGAGATGCACATAAAAGATTTAAAAGAAAGCGATTTAAAAGGTAAAAAAGTCGATTTTATCGTGATTGATGTGTCTTTTATTTCTCTTACAAAAGTCATACCATATTTCAAAAAATTTCTTTCAGAAAATGGAAAAATTATTATGCTTATAAAACCGCAATTTGAAGTGGGAAGAGAGAAAATTGGAAAAAACGGCGTTGTGGAAAACGAAGAATATCACGACGAAGCAATAAAAAAAATAATTTCTTTTTCTAAAGAATGCGGATACTCATTGGTTGGAGTTAAAGATTCACCAATAAAAGGGACAAAAGGAAATAAAGAATTTTTGATTTATTTAAAAAATTTAAAAATAATTAACTAGTTTATAAAATTTATTTTTTTATATAAAAAATTTTAGGAGGAAAAATGAAAAAAAATAAAATATTAAAAGTTGTTCTTGGAGTGGCACTTGTAAGTTTACCGCTAGCTGCTGCCACTGCGATTAAAACAGGTCAAATTGATAGATCAAATGACGCAAGTATTGCAAAAGATCAGACAGAACTTAACAGAATTGTGGATGTTATTAACATTGTCGAAAAAAGATTTGTTGGAAAAGAAGCTACACCTAGTAAAAAAGACCTTTATGAAGGAGCAGTTGCTGGAATTATCGGAAAATTAAACGATCCTTATTCTGAATATCTGTCGTCTGATGACTTAAAAGATTTTTCTGAAGATATGGATGGAGAATATGTTGGGGTTGGAATGACCATCAGCAAGAAAAAAGGAGAAGCACTAGAAGTTTTGGATCCATTTATCGGAAGTCCAGCTGAAAAAGTTGGAATAAAACCAAAAGATAAAATTACAAAAGTTGACGGAAAAGATATTTTGCCACTGACTGCAAATGAAACAGTGAAATTACTAAAAGGAAAAGAAAATTCAAAAGTCGAAGTTGAAGTGACAAGAGCTGGAAAAAAAGAGCCATTTAAAGTTACTATGACAAGATCTAAAATTAAACTTGAAATGGTTGAGAGTAAAATGCTTGACAACAAAATCGGTTATGTAAGTTTAATTAGATTTGGAAACAATGTTGGACACGAAGTTGAAAAAGCTATCAAAAACTTACAAAGTCAAGGAATGAAAGGTTTAATTTTTGACTTGAGATCTAATCCAGGTGGAAGTTTGACTGAAGCTCAAGATATTACTTCACTTTTTGTAAAAGAAAACTTAATTGTATATCTAAAAGATAAAAATGGTTCTCAAAAGAATTACAACAGAACACTAAACTATTTAGGAGATTTTCCACTAATTGTACTTACAAATAAAAATAGTGCTTCTGCTTCAGAAATTGTTACAGGTGCGCTAAAAGATTACAAACGAGCTACAATTGTTGGAGATAAAACTTTTGGAAAAGGAATTGTGCAACAAGTTATACCGCTTCCAGCAACAAACGATGCGATAAAACTTACTATTGCTCAATATTTCACACCTAAAGGAAATTACATTCACGAAAAAGGAATTGAACCTGATATAAAAATTGATATGGAAGAATTGCTTACACTAAAAGGTTACACAAACGAAAGTGAACAGGCGAAAAAAAATCGTGAAAAAGAAATCGAAGAAATAATTAAAAAAGACAAAGGTGACGCTGAAGCTAAAAAAATAATTTCAGCTGGAGATGTTCAATTAAAAAGAGCAATTGAAGAAATGAATAAAAAAATTAAAAAATAAAAAAATTTAAAAAAAACAAAAGAAAAAATTAAATATTAAAAAAAATAAATAAAATAAAAAAGAAAAAAAAACAAAAAAAGGAAGTAAAAATTATGTTTTATGTTGTTGGTACACCAATTGGAAATTTAGAAGATTTGACTTTTCGAGCTAAAAAAGTGTTAGAAGAAGTCGATTATATCTTTGCTGAAGATACGAGAGTTACAAAAAGACTGCTTTCACATTATGAAATAGAAAAAACGGTGTACCAATATCATGAACACAATAAGTTACACCAAATTCAAAATGTAATAAATTTATTAAAAGACAATAAAAATATTGCATTAGTTACTGATGCTGGAACTCCTTGCATTTCAGACCCTGGTTTTGAGTTAGTAAATGAAATTTTAAAAAATGACTTAAAAGTTGTGGGAATTCCAGGAGCTTCTTCAATTGTGACAGGAGCAAGTATTTCAGGCCTTGATATGAGAAGAATGGCTTATGAAGGATTTTTGCCGAAAAAAAAGGGAAGACAGACACTTTTTAATAAATTAAAAGATGAAGAGCGGACAATTGTCATTTTGGAATCACCAAATAGGATTTTAAAGACATTAAAAGATGTTAGAGAATATTTAGGTGAAAGATATGTTGTCATAACGAGAGAGCTTACAAAAATTTATGAAGAAATTATTAGAGGAAATGTTTCACAAATTATTGAAAAATTAGAAGAAAAGCCAATAAAAGGTGAAATTGTCTTGTTTATTCGAGCAATTAACGACGACGGAATTTATTTTAAAAATAAAGATAAATAAAAATTAAATACAAATTTTAAAATTTTTTTGCATTTTACTTTTTCATATATGCTCAAATCTGCTTTTGAGTATATAATAAAATTATTTATTTTACTTTAAATAATTTTATTATATAAATTTAAAAATTGGAGAAAAAAATGAATATAAACTGGTATCCAGGACATATGAAAAAAACAAAAGATTTGATAGTTGAAAATCTTAAATTGGTTGATATCGTGATAGAAATTTTAGATGCTAGAATTCCTATTGCAAGTAAAAATCCTGATATTTCAAAACTTGCCAAAAATAAAGAAAAGATTATTATTTTAAACAAAGTCGATTTGATTGACACAAAAGAATTAAAAAAGTGGGAAAACTATTTTATTTCTAATGACCTTTCAGAATATTTTGTAGCTTTGAGCTGCGAAAAAGGGACAAATTTTGGCGAACTGAGAAAAATTATTAATAAAATTTATGAAGCTAAACTTGAAAAGATGAAAAAAAAGGGACTTAGAAAAACTGTCGTTCGAGCAATGATAGTTGGAATTCCAAATGTCGGAAAATCACGATTTATAAATAAATTTGTAAACAAAAACAAAGCTCGTGTCGGAAATACTCCAGGTTTTACTCGTGGAAAACAATGGATAAGAATTGATGAAAAATTGGAACTTTTGGATACGCCAGGAGTTTTGTGGCCAAAATTTGAAGACGAAAATGTGGCTTATAATCTTGCAATTACTGGTTCAATTAAAGATAATGTGCTTCCAATAGAGCAAGTTACATTAAAATTTTTGGAAAAATTAAAAAAATTAAATAAAATTGAAAATTTGATAAAGTCGTATAATTTGGAAAAATATTTTGAAAATACTAATATTTATGAGATGGAAAATCACGAAATTTTGGGTATTTTGGAAACTAGGCTTGGAATTTCAAAAGCTGATGAACACGATTACAGCATTGTTTCTAAACGACTTTTAAAGGATTATCGAATGGGAAAAATAGGGAAATTTTTCTTGGAAGAATTTTAAATTTTTATTTAAAAAATAAAAAATAAAAGGAGTAAAGTTTATGAGAGTAGGTATATTTACTGATACATACAGACCGCAAGTGAACGGAGTTGTAAGCTCAATTACAACTCTTGAAAAAGAGCTTAGAAAAAAAGGACATAAAGTTTATATCATAACGACAACTGATCCCGAGGCAAAAGAAGTTGAACCCAATGTTTTAAGAATTCCAAGCATAGAGTTTAAACCTGCGCCACAATATAGATTAGGACTTGTCTATTCTGCAAAGATTATAAAAAAAATAAGCAAATTGGATCTTGATGTAATTCATTGCCAAACAGAATGGGGAGTTGGAACATTTGCAAGATTTGTTGCAACAAAACTTGAAATTCCATTAATTCACACTTATCACACCTTGTATGAATATTACGGACATTACATTTTGGAAATCACTTAAAAAATCAACGAAAAAAAGTGGCAGCTGCGATAAGTAAATTTTACTGTGAAAGATGTAACGAGTTAATTGTTCCTACAAGAAAAGTTGCTGTAATACTTAAATCTTATGGAATAAAAAAAGAGCCAAATATAATTCCAACTGGAATTTATGTCGATAAATTTTATCGTGAAAATTACACTGATGAAGACAGAGAATTTATAAGAGAAAGTTTTGGAGTTGAAAAAGACGACTTTTTGTGTGTCTATGTCGGAAGAGTGGCGCAAGAAAAAAGTATTGATGTGCTAATCGACATGTTTTCTAAAATTGCCGATCCAAAATGTAAATTTATGATTGTTGGAAAAAGTTACGGAGATACAGGCGATAAGTTAAAAGAACAAGCTAAAAAACTTGGAATTTTAGACAGAGTTATTTTCGTGGGAGAGGTTCCGCATGAAAAAGTTGCGATTTATTATCAAATTGGAGAAGTTTTTTTAAATGCGAGTATTTCAGAAACGCAAGGACTTACATTTGTCGAAGCTATGGTAGCAAAAGTACCTGTCAATGCAAGATACGACTTAAATTTGGAAGATTTACTTGTGGAAAACGAAGCTGGGCTTGTTTACAGAAATGAAGAAGAATTTATTAAAAATATAAAAAAATTAAAAGAAGATACAGAATTTAGAAAAAAAATGATAGAAAAAGCTTTTACAGTTTCTATGGATTATACAGCCGAAAATTTTGGAAACCGTGTGGAAGCACTTTATAAAAAAACGATAGAGGAGTATGATAGTAGTGAAAGTTTTACTTTATTCAGAGGGGAAAAATTCATTCAGCAAATCAGGCGTTGGGCAAGCCCTAAATCATCAGATAGAAGCCCTTGGAGAAAATGATGTCGAAGTTACATTAAATAAAGAGGATAGCTATGATTTAGTTCATATAAATACAATTGGAATAAAGTCTTATGAGATGTTAAAAGAAGCAAAAAAATTAAATAAACCTGTTATTTTTCATACTCATACAACTTATGAAGATTTTCGTGGAAGTATAAAAGGTAGTTATTTTCTGTCGCCAATAATAAAATTTTGGGCAAAAAAATTATACAATGCTGCCGATTATTTAATTTCTCCGTCAGAATATACCAAAAATTTGATAAAGTCTAAATATTTGGAAGAAGACAAAGAAATAAGAGTTATTTCAAATGGTGTAAATACAAAAAAATTTAAAAAAAGTGAAGAATTAAAGAAAAAATTTTTAGACGAATATAAAAATATTTATGACATAAAAAAACCGCTTATAATCACAGCAGGACTCCCTTTTGAGCGAAAAGGAATAAGAGATTTTGTAGAAATTGTAAATAAATGCAGCGATTATCAGTTTTTATGGTTTGGCTCGTCAAGTGTAAAATCAATGCTTCCAAAAAGAATTCAAGATATAATTGAAAATCCGCCCAAAAATTTGATTTTTCCAGGATATGTAGAAAAAGACATCTTAATTGGTGCTTTTAGTGCAGCAAAAGCATTTTTATTCACAACCTATGAAGAAAATGAAGGGATTGTCGTACTTGAAACTTTTTCAGCAGAACTTCCTTTGGTTGTAAGGGACATTCCCGTTTACAATGATTGGATTGAAGACGGCAAAAGTTGTTTTAAAGCTAAGGATAACGAAGAATTCTGTAAAAAAATAAAAAATATTGTGGAAAATAAAGTTGAAAATTTGGACGATATTATTAAAAATGCACATAATGTAGCTTGTGAGAGAGATTTAAAAATTATTGGAGCAAAATATAAAAAATATTATGAAGATGTGTTAAATAATTTTAAATAAAAATTTATAAAAAAAAAGAAACTCTTAAATTTAAAGCAGTTTCTTTTTTATTAACTATTTATTTTTTTCAAAAGTTTTCATTTCTTCACCAATAAAATAATTTATCATATCCCTGTAAATCAATTCCACAACATCTGGACTGCAATCATAAATTTTAGCCTTTTCCCTGACCTTTTTTATTATTTTCTCTACTCTATCAGCTGCTTTTACATCTGTTTTTGACTTTTTAAAATTGCTGCCTGTCTTACATAATCTGAACGCTCTGCAATTAATTTTATAATTTTATCATCTATACTATCGATATTTTCTCTTACTTCTTCCAAACTATTGCATTTCATAATATTATCTCCAAAATTTTAAAATTTAAAACGCCCAATTTCCTTTTCTAAATACAGGAACTCTAGTTCCATCTTCCAAAATTCCGTCAATATCCATTTCAGCATCACCAATCATAAAATCGACATGTGAAATTGATTGATTAATATGAGCTTTTATTAATTCTTCTTCTGTCATTTTTGTTCCATTTTTTACATTAGTCGGGTATGCAGCACCTAATGCTAAGTGGTTTGAGGCATTTTCGTCAAATAATGTTTGATAATAAAGAAATCCTGAATTTGAAATAGGCGAATCATTTGGCACAAGAGCAACTTCTCCTATTCTTCTCGAACCTTCATCAGTATCAAGCAACTGTTTCAAAATGTCGTAACCTTCTTCTGCTTCAAAATCTACAACTTTTCCATCTTTAAAAGTCAATTTGAATTTGTCAATAATGTTTCCTTGATACGAAAGTGGTTTTTTATTAGAAACATAACCATCTACACGATCTCGGTCTCCAGCTGTAAACACTTCCTCTGTCGGCATATTAGGCAAGAAATCAGCTCCTTTCGCATTAACACTTCCAGCTGCCACCCAAATATGATTTTTAGGAAGCCCAACTGTCAAATCAGTTCCTTTAGAAGTATAGTGAAGTGCCACGAAATTTTTGCTATTCAAAAATTCAGCTTTTTCATTCAAATTATTTCTATGTTCTTCCCAAGCCTTAACTGGATCAGCTTTATCAACTCTTACAGTTTTCAATATTGCATCAAGCAATTTTTCCTGTGCAACATCGGTATCTGTTTCGTCTGGGAATACAAGTTTTGCCCAATCTACTGAAGGATAACTTGCAATCGTCCATGAATTTACATCCGTCATAATACATGTTCTGTAATGTTTGTAGGCTTCTCCCGCATTTTTTGCCAATGCTCCTAATTTTTCTGGATCAATTCCTGCAAATAAATTTGGAGAACTACTTAAAATGTGGATAAACACTACATTATTATCAAGATAATCATTTCTCTCGTCAATCGCCCATTGAGGAATGTGAGAATAATCTTCTTTCGACTGGTATTCAGCATGAAGTCTCGACACTTTATCATCTGTCAATTTAACATGAACATCACTCGCTCCCTCTTTATAAGCTAATTCTGTAACTTTGTAAACCAATGGCAACGCATCAGTCGTACAATTTACCCAAACTTTCTGTCCTTTTTGAACATTTGCTCCAATTTTTACAATTACTTCTGCATATTTATTTAATTTTTCTTCAAAGTTGTTCATTTTATAGTTCCTTTCGATATTTTTTAAATAAATTAATCTTTAAATCCATTTGGATTTTTCTTTTGCCAATTCCAAGAATCACGGCACATATCTTCAATTGTATATTTTGCTTCCCAATTTAATAATTTTTTAGCTTTTGAAGCATCTGCATAACAGACTGCAATATCTCCAGCTCTTCTTCCGTCAATCACATAAGGAATTTCTTTTCCAACAGCTTTTTCAAAATTACTTAAAATTTCAAGAACGCTGTAACCTTTTTCACTTCCTAAATTTATCGCATCAAAACCAAGATTTTCATTATTAAATAAATAATTTAATGCTGCTGAATGTCCTGCCGCCAAATCATTCACATGAATGAAATCTCTTATGCAAGTTCCATCTGGAGTATCATAATCATTTCCAAAAATATGTAATTTTTCCAATTTTCCAACTGCAACTTGAGTTATATAAGGTGAAAGATTGTTTGGAATTCCGTTTGGATCTTCTCCAATTCTTCCGCTTTCATGAGCACCTAATGGATTGAAATATCTAAGAGCAATTATATTCCAAGTATTGTCAGATTTTGCCAAATCCATTAAAATATGTTCGATTATTACTTTTGTACGTCCATAAGGATTTGTAACTTCTCCCATTGGATCAGTTTCTACAAAAGGTACTTTTTCAGAAACACCGTAAACAGTAGCTGATGAACTAAATACGATATTTTTTACATTAAATTCTTTCATTACTTCAAGTAAAGTAATCATTCCAAATAAATTGTTATCATAATACATTAGTGGTTTTTCTACAGATTCACCCACTGCCTTAAATCCTGCAAAATTAATAACTGCGTCAATTTTATTTTCTCTAAAAATTTTTCTCAAACCTTCTTTATTCTTTATATCCATTTCATAAAAATTTATTTTTTCTCCAGAAACTTCTTCTAAAATTGTAATAACTTTTTTGCTAGAATTACTAAAATCATCCACTATAATAGGATTAAATCCTTTTTTAATCAAATCTAACACAGTGTGCGAACCGATATATCCTGCTCCACCAGGAACTAAAATAGTTTTCATATCTTCCCTTCTTTCTTAAAAATAAATATCGCAAATCACTACAATATTTTTTTCACATTTAAATATCTCATATTCCGTTATTTTAAAAATTCACTAAAGTATACTTTATATAAATAAATAAATTTCTAACTTTTTTAATTTATTATATTTAATCTTATCATAACTAAAAATTTTTTTCAAGTGAATAAAATTAAAAGATAAATAGAATTCAATAAAAAGAAATGACAAAATATAGGATTGGAATTTTTTAAGACAAAAAAATGGCGTCCCCGGTTGGACTCGAACCAACGACCCTCTGATTAACAGTCAGATGCTCTAACCAGCTGAGCTACGGAGACGCAAAAGAAAAAGTTTGGCGACTACCTATTTTCCCTAGTACGGACTAAGTATCGTAGGCGTAAGCAGACTTAACTTCCGGGTTCGAGATGTAACCGGGTGTATCCCTGCTGCAATGGTCACCAAACAAGTAATTAAATGTCAAAAGACAATGAGAAATAAATAGTAGGCAAGTAAAAGATTAAAAAAGCTTAAGTAATATTAGTACTGGTCAACTGAATGCATTGCTGCACTTACATCTCCAGCCTATCGACCACATAGTCTCTGTGGATACTGTGAATACTCATCTTAAAGGGGGTTTCTCGCTTAGATGCTTTCAGCGATTATCCTGACCAAACGTGACTACTCAGCCGTGCCACTGGCGTGACAACTGATACATCAGAGGTTTGTCCATCCCGGTCCTCTCGTACTAAGGACAGAACTTTTCAGTATTCAAGCGCCTGCAGTGGATAGGGACCGAACTGTCTCACGACGTTCTGAACCCAGCTCGCGTGCCTCTTTAATGGGCGAACAGCCCAACCCTTGGGACCTTCTCCAGCCCCAGGATGAGACGAGCCGACATCGAGGTGCCAAACACTTCCGTCGATATGGACTCTTGGGAAGTATCAGCCTGTTATCCCCGGGGTAGCTTTTATCCGTTGAGCGACGGCCCTTCCATGAGGGACCGCCGGATCACTAACTCCTACTTTCGTACCTGCTCGACCCGTCGGTCTTGCAGTCAAGCTCCCTTATGCGTTTGCACTCGAAGGTTGATTTCCATCCAACCTGAGGGAACCTTTGAACGCCTCCGTTACTCTTTTGGAGGCGACCGCCCCAGTCAAACTGCCCACCTAGCACTGTCTCCGCAAGCGGATTAGAATTTCGACAACATATGGTTGGTATTCCAACAGCGACTCAGAAAAGACTGACGCCTTAACTTCGAAGTCTCCCAACTATCCTATACACACATTGCCAAAACCCAATGCCAAGCTACAGTAAAGCTCCACGGGGTCTTTCCGTCCTACTGCAGGTAGCCGGTATCTTCACCGGCATTACAACTTCACCAGGTCTCCAGCCAAGACAGCTCTCAAATCATTTCACCATTCGTGCAGGTCGGAACTTACCCGACAAGGAATTTCGCTACCTTAGGACCGTTATAGTTACGGCCGCCGTTCACCGGGGCTTCAAATTGGAGCTCTCACTCCTCCTCTTAACCTTCCGGCACTGGGCAGGTGTCAGCCCATATACGTCGCCTTTCAGCTTAGCATAGACCTGTGTTTTTGGTAAACAGTTGCTTGAGACTCTTCACTGCGGCCTGTTTCCCCTGGGAGTGTTTCTCTCTTTAGGTATATCAGGCACCCCTTCTCCCGAAGTTACGGGGCTATTTTGCAGAGTTCCTTAGCTAGAGTTATCCTGTCGGCCTTAAGTTTCTCACTCTGTCCACCTGTGTCGGTTTAGGGTACGGGCACTAACGAGTCTTGTTAGAAGTTTTTCTTGGCAGTGTAGGATCTGTGACTTATGCAAAAGCACTTACCCATCAGGTCTCACCTATAGACACGCGGATTTACCTGCGTGTCCAAGCTACGCCCTTAGAAAGGCTAATCCGACAGCCTTCTCACATACCTTACTGCGTCACTCCATCACTCAAACGACTGATAGTGGTATAGGAATATTAACCTATTTACCATTCGCAATCACATCTCTGCTTACGCTTAGGTCCCGACTTCCCCGGGGCGGACGAACCTTCCCCCGGAAACCTTGGACTTCCGGCCGGAGGGATTCTCGCCCTCCTTCTCGCTACTCATTCCTGCATTCTCGCTTCTGATGTCTCCAGCCGGCCTTACAGCCGGCCTTCATAGACCTACAGAACGCTCTCCTACCAAGCGGCAAAACCGCTTCCACAGCTTCGGTTTATGTCTTTAGCCCCGTTACATCTTCGGCGCAGATACTCTCGACCAGTGAGCTATTACGCACTCTTTTAAGGAATGGCTGCTTCTAAGCCAACCTCCTGGTTGTCTGTGAATATCCACCTCCTTTCCCACTTAGACATAATTAGGGACCTTAGCTGGTGGTCTGGGCTGTTTCCCTTTTGTCCGCGGACCTTATCATCCACGGACTCACTCCGAATCAGTAATAAATGGTATTCGTAGTTTGCTTGATTTCGGTAAGCAATATGCCCCCTAGATCATACAGTGCTCTACCCCCAGATATCTAAAATTCAGGCTGCACCTAAATGCATTTCGGAGAGAACGGGCTATTTCCTAGTTCGATTGGCTTTTCACCCCTAGACCTATCTCATCTCCCAACTTTTCAACGGCGGTGAGTTCGGCCCTCCACTGAGTCTTACCTCAGCTTCAGCCTGGACAGGCCTAGATCACTAGGTTTCGCGTCTATGACTAGCGACTGAGACGCCCTATTAAGACTTGGTTTCCCTTCGGCTTCATTAATTAACCTTGCCACTAATCATAACTCGCAGGATGATTAACCAAAATCCACGCAGTCACCCCGAAGGGCTCCTACCGTTTGTAAGCACACGGTTTCAAATTCTATTTCACTCCCTTGCACAGGGTTCTTTTCACCTTTCCCTCACGGTACTCTTCACTATCGGTCAATAACAGTATTTAGCCTTGCGTGATATGGTCCACGCGGATTCACGCCAAATTCCTCGTGCTTGACGCTACTCGGGAGTTTCAAGTCATAGCATAGCATATACATGATACAGGACTATCACCTTCTATGGTTCAGCTTTCCATCTGATTCTACTTACTGCTAGACTACTTAGACATTATGGCATCAGTCGTATGAAATCCCACAACCCCGTACCGGCAACGCTGCCAGCTTGGCACCGGTACGGTTTAGGCTTATCCCAGTTCGCTCGCCGCTACTTAGGGAATCGTTTTTACTTTCTTTTCCTCCTGTTACTTAGATGTTTCAGTTCGCAGGCTTACCACTTTCGTGCATACTCTTCAAGTATGCGGGTTGCCCCATTCGGAGATTCAGGTGTCATTGATTATGTGCATCTCGACCTGACTTATCGCAGCTTATCACGTCCTTCATCGGCTGTTATTACCTAGGCATCCTCCGTGTGCCCTTAATTAGCTTTTTTTTATTAACAGAATAATCTATTTTGTTGTAATCTTTTACCTACTATTCATTTCCCATTGTCCTTAAAAGGAAAAACTACAAAGAAGAAGAAGTGTAAGAAAAACTCTCCTTAGAAAGGAGGTGATCCATCCGCACCTTCCGGTACGGATACCTTGTTACGACTTCACCCCAATCACTATTCACACCTTAGATACCTTCTTCCGAAAGGTTAGACCGGCAGCTTCAGGTGCAAACAACTCTCGTGGTGTGACGGGCGGTGTGTACAAGACCCGAGAACGTATTCACCGCGGCATTGCTGATCCGCGATTACTAGCGATTCCAACTTCATGAAGTCGAGTTGCAGACTTCAATCCGAACTTGGACTGGCTTTAGAGGTTAGCTAAGCATTGCTGCATTGCGGCTCTCTGTACCAGCCATTGTAGCACGTGTGTAGCCCAGATCATAAGGGGCATGATGACTTGACGTCATCCCCACCTTCCTCCTGCTCTTCGCAGGCAGTCTCGCTAGAGTCCCCAACTTAATGATGGCAACTAGCGATAGGGGTTGCGCTCGTTGCGGGACTTAACCCAACATCTCACGACACGAGCTGTCGACAGCCATGCACCACCTGTCACTCGGTTCCCGAGGGCACGGTGATGTTTCCATCACCTTCCGAGGATGTCAAGATCTGGTAAGGTTCCTCGCGTTGCGTCGAATTAAACCACATGCTCCACCGCTTGTGCGGGTCCCCGTCAATTCCTTTGAGTTTCAGCCTTGCGGCCGTACTCCCCAGGCGGATTACTTATCGCATTAACTTCGGCACGGACACTCTTCATGCCCACACCCAGTAATCATCGTTTACAGCTAGGACTACCAGGGTATCTAATCCTGTTCGCTCCCCTAGCTTTCGCACTTCAGCGTCAGTTATCGTCCAGTGAACTATCTTCATCATCGGCATTCCTACACATATCTACGAATTTCACCTCTACTCGTGTAGTTCCGTCCACCTCTCCAATACTCTAGCCAGGTAGTTTCCAAGGCAAGCTGCTGGTTGAGCCGGCAGTTTTCACCTCGGACTTATCTGGCCGCCTAGATGCCCTTTATGCCCAATAATTCCGGATAACGCTCGCGACATACGTATTACCGCGGCTGCTGGCACGTATTTAGCCGTCGCTTCTTCTGCAGGTACAGTCACTTTCTTCCTCCCTGCTGAAAGCACTTTACGATCCGAAAACCTTCTTCGTGCACACAGAATTGCTGGATCAGGGTTGCCCCCATTGTCCAATATTCCCCACTGCTGCCTCCCGTAGGAGTAAGGGCCGTATCTCAGTCCCCTTGTGGCCGTCCACCCTCTCAGGCCGGCTACCTATCATCGCCTTGGTAAGCCGTTACCTTACCAACTAGCTAATAGGACGCAAAGCTCTCAAATGGCATCTCTTTTCATAAACTCACTATGCAGCAAGTTCATAATATCCGGTCTTATCAGCCGTTTCCAGCTGTTATCCCAGTCCATTCGGCAAGTTCTTTACGCGTTACTCACCCGTCCGCCATGGTTTCACGGTGCAAGCACCGCTTCCCCATCGACTTGCATGTGTTAAGCATTCTGTCAGCGTTCATCCTGAGCCAGGATCAAACTCTTCATTCAATAATATATTTCTATATCTTTTTTTCACCTTTTATTCATTGACGAGATTTATTGCTAAATCTTGACTTGCTTTTTATCTATCACACTACTTTTTCTTCTTCTTTTTTCATTGTCCTTTATGTCGACTCTTTTCTTATCGACGAAATATATTATATCAAAAAAAAATTTTGTTGTCAACACTTTTTTTGAAAATTTTTTGTTTTTTTTTCAATAATTATATTTTTTTGTTCTTGATACAATAAATAAAAAGATTTTTTATATTAATTTTGAAAAAATAAAAAAAGAACTATTTTTATTAAATAATTCTTTTCTTTTTTTATAATCCTGCTCCAAATTCTACGCCTTTTCCAGAATAATTAAATTGAATATTTTTTTCTGGGAACGGTGTTATTCCAAATTTTAATGAAATAACTGGATAATAACCTAATTTTTTGTTACTTGGTTTATCCCATTTCATTCCTGCGCCTATTTCCCATTCAGCATTCTCAAAACTGTGACTTAATGTTGCCATTCCAAGCGTGATTTTGTTTACTTTCTTGGCATACCAAGAACTTTCGTATATTTCAGGATCTGAAGCTTTTGGTGCTCCATTTTGAACATACTGCAGTTTTCCACCTATCCACCACGGTTTGTCTGGATCTTTTGAGAACATATATTTTGATTCAAATTCGTGTCTTCTGAAGTCAAAAGTACTATTTCTTGAAGGATCTCTTCTGTAAATTCTGTCAGGTCTTTCCATTACAAATGCATATCTGACAAAAAATTTATCTAAATATCCTGTTTCAACTTTAAAACTTAAATCATTTATTTTGTTAAAACCTTTCATTCCACTTGGATTTTCGGCATCAGAACCGTCGACTTGCATATCCATTCCTATCTGAAAATATTTTTTTTGACTTCTTAAACTTTGTAATTTTTTATTAAAGTCATTTAAGCTAAATTTATTTTGTCGATAATTTTCCTCTTCAACATAACTTTTATACGCTTCTTCTTCTTCGCTGCTTAAAAATAATCTATTTTCATCATTATTTACTGCGATTTTTCCAACTATATCTTTATTTGTATTTTCAATAGAAAAATTTTGTGTATTCGAATCTTTTACAGTATTTGAATTTTGTATTTGTGTTTCCAATTCTTTTGTATCAAGACTTCCCAAATCTATTTCTTCTATTTTTTTGTCTTCGTCTTCCACATCCGCTAAATATCTAGGTTTTGCATCATTCTCGTATCTGTATAAAAAACCAAATGTCGTGTAGTCATTTCCGCGAATATATTTATCGTCTAAAGCATTTGTAGGTGTATTTTTCACATCTCTGTAGATTTTTTTACCAAAACCAATATTTATCCTAAAATAATGATCCGATTCAAATTTTTTATCTTTCATTTTTTTTGTATCATAAACAAATCCTAGTCTGTGATAATTTGTCTTTAGTTTTAATGCTGGAGAACCAAATGTCGCTGTATTTCCATAAATGTCGTTCGCTTTTGAAATTAAATTTGTATATTCAAATCCCCATTCGTTGAAATTTACTCCAAATGTTCGCTCTTTTAAAGATTCCTTATAAATCTTTTGATTCCATCCAAGACTTGTATTAAATGGAAAAATTTGCTTATTCTTGTCTGAAAATTTGTACAAAAAATTATCTCCGTTATTTGACAAAAATCCATATTGAACTTCTCTGTTAAAATCCCTTTTGGATTTAAAATGTTTAAATTCATACTCATCATTACTTTCCAAATCAAAACTTACAAATCTTTTTCCAGCTATATCAGCTTTAAAATAGTTTCTTACATATCTATTTTTAAGCCAATGATCCCTAAAATGTCTGTCGTTTCTCAAATTCAAATTGTAATTAAATGTGACATTTCCAATTTGATAAATAAAATTATTTCCAAAACCTAGAGCATTTGTTGGAATTTCAATGATGTCGTAGTCACCATACATTGCGCTGTTTGAATCTGTTCTTTGAACTGTAACCGTTGCATCATTTGTCACTTTTATATCATATTTATTATTTTTTTTGTATGTATTGTCAAAAAGTGTTGTAAACAGTCTTGTATCCATCGTAAAAATATTCATCGAAGGAGTTTGTCTTATCGTATTTCCACTTGCATTAGTTGCAACTTCATATCCAGTTGTAGAGTTTAGATCTTCCACTTTTCTTCCATTTTTAAATTTAGGAACTGCAACACTGTTGTAATCACGATTTTCAAATCCCATATTAAATCCGACAAATGAATCTTTTAGTGGTAATTCAATTCTGTCATTTCCAACATTAAATTTTTGACTTCTATATTTTTCATAAATAATTTTTTTTGCTCTTCTAATTGTCTCATTATCTTCGTATACTTTATAAATTCTACTCTCATCATTTGTTGAACTATTTAAAAATAGACTGTTGTAATTTTCATTATCTCTTGTATAATCATAATCATATTCTTTTCTCTGCACATCAACCTGTTTAACTTGCGCACCAAAATATAAATTATTTGAGAAATTTTGGTAGCTTGTTCTTGGTTCATATCCAAAAAATTCATATTTTTGAAAAGGATAATATCTTCCAAAAGTTAGTCCCCACTCTTCCCTTTTGTCATAAGCCGTCTTTTGAACCCAGTGAATTGTACTGTCGTTCCCACGATCTCTCATTCCAAGCAATTCACCGTATTCATCGTTATCTGAGTTAAGATAGTCCAATTTTATCTTAGGACCTTTAAAATTAATTCCGTAATTTCTTTTTTTCCTGTAGGAATTTAAATCCCCAACATACCCTGGATTTATATCTCTAAAATCTTCGTTGTCAACTGTAATTTCCACATCTTTGTTTCCATTTGTATATCTTATACTTTTATATAAATCAACATCGGTTCTTCTTGGGTCAAGACTGTCATCTTTCATAATTTTGTCGTTTATGTCAGTTAAGGCTTTTAATGCCTTTTTATCTTGCGTCCAGTAATATTTAATGTTTAATTCCCCATTTTGTCCCAATTCCTGATTTACACTTGCATCCCAAAATCCGATGTGCTTATATTTATCGACAAATGCTGTATAATCGTCTTTTAACTTAGAACCGTCAACTGCATACATCAAATTTGGCGTAATATTTTGATAATTTATGTTCCAAATTCCATATCCCGCATCATAAAATTTTCTGTCTTCTTTTGCTTTTTTAGGAGTATTTCTGACTCTGTGAGTCACACGAAAATCCCATTCTTTTTTATGATTTCCAATTGGTACAACAAACCTGTTTATAAAAATATTTCCCGAGTTATTTCCCCAAAATGAATAGTCATTTGAAAATTTTAGTGCCAGTTTTTGCTTTGTACTTAATTCAAAATCGACAAATCCTTGTGCAAGTGGTCCTAAATCATAGTCAAATCCCATTATTCCAAACAGTCCTCGGTCACTATCCTGTCCAACATATGGAAAAAGTGTCGCTCTTTGACTTGCAGGTTTTAATGAAGTCACATAATACGGCAATTTTAACCAAGTTTTTCCAGCAGCTATAACTTTTATATCCCTTGCAATAGCCTTTCTATTTGGATAAATTTCAAGTTCATTGGCTTCAATTTTATAATTTGGTTTTTCATAAGGACTCGTTGTGAACCATCCATTTTTTACTGTTATTTTTTTATTTCCTTCACTTAAAGTTTCCTGTCCACCATATCTAAGTTTCATGTTGGTGTCGTAACTCTCAGAATTATAAATTTTAGCTAACTTTGTATCCATATCAAAAATAAGGTTGTCCGCTTTAACTTTTTGTGAACCTTGAGTAAACTCCACATCTCCTGCACCTGTGATTATATTTCTATTTGGAAGTTTTTTTATGTTATCCGCTTTTATTTTTATATCTTTATATTTAACGGTAACATTTCCTTGCGTATTTATTTCTTCGGTATCTAAATTTATTCTTGAGCTCTGTGTTTCCAATTCTATCATTTCTGCTTGCAAATTTGCAAAAAATATAATATAAAACAGAAAAACAAAAAGCACTTTATATTTTAGTTTTTTCATAATTTTTTTCAACCTTTTTAAAGTTTTATTTGATAAATTCCTATATTTTTGAAATTATTATATCACATTTTATTAAATAATCCAAAAGTCAAATTCTTCAGAAACTTTATCATATTTTTTATCTTTCCCCAAAATTTCTACAAACTCTCTAAAAGATTTTCCTGTTCTCTCCAAATAATTTTTATCTCCCACAAGTTCTTCAATTTTTTCAGTGATTCCTTGCCAAGCTTCATAAATTTCATCAATTTCGTCTAACCCTTTTTCTGTTATTTTTGTAAAAGAGTTTTTTCCCATCTTTTCTCGCACAACATATCCTTTTGAAACCAATTTATCGACAAATCTTGTGACTGTCGACGGAGCTATTGCAAGAAAAGATGAAATCTCGTTTACTGAAAGTCCATCTTTTTCTTCTTTTAACAGCATCATGAGAAAAGCGTGAGTCGGATAAATATCTATTTTCTCAAATGATTCTTCCGCAATTCTATTTATCATTCTAAACATTTTTGAAATTGTAAAATATAAACACTCGCTTATTTCTTTTTCATTTTTATTACAACTCATCATATCACTCCTCTTTAATCTTTAAAACTATAACTTGCATTTCCATCTTTTGTATCTTTAATTTCTATTCCCAAATCTTTTAAATTATCTCTAATTTTGTCAGAAAGTTCAAAATCTTTTTTAACTCTCGCAGATTTTCTAACTTCCAAAAGTAACTCTATCAATTTATCAGTTAATTCATCATTATTTTTTTTGCATTGCTTTTCATTTTTTAAATCAATTCCAAGCACATTTTCAATTTTATTTTTTAGAGATTCACAAGACTTTTTCACTTCCAAGACAATTTCTTTCTCTTCTTCAAGTTTTGATAAAAGTTTATTTGTGTATTTAATTTGCTCAAAAATTGCAGCTAATGCTTGTGGCGTATTCATATCTTCATCCATCGCCAAAACAAACTTTTTATCAAATTCTTCAATTTTCTCAAACGAATTTTTATTCTCAAATAAATTTTTATCTGCTAAATTTATCGTACTTTCAAATTGATTCATCGCATTTACAATATTTTGCAAAGTTTTTTTTGTATCTTTTAGCGCTTCAAAAGAAAAATTAATTGGTTTTCTGTAATGTGTACTTACCATAAAAAGTCTTATTACATTTCCCGAAAATTTTTCTAAAATTTCACGAAGTAAAAAAAAGTTTCCAGTTGATTTCGACATTTTGTCGCCATCAATTTGAACAAAGCCATTATGTAGCCAATAATTTGCAAAATTTCCGTGATAGGCACATTTACTTTGAGCAATTTCATTTTCATGATGTGGAAAAATCAAATCTTGTCCACCACCGTGAATATCAAATGTGTCTCCCAAATATTTTTGTGACATCGCACTGCATTCTATATGCCAACCAGGTCGTCCTTTTCCCCAAGGTGATTCAAAAAATGGCTCATTTTCTTTTTTACTTTTCCAAAGGACAAAATCCAGCGGATTTTTTTTGATTTTTGAAATATCAATTCTAGCTCCCGCTTCCAGCTCATCAACTTTTTGATTAGACAATTTCCCATACTCTGAATATTTTTTCACTTCAAAATAGACATCTCCATCTTTTTCATAAGCAAAGCCATTATCTATTAATTTTTTTATAGTTTCTATTATTTCGTAAATATTTTCTGTAACTTTTGGTCTTTTTACATCACTCAAAATATTTAATTTTTTCACATCTTCAAAAAAACCATCTATATATTTTTTAGTGATTTCTTCACAAGATAATTTTTCTTCATTAGCTCTATTTATAATTTTATCGTCAATATCTGTAAAATTTTGCACAAATTCAACTTCATAATTTTTATATTTAAAATATCTGGCAAGTACATCAAAAACAATAATTGGACGAGCATTTCCAAGATGTATATAATTGTAAACTGTAGGTCCACAAACATACATTTTCACTTTGTTTCTTTCAAGTGGCACAAATTTTTCCAATCTATTTGACAATGTATTGTAAAATTCCATTTTTTATTTTCCTTCCTAAAATTAAAATTAAATTTTTTTCAAATTATTTTTTCAAATTATTTTGATTTTTTTGATTTTTTTTTATATAATTTTCCCAATAGAATATCCAAGTCAGTTTAATCACGATATAAATTGGTATCCCAATAAACGCTCCTCCAATTCCAAAAAGCGCTCCTCCAATCAAAACGACAAGTAATGTCGTAATTGGATGCATTTTAACCGATTTTCCTGTAAGCCAAGGTTTTACGATATTTGCTTCAATAGTTTGCACAATTGTAACTAACGCAACAATAATGATTACTAAATTAAAAGATTTTGTTGCAGCGTAGAAAATTACAGGAATAAGACCAATAAAAGGTCCTAAAAAAGGTATCACATTTCCAAAACCAATAATTAGTGAAAATAAAATGCTGTAGTCCAATTTTAAAAAATAGAAAATTATAAAAGACGCCACTCCGACAATCATACTGTCAAGTACCGTAACCAAAATATATTTTCCAATCGTTTGATCTATACTTTTTGCCAAATTGACAAGTTTTCTATCTTCATCTATGTCCGTCAAAAAATTTTCAACCCAAATTTCAATACTGTCATAGCTAAAAATTAACATAATCGTAAAAATTGGCGTCATAAAAAGCAAAGTAAAAGTGCTGGTTACAATGGAGTAACTGGAAGTCAGCACCCTTACCGTCATATTTATAATCACATCTTTAGAACTCATAAGCGTATTTTTTAAATCAATGTTATTTTGCTCCATAAAATTAAATGCCTTACTTTGAAAATCCCCTTGATTCTTCAAGAAAAATTCAATTAAACTTGAACCTTGTTTCGCAATTAGCGGAATAAAAGCAAGAACTATATATATAAAAATTGCAAAAAATATTGATAGCACGATTAAAATCGCCAAATTTCTATTTTTTATAAGTTTTTTAGTCGGATTTTCTTCATTTTTTTTATTGCTTATCATATCAATAATTGGCATAAGCGAATACACGATTATAAATGACAAAATGAACGGAAAAATCGTACTTATAGCAAGATTAATCGGCTTTTTAAAATAATCGTAAACTTTGAAAAAAAGTAAAATTGATAAAAATAAAAGTGACACTACCATTAACACATTTTTCGCTTTTAAAATTTTTTCTTCATCATAAAATTTCATCTATCTCCCTTTCGTAAAAAACTTTTATCCAAAAATTTTGTCACCTTTTTTATTAAAAATTATATCAATAGGACATCCTTCAAATCCAAAATATTCACGAAGTTTATTTTCAATATATCTCTTATAAGAAAAATGAATCAACTCTGGATTATTTGCAAAAAATACAAATTTTGGCGGTGCTTGGCTAATTTGTGTCGCATAATTAAGTTTAACTGCTCTTCCCTTTCGAGTTGGTACAGGATTTTGCGCAACAATTTCTGCTAAAATTTGATTTAATATTCCAGTTGAAACTTTTTTATGATATTCTTCATTGATAAATTTCGCCTGTTCCAAAATATTAAGCGTTCTTTTTCCAGTTAGCGCCGAAATTGTCACAATCGGAGCATAGTCTAAAAATGCCAAATCCGCTTTGACAAGCTCTTTAAACTCTTTCACGCTGTTGTCATTTTTTTCAATCAAATCCCATTTGTTAATTGCAATTATAATTGGCTTTCTTTCATCATAAATCATTCCTGCAATTCTTTTGTCCTGATCCGTCAAAAGTTCTGTCGCATCTAGCATTAACACGCACACATCCGCTCTTTTAATGGCTTTCATCGCACGAAGCACGCTGTAATACTCGATGTCATCTTCAACTTTAGATTTTCTCCGAATTCCTGCAGTATCAATAAGAGTGTACATCTCCCCATCATATTTTAGCGCCGAATCAATTGTATCTCTTGTTGTTCCAGCAATATCGCTCACAATCGAACGCTCTTTATTCAACAATTTATTTAAAAGCGAAGATTTTCCAGCATTTGGTCTTCCAAGAATTGCAATGCTAAGCCCTTCTGAAATTTCTTTAGTATTTTTATCGTCAAATTTTTCAACTACAGCGTCCAGCAAATCTCCCAAATTTGTCTTATGTTCTCCAGAAATTCCAATAACTTCTTCAAATCCTAACCCATAAAATTCAAAAATATTTTCCTGCTCCTTCATATAATTATCAATTTTATTGACAGCTACAATAACTTTTTTATCCTGCTTACGAAGAATTGTTGCTACATCTTCATCAAGCCCTGTAATTCCAGCTTTTCCATCCACCAAAAATATAATTACATCTGCTTCATCAATTGCAACCTGTGCCTGTTTTTTTATCTTACTCATCATAAAATCTTGAGTTCTAGGCTCAAGTCCACCTGTATCAACAAGTAAAAATTTATTTCCCAGCCATTCCATTTCACGATAAAGTCTATCACGAGTAACTCCCGGCTCATCTTTTACTATAGATAACCTATCTCCTACCAATTTATTAAACAATGTCGATTTCCCTACATTTGGTCTACCAACAATCGCTACAGTATGTTTCATATTACCTCCATTTTCATCTTTATAATATTAATTTTTTATTTGTATATTCAATTTATACTCTTTATATTTTAACATATTTTTTGCTTTTTTATTAGCATTTTTTTGAGAAAGCAAAATAATTTTTTACTTTGTCCGTCTCAAAAAAAATTTTACATATTGAGCCAAAAGTGGTAAAATAATACCTAAGAATAGAAATAGAAATAAAATACTGGAGGTAAATTTAATGGCAGGTAAAACTGAATTTATGAAATATGCATATTTCGATAAAGAAATAGTAGAATTTGAGAAAGCGACAGTAAGTATTGCAACTCACAGTTTACAATATGGAACAACTTGTTTCGGTGGAGTTAGAGGATACTACAGAAATGGGAAAGTAGCAATTTTTAGATTGGAAGATCACTATAAAAGACTTATGACAGCTTCAAAAATGTTAGGTTTTGAATTTTTCATGGAATGGGATGAATTTAAAAATATTGTAACTGAATTAGTTAAAAAGAACGATATTAAAGAAGATTTTTATATGAGACCATTCATTTTCTGTAAAGAACCAAGATTATCACCTAAAAAAGCAGGACTTGATTTTGATTTAGCAATTTATATGTTGCCACTTGCAGATTATGTAAGTACAAAAGGTGGATTAAGATTGATGAGTTCAACTTATAGAAAATATAACGATTCATCTATCCCAACTAAAGCAAAAGCAGGTGGATCTTACATCAATTCATTCCTAGCTACAAGTGATGCTCAAAGAAATGGTTACGATGATGCGTTAATGTTTGATGATGCAGGAAATGTAGTAGAAGTTTCTGTTGCAAATATTGTATTAATCTACAGAGATCAAGTAATTATTCCTGATACAGGAAATGCAGCACTTGAAGGAATTACAGTAAGATCAGCATTAGAATTATTAGAATACAATGGATACAAAATCAACCGTGGAAAAATTGACAGATCAATGGTATTTACAGCAGATGAATTGTTAGTAACAGGAACAGCAATGAAAATCACTTATGCCGAATCATTAGATCAAAGACCAATTGGACAATTAGACTTCCATGCTGAACCAAAACCTGGTAAATTCTATGAATTGTTAAAAGGTGAATATGAAAAAGTTATTAATGGAGATCACGAATTATCTAAAGAATGGTTATTTGTTGTTGAATAATAAATTTCTTTAAATTTAAAATAAAAAATAGAATATAATGAAATAAAAATACACTGAAAGTGCTATAAAAAGTATTGAAGGTGTATTTTTTTATTATAAACTTGTTTTTTTTATTTTAAAAAAAACTTGTAATTGGAAAAAATTAGGAGTACAATATAATTAAAGGGGAAAGAAAACAATGGTTTAAATAAAGTTTGGATAATAATTAGAAATGGATAAAGATATAATTATTGGGAAATTAAATAGTAATGTAAAATTTGGGAAGAGAGATGGTTAATTATGATCATCTCTCTTTTGAAGTTATGAAGATTTTTTAATTTTAAAAATTTTTAACAAAAAGATAGCAAGAAGTCGTAGGCTTTCTATAAGTGGGAGATGAATTGCTTTTTTTTGTAAAAAAAATTGAAAAAAGGATATATTTATGATATGATTTATTCAGTGAAATAATATAAAAGTAGGTAATAATAATGTCGTATAATAGTAATTATTATTCAGTATTTGATATAAATTATCATATGATTTTTTGTATAAAATATCGAAAAAATTATCTAAAGAGTATAATGCTGTGGTTGTTGAGGCTTTGAATATGAAAGGGATGAGCCAAGCATTAAATTTTGGGAAAAGTGTAGGAGATAATGGATGGGGAATGTTTTTGAGGATGGTTGAGTATAAACTGATGTTTTTAGGGAAACAATTTTTGAAGATAGATAAGTGGTTTCCATTGTCGAAAACTTGCAGTAAATGTGGAAATGTTAAAGAGGAACTGAAATTATCAGAAAGAAGTTATAAATGTGAGTGCTGTGGAATTGAAATTGATAGAGATTACAATGCGGCATTGAATATAAAAAACATTGGAAAAGCAATGTTGAAATATTAAAAAATAAAAGAAAACAGGGTAGGAACTACCCGAAGAGCTTGGTAAATATATTTGGCTAGCAAAAGCAGATACTTCCCAAGAAGCTCCTGCTTCTAAAAGCGGGAGTAGTTCACTGAAATAAATTCTGTTTTACATGCTCCGTTTATGAGTGGAGGAATTCCAACTGATGGAGAAGTGAAACCTACTAAACAGGAATTGTATCAAGCAGTTCACAATGAATTAGTGGCTTCTGCATTGGCTACAAAAGTTGGACATGAAATTAATCCAGATTTCAAAATTGGATGTATGATTTTATCAATGCCAGTTTATCCAATGACATCACATCCACTTGATACATTAGCAGTAAGACAATTTGAGAGAGAAAATTATTTATTTGCTGATGTGCATGTGAGAGGAAAATATCCAGCATATGCAAGAAGATATTTTAAAGAAAATAATATAAATATTGAATTTGCTGAAGGTGATGAAAAATTATTAGCTGAAAATCCAGTTGATTTTGTATCGTTCTCGTATTATGTGAGTGTTGCTGCAGCACATAATCCGCAAGATTATCAAAGTGGAAAAGGTAACTTGCTAGGTGGATTGAAAAATCCATATTTAGAATCAAGTGAATGGGGTTGGCAAGTTGATCCAGTTGGACTTAGAATTGTATTGAATGATTTTTATGACAGATACCAAATTCCATTATTTATTGTGGAAAATGGACTTGGAGCAAAAGATGTTTTAGTTGATGGACCTAATGGACCAACTGTTGAGGATGATTATAGAATTGATTATTTGAGAAGACATTTGGAACAAGTGAGAGAAGCGATTGAAGATGGAGTGGAAGTGCTTGGGTATACTTCTTGGGGCTGCATTGACTTGGTTTCAGCTTCAACGGCTCAAATGAGTAAAAGATACGGATATATTTATGTTGACAGAAATGATGATGGGACTGGTTCATTAAAACGTTATAAAAAGAAATCATTTGACTGGTATAAAAAGGTAATTGCAAGTAATGGAGAAAATTTAGGTTAAGATGGAGTGCATAAAAATTTTTGTGTAAACTCAAAATTCTGAACACTCTCCTCAAAAATTCAGGAGTTTTAATAACTCCTGTTTTTTTATGAAATATTTATTTTTGCATGACTATTTCCAGCACTATCTTTTGTTATGACAATTTGTTTTTCAATTTCTTCCTTCAATTCATTGACATGCGAAATTATTCCAATTAGTTTACCGTCAGTTGAAAGACCTTTTAGTGCAGTCATCGCTTGTTCCAGCGTCGTATCATCAAGCGTTCCAAATCCTTCGTCACTGAACCTCCCACGACTAAAGTCACAGGGTTCTAAAATCTCTAAAAATATTTAAAAATTTTCTAAGAAGTTTGATAGCTTTACACTACCCTTATTCTTTTAGGTGTGTTCAGCTCACCTCTATTGTATAGGACACTTAAATCCACAACTTTACTTTTTCTTAATATATTTAATGCTCCATTACAATCCGCATTTATGATTTTACCTGTGCTTGTTTGATATAGTCCTCTTTTTATCCTTTTTCCACTGAATATATATTCTTTTTGATTTTCTTTATCATATATTGGAATTTCATCTCCATCAAAGAAACTTGCTTTTGATGTATAACTCTCTTCTTGCAGTTTAAATTCTATTCCATATAGTTTACATAGATATATTAGTTTATCTCTTAATTTTCCATATGGTATATTTACAAAGTTCTGATTATTTATGCTTCCAATATTTGATTTTCTTTGAAAATCTTCATTATATCCTAGAACTATTCTTCCTATATCATTATTAAGACAATAATTTATAATTATTCTTGCTGCTTTTGAAAGATAATCATTTATGCGATTATTTCTCCTTCTAGCTATTCTCTTTTGCCTTAATGTTATATGCTCTATCTTTTGCTTATCTTTAATGCTTTGCAATTTTGCATTTGTCTTGTTATAGTATTGATTAATAGATTTTAATTTTCTGCCGTCTATTAGGAATGAAGCTCCGTTATTTGTAACACAAGTACATAGATTGTCTATACCTAAATCTATTCCTAGTCCATTTTCTTTGTTTAATTCCCTTTGAACTTCCTCTACTTCATAAGTATATTGAATTTCAAAGTACCTAGAATGTTGTTTTGGTATTATTCTAATTTCTTTTATCTTCTTACCTTTCAATACTGGTGGCAGCTTAATTTTAACTTCCTGATGAGTTTTCTTAAACGAATTTGAATAAGGAACTATCAGAATATCATCTTTTAATCTAACAAAACCTATAACAAGAGTTGTAAATCCATCTTTAGCAAGATATTTAGGTAATTTTATTTTCTTATTATCATATTGACCATTTTTAGCAAGTTTTAAAAGTCCAAAAAATGATTTGAAACTTCCGTCTACTTCTTTTAGAATTTGTTGAGCCATATTAGAATTTAACTTCTTATAGTTCTCACTGTTTTTAAGCATTTTATAGTTTTCGTTATAACTTAAATACTTTTTCTTATTAAAATAATACTGTCTAATATTATATATAGCTTCATTAGTTAAGTTCTTGGCTATATGAGATAAATATTTTAAATTCCTAAACTCTTTCTTACTAAGATGTTTTACTTGTTGTTTTAAAGTTAAATACATAGATATCACCTCCTTTTCATCAGAGATATTATATCATGTATTCTACATTTTATCTGTTTATTTTTAAATATTTTTAAAGTTTTTAAAACCCCACAACAGTGGGAAGCGTCGTTCACACAAGTGCGCTACTACTTATGCAGTTCTCTTGGCATATATACTCCTTAATAAATTAAGGAGATTAGCCTTGAACTTCTTGTTATCTCTAACAAGCACAGACTATATCTTATCCATATCCTATTTCAAGGACTTAGGCGAAACCACTTCCAATACCAATCGCTTGTATTGTACTCCCCTCACGAGGGATAGTCGTTGAACTTTCCTTTTCAGGCTTAGCTGCTGATTGTCTATTATCATAATGTTTAGGATTTAACCTTGCACCATCTAGTATATTTTTTCTGCTTTCGCTACCTTCACACTTATACCATTCACTTAGGTATTATGTTGTGGTTATACTAGCTTTAAGAGTTCCCAGCAGTTCAGTTTCTTTGTTGTACGGTTTTGCTCCGTGTCTACATACAAGTTTCCCTATATGCTTACTAAAATTTTCGTGCAATTCATCTCACGAATAAAGTCGCGAGTGTTCTTGTACTATTTAATAAACAAAGTTTCAAGCTGAATTCCACCTGACATTTCTTGAACAACATCAGAAAATCCAAGAGCTAGTGACAATGATGCCAAAAATGATTCTCCACCCGAAAGCGTCGAAACTTCCCTGACAGTTCCGTTATGATAATCATAAACATCTAAATTTAACCCAATTTTTGCAGTTCTAAAAGCACTCTCGCTTCTTTTCAGTTCATATTTTCCATCCGACATCGCAAAAAATCTTTTATTAGCTTTAAAAAGTATCTTTTCAAAATATTTTATATGAACATAAGTTTCAAATCTTATTTTATCTTTTCCCGCAATTTTCCCTTGAATCGTATCAAAAAGAGCTTTTAGTAAAGTATTTTTTCTTTGAACTTCTTTTAATTGACCAAGTTTTTCTTCATATTCCCTTAAAATTTTTTGATTTATTGAAAGTTTAGAATTATTTTGTTGAAAAATTTCTGTTTGTGAATCCAATTTATTTTTTAGCATTTCAAATTCTTGCGAAAGAAAATCTATGTTAAAATCTTTATTTTTTTCAATTTCTTTTTTTAAATCAAAAATTTCTTTTTCCTGCAAAGCTAATTTTTTATCTGATTCATCAAATTGAGCTTTTTCATCTTTTATTTTTTTTCTAATTTTAAAAATTTCATTTTCAAATTCTAAAATTTTATCTTCTGCAAACTCTTCATTTTCAAATTCAAGATTATTTTTTATTTTTTCAATTTCTTTTTTGCAATTTTTCAAATCAGTTTTCATCGAAGTCATTTCTTTTTCCAATTCAATCACATTACTTTTTTTATTTTCAATTTCTTTTTCTTTTTTTGGAATCTCTTCTTTCAAATTTTTTAGCTCTAAATTATTTTGTTCTTCAATTTTAATAAAATTTTGCAGTTCTTCTTTTTCTTTTAACAAAACTTTTTCTCTTTTTAAAAGTTCAATTTTTTCAGTTTCAAATTCAAAATTTTTCTTTGTTCGCTTTTCAATTTCAAGAACAACATTTTTAAAATTAGTATCTGCTTCCACTTTGAAAGAATTTGCCTTTGTCTTTTTTTCTAAATTTAATTTTTGAGAAGAATTTAGTTTTTCCAATTCTTCTTTTAATAATTTAATTTCTTTTTTACAATTTTCTTTTTCTTTTTCCCTATCTTTTTCTTTTTCAATCAAATCATCTATTTTTTTCATTTCATCTTTCAAAAAAGAAAATTTATTAACTATCCATTCGTCAATTTTTTCTTTCTCAAGATTTTCAATTTGAAAAAAATCTTTTAAATTTTTTTGTAAATTATTTTTTTTGATTTCAATTTCTTTTAAAATTTCTCCACAATTTGCACTTAATTTATTCACTTTAAAAAGCATTTCTTCAGATTTGTTTTCTTTTTCTTCCACTTCCTCCAAAGTTATATTTTCAATTTGAGAAGTACATGCTGGTTTTGGATGAACTTTTGAGCCACAGACTGGACAAGGTTTATTTTCAACTAAAGTTTTTGCAAGAATTCCAGCTTGATTGATGTTATAAATTTTTCTTAAATTTCGAGAAATTTTATTTTGAGCTTCATAACTTTCTTGACTTTCTTCAAACTCTTTTAATTTCAAATTATACTCAATCGAAGTTTTGTCAATTTCAGAATTTAAAATTTTTAGATTTTCCAAATTTTTTAAATCATTTGAAATTTTATTTTTTTTCAAAGAAAAATCTGCAAAATTTTTTTCAATCGTTTCAAATTTTATAAATTCTTCTTCTTTATTTTTTAAAAAATTATTATTTTTTTTAATTTCATCTAAAATTTTATTTTCTATTTTTTCCAAATTTTGAACTTCAGTTTCAAAATTTTTTTTCTTTTCTTTTTTCTCGCAATAATCCTCAAAAAGTTTTTTTAACTCTTCCAATTTTTCAATTTGATTTTTTGACTCTTTCAACTGACTTTCAAATTTAAAAATATTTTTAGAAGATTTTTCCAAATCATCTTTTTTGTCTTTTAAAATTTCCAATTTCTTTGATTCAAGTTCAATTTGATTTTTTAAATCATCTTTTTTATTTTCTTTTTCAAAAACTAATTTTTCCAAATTACTTTTTTCATCTTCCAAATTTTTCAATTCCGAATATTTCTTCAAATCATTTTTTATAATTTCTTTTCTCGTATTTAATTCATAAATTTTATTTTCTTCATTCGCATGTTTTTCCAAGTTTTTTTTATAATTTTCAAAATTAATTTCTTCTTCTAATTTTTCTTTTTTTAATTCTTCTAATTTTTCTTTTTTTATTTCAATTTCTTTCGCAATATCCAAATTTTTTTCAACATTTTTTTTATCGCCTTCAATTTTTTTAATTTTATTTTTCAAATTTTTTTCTTCTTTTTCTTGAAACAAAATCAATTCACTCAAAAATTCAGAGAAATCTAAATTTTTTTCATTTTCATCAAAAAAATCTGACTCAAAATCTTTGCTACATTCCACTCTTTCTTTAAAACTTTTTATCTGTTCCGTCAGAAGGTTATCTTCGTCTTCAACTTTTTTATATTTTTCCTTCATTTTTTTTTCTAAAGTTTCATAATTTGTTGTTTTAAAAATTTCTCTAAAAATACTTTCTTTCTCGGGAGTCTTAGCAAACAAAAATTTTGCAAAAGCTCCTTGCGCAATCATGCAAATTTTACCAAATTGATCTTCATTGACTCCCAAAATATCTTTTATTTTTTTTGCAACTTCATCTTTTTTTGTTAAAACTTTTCCATCTGGAAGATGTAATTCCACTTTTGCATTTTCAGTTGTAGTTTTATTTTTCCCTCTTTTTGACTTTCTCTCGTAAGCTGGATTTCTTTTAATATAATAAATTTTATTTTTGTAGGAAAATGTAAGTTCCACAAATGTAGCCACATCTTCTTTCGCATATTTAGATCTCAAAGTCATGTTTTCACTAGTTCCATCGCTCAGACTTCCAAAAAGTGCATAACTAATTGCATCAAAAATCGTAGTTTTTCCAGCTCCAGTTTTTCCAGTAATCAAATAAATTCCATCATTTCCCAATTTTGTAAAATCAATTTCTTCTTTTCCACCATAAGATTTAAAAGCGGAAACAATAAGTTTTAAAGGTCTCATAATTCTCCCTCCCAAATTTCGTCAATTAAATTTTTCATTATTTCTTCCTGCTCAGTTGTCATCTTCTGATTATTTTGCAGTTCATAAAATTCTGAAAAAACTTCAAATGGATCTCTTTTTTTAATTTTTTCAAAATCAATTTTATTATATTTTTGAGTTCTTTTATTGTCGTACTCCAATTTTAAAATATTTTCGTAAATATCTCGCAATTTTTGCAGCGCATTTGGAACTTCATTCTCATCAGTCAAAATTATTGAAATATAATTTTTCGTGTTTACATTACAATAAAACAATTTCTTTGTAATTTCTTCAAAAGTCCCTTTTATAACTTGCATATCCCGCAGCGGTACAAGTGCAACAGTTTCCACCTTAAAATCATTTTTCGAATTTATTTCCACAATCGTGACTGACTTTTCCGAATTTATTTCAGAAAGTGAATATTTCAACGGAGACCCACAATATCTAATTCTCTTCTTTTCTCCAATATTATAAGCTCTGTGAATATGTCCTAATGCCACATAGTCAAAATCATAAAAAATCTCAGAACTTATGTTGTCGAGTCCACCGACATTTTTTTCTTCAAGTTCACTTTGAGAAGTTTCAGTCACAAATTGATGTGCAATTAAAATATTTCTTTGAGAAACATCAATATTCATATTCTTTACAATTAATTTTGCCGCATCGTCATAAGAATTTATTTCTTCATCCAAAAAATATTTTTTCACATTCACAGGTTTTAAAAACGGCAGCAGATAAAAATTAATCTTGCCATTTTCGTCAGACAATGTATATTTTGAAACTTTCCCATCAAAAACAGGCGAAATATAAATTTTTCCAAATTTCATAACTTTTGCTCCAAATGAAAGTCTTTCCGCTGAATCGTGATTTCCGCTAATTATGAATGTACTAATTTCTCTTTTAGAAATTTCAAAAATAAAATCATCCAAAAGTTCGACAGCTTCTATCGTTGGCACAGTTTTGTCATAGACATCTCCCGCAATTATAACGGCGTCAGGTTTCACATCATCCATTATTTCCAAAATTTGCTTCAAAATAAATTTCTGATCTTCAATCATCGAAAACTCATTAATCTTTTTTCCAATATGCAAATCAGCCAAATGTAATATTTTCATTAAATCTTCCCACTTTCGTTTTTTATAATTATACAATAAAATTAACAATGTGAACTACTCCCGCTTTTAGAAGCGGGAGCTTCTTGGGAAGTATCTGCTTTTGTTAGCCAAATATATTTACCAAGCTCTTCGGGTAGTTCCTACCCTGTCTTTTTATTTCCTAATATTTCAACATCTCTTTTCCAATGTTTTTTATATTCAGTGCCGCATTATAATCTCTATCAATTTCAATTCCACAGCACTCACATCTATAACTTCTTTCTGATAATTTCAGTTCCTCTTTAACATTTCCACCTTTACTGCAAGTTTTCGACGACGGAAACCACTTATCTATCTTCAAAAATTGTTTCCCTAAAAACATCAACTTATACTCAAGCATTCTCAAAAACATTCCCCATCCATTATCTCCTATACTTTTTCCAAAATTTAATGCCTGACTCATCCCTTTCATATTCAAATTTTCAACAACCACAGCATTATATGTTTCAGACAATTTTTTCGATAATTTATGCAAAAAATCCCTTCGGCAATTTTTGATATACTCATGCAATTTTGATATTTTCGCTTTTTGCTTATACCAATTTTTAGAAAACTTCACTTTTCTCGATAATGATTTCTGTAATTTTTTCAATTTTTTCTCCAGCATTCTAAAATATTTTGGATAATCAGCCCTTTAGTTTTCAGAACTGACAAATAATTCAGACATTGAAAAATCAAGTCCAATTACTTTATCACTATTTGTCATTTTTTGAATTTCTTTTTCAAATTCCGTCAAAATAGAAACATAATAATTTCCATTACTGTTTGTCAATGTTGCCGACTTTATCTTGTAATCCTTCGGTATTTCTCTATGATATTTTAATTTTATTCTTTTCAATTTCGGCAAAACCAAATATTTGTTTTCCTCAATTCGTATTGAATTATTCACACAATTTGTCGTGTAACTTTTAACACTTTTCTTTTTAGATTTGAACTTTGGAAACTTTGCTCTCTTTTGAAAGAAATTCGTAAACGATCGTTTTACATTCAATTGAGCATTTGAAAGTGCCAGACTGTCCACTTCTTTTAAAAATTGATTTTCACTTTTCAAACTAGCAGGTGTAATTATTTTATTTTTTCCAGTTTCTTCATAAATTTTATTCGCAGTATACAAAATCGTATTGTAAACAAAACGAACACATCCAAAAGTCTTATTTATCAAAAATTTCTGTTCCTTATTTGGATAAATTCTGTATTTGAATGCTAAATTATATTTCATGAAATTACACCTCCTTTTGATTTTGGATATTATTTTAATTATTTTTTTAGAAATTTTATTATTTATAACTTCTCTTCAATATTTTATACAAAAATTGTATCATAGATATATCCTTTTTTCAACTTTTTAAAAAGCAATTCATCTCCCGCTTGTAGAAGCCGGAGACTTCTTGCTATCTTTTGTTAAAAATAATTTTTTTATAATTTAAATATAAAATAAAAAGAACTAATTTTTAAAAAATACAAAAAATTAGCTCTTAATTTATCAAAATATGAATATTTTTTTTATTTTATTAAATTACACTCCATAAATTTTTAGCAGTTCTTCCATTTCTTTTTTTTCTTCCATTTGATGAACTCTTCTAATTGACAGTGCAATTGATTTTTTCTTGTCATTTATGTCAGTAATTATTGCAGTAACTTTATCTCCAACATTAAAACTTTCAGAAATATTTTTTAAGAAATGTTCTGATAATTCTCTTTTTGGAATAATTCCATTAAATCTATCAGTCAATTTAACTAATACAAAATTTTCAGTCACTTCTTCAATTTGAGTATTTACAATATTTCCAACTTTATATTGTTCTGTAACTTCAGTCCAAGGAGATTTTGTAAGCTGTTTTATGCTTCCAGCCAATTTTTTCTCAATTTTATCCATTACAATTATTTTAAATTCAACTTCATCGCCAACTTTATAAGATTTTTTCTCTCTCTTATTCCAAGAAAATTCATTTTTATGGATAAATGCTTCAATTCCTTCTTCAATTTCCACAAAAATTCCATAATCCTGAACATTCACAACTTTTCCTTTTAAAGCCTGAGTCAAGTCATAATTATTTTCAAGATTTTCCCATTTTTCATCAAAAATCGCTTTAACGCTCAAAGAAATTCTATTTTTTTCATCATTAAATCCAATAATTTTAGATTTAATAATATCGCCAACTTTATATTTTGACGCCAAATTTGAAACTTTTTTGTAAGCCAAATCCGTGATGTGAAGAAGTCCGTCAACATCTTTTTCAACTTCAATAAGAAGTCCAAAATCAAATATTTCAGAAATTGGTCTTTCTAAAACATCGCCAACTTTGTAGTTTTCTTTCACTTTTTCCCAAGGATTTTCAACTAATTGTTTTACACTCAATTTCACATTTCTCTTAGTGCTCTCAATTTCAATAATTTTTGCTTCAAACTCATCGCCAACTTTATAGTTTTTCAATTCTTTAGCACCTTTATTCCAAGCAAGTTCACTAAAGTGCACAAATCCTGAAATATCACTTCCTAAAATATTTCCAACAAGTCCAAAGTCAAGAATTTCTGTCACTCTAACTTTTACAGTATCCCCAATTTTATGTTTTTCTTCAAATATTTCCCAAGGATTTTGTGAAAGTTGTTTTATACTCAATTTCAATTTATTTTTTTCAGTGTCTTTTTCAATAACTTTTGCACTAATTTCATCATTTATCCCAAATTTTTCAACCAAGTCATCAACTGGATTCCAAGAAATTTCAGAAATATGTACAAATCCATTTGTCGCTCCTAAATCCGTAACAAGTCCAAAATCCAATACTTCTTTAATTTTCCCAGTTACAACATCTCCAACATTTATCTTTTCAAAATATTTTTCTTCTTCAATTTTAATCAAATCGCTTCGAGAAACCACAATTTTATTTTTACTTTTTTCTTTTATCAAAAATTTAAACTTTTGACCTGTATAATCTTTATCTTTTTCAAATCTAGCAAGTGAAAATGGCAAAAATGCTTCATTTTTCCCAATTTTTACAACATAACCGCCTTTAATTTTTTTAGAAATTTCTCCTGTGACAATGTCATTTACATTATACGAAACAAACTCTTTCGCTTTGTCCAATAAAAATTTTGAAACAACGATATTATTTTCATCTTCTCTTAAAATTTTAACTTCGATTTTATCTCCAACATTAAAATCTTCAATTTCACGAACCAAAATTCTTCCTTCTTTTTTAGAATTTAAGTCCAAATATCCAAATTCAATTTCTTTTCTCGAAATCACACCTTCAATTACATCGCCTCTTTTTCTCTCTTCTGGCAAATAATTTGGCAGCATTTCTACAAATAAATCTTTTTCGCTCATAATCTTCCTCTCTTTTTTACAATTTTTATGTACTTATTATATCACACTTACGAACTGGCGACTACCTAAATTAAATAATTTCTTTAAAATTTAAAAACTACTAAATTTATTTTACTAAATTTAGTAGCCAAAAATATATATTACTTAATAACAGTATAAAATTTTTTATTCAATAAACTTATTTTATTCTACTACTTTTGGAATATCATCAAGATACTCTAATTCTTTTACTGTATCATCATCAAAAAATCCTTCTTCTTTCTCTAAATTATTTATTCTCATTTCTTCAATCATTAATCTTCCCAACACTTCTTTAGCTTCAACACTACCTAATTCAGCTGCTTTTGTATAAGCTTCTTTAGAAACAAAAAAATAATTATAATTTCCATTACTTCTATATTTTCCTATTGAAAGTTTTCCTGCTCTTAAAAAAGTTGAAACATCCCCATATTTCATATAACACTGTATTGCTTTATTTAAAGTTGTTTCTCTCTTACCTTTCCCCATTACAATTTCAGCAAACTTATCATAAAATCTTGCTAAATAATAACATCCTTCTAAATTTCTATTCATTATTACAGTTTTAAATAAGTTTTCAGCTCCTGCATATAAAACTTCGTCGGCTTCATTTAGTTCTAAATTTCTATTATTCTTATTATTTTTATAATACTCGTCTTCTATTTCTAAATTTTTAAATAATTTTTTTGAATATATTTTTCCAAGTTCAAGTTTTGCAATATCATCATTTTCATTTTGTATTCTAATAAGTAATTCTTTTTCTGTTAATTTTTTTACTTCTTCTTCTCGTCGCTCTATCATTATTCGCTTTTTAATTTTTTTTTCTTCAGATTTCTTCCTTCTTTTTTTTCCCGAAGTTTTAAATACATTAATAATTGAAGATATAATTAATATAGGAATTGATAATATTATTAAAAAGATAATTAAATATGCCATCTATATTTCCTCCACTAATCCCAAAAATTATCTTTCTTTTTATTTATTAATTCTTTAGTATATTTTTTTTGTAAATCTTCTAATTCTTCTTTTTTTCTTTTTGATTTTGAACCCATTATCAAAAAATTATAAGCTACTATTAGAACTGTTGTACCTAACCAAAATCCCCAACCTATAACAGGAATTACTATACAAATTCCAGTAAAAATTAAATAATATAAAAAATTTATTCTCATTTTAAACCTCCACATCTTGTAATATACAATTAACATTTATCAATTTATTATACCCCCCCCCCAAATTTTTTTATCATTATTTTTAAATTAAATTTAAATTAATTTTGAAATATATTACTAAATTTTTTCAAAAAAAAAGCGGCAAAATGCCACTTTTATAAATATTATACTAATTCAATAATTGCTAATTCAGCTGAATCTCCTCTTCTAACTGCTGTTTTAATAATTCTAGTGTATCCACCATTTCTATCAGCATATTTTGGAGCTAATTCATTAAAGATTTTTCCAACTGCTTCTTCATTTCTTAAAAAAGCGAAGGCTTGTCTTCTCAAATGTACTCTTCTTGCAGCATCAGTTGAGTTATTATATTTTTTTCCTAAAGTTATAGATTTTTCAACAAATTTTCTCAATTCTTTAGCTCTTGTCACAGTAGTTTCAATTTGTTCAGCTTTTACTAGAGAAATTGTCATATTTTTAAGCATAGCTAATCTATGGTCAGTTCTTCTCCCTAACTTTCTATATGATTTATTATGATTCATTTTCCCTCCTCGTCAAAAGTTTTAGTCAATTTTTTTAGTTTTCTTCGTTAGTTGAAACATGTTCGCTTAAGTCGTAACCAAGCTCTTTCATTTTATCAATGATTTCGTTTAAAGATTTTTTACCTAAATTTTTTATTTTTAACAATTCATTATAACTCATTGAAGTTAAATCAGAAATTGTATTAACTCCAGCTTTTTTCAAGCAGTTATAAGAACGAACTGTAAAGTCTAATTCTTCAATTTTCATATCTTCAACGCTAGATTCAGATTCACTAGTTGGCACAACTGTTTCCACTTCTTCTTCACGATATTTGCTCATACTGTTTCCAATATTTGCAAATGGTTCCACATGCCAAGTTAGTAATTCCACCGCATAAGATAATGCGTCTTTTATTTCAATACTTCCATCAGTTGCAATTTCCAAAATCAATTTATCGTAGTTTGTAACTCTTCCAACCATTGTGTCTTCTACAGTATAATTTACTCTTTTAATAGGCGTATAAATCGCATCTACTGCCAAATATCCAATTGGCCATCCATCTGTATTTATTTCATCAGAAATTACAAATCCTTCTCCAGAATCTACAAGAAATTCTATATTAATCTCTTTATCAACTGTAACAGTCATTATAACTTGATCTGGATTTATAATTTTTAGTCCAGGTTCTACTTTTATGTCGGCAGCTGTAATTACAGCAGGTCCTTTCACACATAGACTCATTTTTTTCTCACCTGGCTCATCAGCTTCTACAACGATTTCCTTTACATTCAGAATAATGTCTGTAACCGCTTCTTTTACACCTTCGATTGTAGAAAACTCATTTAAAACTCCGTCAATTTTAATTCCTTTAATTGCTGTCCCTGGTATTGAAGATAATAATATTCTTCTCAGTGCATTTCCAATAGTATTTCCATAACCTCTGTATAAAGGTTCCAATGTATATTTTGCTGTGTAATCATCTGTTTTTTCTTCTGTTAATTTAACATTTTTAGCTATTTTTTCAATTTTTAACAAAGCTAATTCATCTCCTTCGAACAAAATATTATTATCTAGAGTAATACTCGATAATCATTGCTTCATCAATTTCGAAGTCAACAGCATCTCTTCCTGGATTTTCCAATACTTTTGCAGTTAATGAACCTTCTTCAAGTGATAGCCATCCTGGAACTGTTTTTTGTCCAACAGATTCCTTAATGATTGCTAATTCTTTTGAATCTTCTTTTACAGTAATAACATCACCTTGTTTTACTCTATAAGAAGCGATATCTACTCTTTTTCCGTTAATTAAAATATGTCCGTGACTTACGATTTGTCTTGCTTGTCTTCTTGTACCACCAAATCCTAGTCTGTAAATTACATTATCTAATCTTCTTTCCAAGTATTGAAGTAATAATTCCCCTGTTACTCCTTCTTTTCTTGTTGCTTCTTCATATAATTTATAAAATTGTTTTTCTTGAACTCCGTAAACAAATCTTGCTCTTTGTTTTTCTCTTAATTGTGTTCCGTATTCAGTTAATTTTCTATTTGCATTTGGTCTAATGTTTCTGTTTGACTTTTTATTTACTCCTAGAACGCTTGGATCTAAACCAAGATTTCTACATTTTTTCAAAACCGGCTGTCTATTTCTTGCCATTTATCTATTTCCTCCTTATTTTTTAAAATTACGGTCTTCTCTTTTTAGGTGGTCTTGCACCATTGTGAGGCACTGGAGTTATATCAACTATTCTTGTTACTTCTAATCCAGTTGCTTGAATTGATCTTATAGAAGCTTCTCTTCCAGATCCCGGTCCTTTTATTTTAATTTCGATTTGTTTCATTCCATTTTCAATTGCAACTTGAGCTGCTTGTTCAGCTGCTATTTGAGCTGCGAATGGAGTTCCTTTTTTAGTTCCTTTGAAACCTGAAGTTCCTCCTGATTTCCAGATTACTACTTTTCCTTCTGCATCTGTAATTGTTACAACAGTGTTATTGAAAGTAGAATGTATATATGCTATCCCATTAGGAATATTTTTTAATTTTTTCTTTTTTGAAACTGCTGGTTTTTTAGCCACTTATGGTTTCCTCCTTAACTTAATAATTTATTATTTTTTCTTAGCCACTGCCATTTTAACTGGCCCTTTTCTTGTTCTTGCGTTTGTTTTAGTTTTTTGTCCTCTTACAGGTAAACCGTTTCTATGTCTTAATCCTCTGTAACTTTTTATATCAAGTAATCTTTTTATGTTAAGTCTGATTTCTTTTCTCAATTCACCTTCAACTTTATATTCTTCTACAAAGTTTCTGATTTGTGCTACTTGTTCTTCTGTTAAATCTTTAACTCTAGTGTCTTTGTCAACACCTGCTTTTTCTAAAATTTTATTTGAAGTGCTTTTTCCAATTCCAAAAATGTAAGTTAATGAAATTTCTACTCTTTTATTTCTTGGAATATCTACTCCTGCTATTCTAGCCAAATTGTTTCCTCCTCGTTTTTGATATTTTTAATCTTCTTCAATATGCCCTCACAAATGCTATAAGGAATAAGCTCTACAGCTAAACATACTTTTACAATTTTTATTTTAAATATCTTTAAAAGTCTTATAATAAAAATTTTTAATCAGTTTGTTTTTAACTTTTTTCGCCTAAATATTTTTAAAAAATATTAATTATCCTTGTATTTGTTTGTGTTTAGGGTTTTCGCATATTACTCTTACTTTTCCGTGACGTTTAATAACTTTACATTTGTCACACATAGGTTTTACTGAAGCTTTTACTTTCACTAAAAACCCTCCTTCCAGATTTTATTTTTTTCTATATACAATTCTACCTCTCGATAAATCATACGGAGAAACTTCAACCGTAACTTTATCCCCTGGTAAAATTTTTATATAGTTCATTCTCATTTTTCCTGAGATATGTCCTAAAACTTCGTGTCCATTTTCAAGCCTTACTTGAAACATCGCATTTGGCAATGCTTCGATTATTTCTCCTTCCAGCTCAAGAACATCCTGTTTTGCCATTGAAAATCACCTCGGATCCTTTTTATTGTATCAAATTTTAAAAAAATTGTCCAGTAAATTTTTTTGTACTCTAAATTTACTTATATTAATTCTTAGTTTATCATATATTGACATTTTTTTCAACAAAAAAGTTTTAAAAAAACAAGTTAAAATATAATTTAGTTGACAAAACAACTTTTAATATAAAAATAAAAAAATCTTGTCATATTAAACAAGATTTTTATTTTAATTAATTTTTTCAATAAAACATATATTCTAAGTTAATGAAATAATTTTAAATTTATAATAATTTATTCATATTGATATTCACTTTTAAACACATATGGCGGTCTTCCTGAAACACTTCTATTAAGGACTTTCCAATGTAGTCCATCAGACGCTTCTTCAACAGTAACAGTAACACCGTCTCTAAAAAACAAATAAGGATGTTGTGATTTTATTACACGATTGAAAAAATCTTGATTTACTTCGAAACCATAAAATACAAAAGAACCTCCACTAACTTTGTTTCCATTATAATAGCAGTTTTGAAATCTAACTGCAATATATGGATAACCATCTCTATCATAATACATTGTAGCTGAATCGTAATCTGGATTTGTGCAATAAGTTTTTCTTGTTGTAAATGTATAATCAGCCAAAGCAAGGCTTGAAACAATTAAAATCGCTAAAAAAATAAATTTTTTCATAAATTTCCTCCTTAAAATTTTATTATAATTGATTTCTATAAGTTTACAATAGAAGGATACCATTATTTTTTTTGAAAAGCAAGTTAAAATTTTAACAATGTTTTTGTATAGCAATTTTATTTGTAAAAATAAGAGATTTCTTGCCAAATTTTATTAAATTGATTTGACTATATTTCCAAAAAATTGTATAATTTTTTTAAAATGACTGGAAAGAAACGGGAGAATAGCTATGATGACTTTAAAGGAAGTTCAATACTTGATTAAACATATTGAACAGGGGACTTTGGAAGAAAAAGAAGACTTGCGAGATGAAAGAGAAAAAAAGGACAATATTCAAAGAATTGTTTTAAAATTGATTGAAGAATTTGGGGAACTTGCTGAAGACATTAGAAAAAATACACGATTTGATGGGAAAAATATCAAAGGGACTATTGAAGAAGAAGTTTTTGATGTATTTTATTACACAATTGCTATAGCCAATGAATATGGGATTGACTTGGAAAAGGTGTTTGAGCTTAAAGATGAAATCAATCAGAAAAAATATGGAAGAGAATTTAGTTTGAAAGAAGGAAGAGAAAATTATAAAAAAAAATTTTGAAAAAAAAGTCGAGATTAAAATACTTGGAACAAGCGATGTTCACGGAAGGATTCTACCTTGGAACTATGCCGCCGACGAAGAAGACAACTCAGGCTCTTATGCGCAAATTTCCACTTATGTAAAAAAAGTGAGAGAAAACAATAAAAATGTTCTTTTCATGGAAGTTGGAGATGCCATTCAAGACAACTGGATTGAATATTTTGCAAACGACAAAAATCATCCCGTTCCACAAATATTGAATTATATGAAATGTGATATTTTTGTGCCAGGAAATCACGAGTTTAATTTTGGAATGCCGACTTTGACAAATATTTTAAAAAAAATGAAAGCAAAAAAATTGCTTGCAAATTTATTTTATAATGACGAAAATAAAAATAATTTTAACTTGTGCAAAGATAAAAAAAGATATTTGGATGCTGCGACAATTATTGAAAAAGATGGAGTAAAAATCGGAGTAATCGGACTTTCAACGCCAATGACCAAAAAATTTGAAGAGGACACGGGATTTTTAAAAAATTTTCACTTTGTGTCTGTAATTTCCGAAACAAAAAAGCAGATAAAAAATTTGAAAAGATGTGGTGCAAACGCGATAGTTGTCGTCGCTCATATGGGAGTTGACAATGAAAATGGCGTAGCTGAAACTGGAGTAAGAGACCTTGCAAATGCAGTTCCTGAAATAGATGTCATCTTAGCTGGACACATGCATCAAAATATTTCCAAAAATATTATAAATGGCGTGCTTGTCACAGAGCCGCACAGATACGGAACCGTTGTTTCCGAAATTGATTTAAAATTTAATGTTGCTGGAAAAAAAATTGAACTTTTGTCTAAAGATTCGAAAACAGTTTCTGTCGCAAAAGAAAAGCCAGATAAAGAAGTGGAAAAAATTTACAAGCCTTATCACGAAAAACTTTGCAAAATTGCTAACGAAAAAATTGGAATTGTGCTAAATGACATGGTTCCACAAGAAAAAAAATTCGGAGTTTCAATTTCATTTTTAAAAGATACAGGAATGTCGTCGTTTATTACCGATGTGGAAAAATATTACAGCAAAGCTGAAGTCGTTTCATTTTCTTACGATTACGAAAATGTGCGGCTTAATAAAGGTATAATAAAAAGAAAAGATATTGTTTATAACTACAGATATACTGGCGGAGATGTAACTGTCTTTGAGATGACTGGAGCACAACTAAAAAAATATATGGAATGGTCAGCCGACTACTTTGACACAATTCAAAAAGGTGACAAAAACTATCGTTACAACGAAGAAAGAGCAAATTTAAAATATGTTACTTTCGACATTTTTGGCGGAGTAAAATACAAAATTGACTTAAGAAATCCAAAAGATCAAAAAATTATAAATTTGACGCTTGAAAATGGAAAAAAAATTACTCCCGAGATGAAAATAAAAGTTGGGATGAACTTTTACAGATTTGAGCAATTAATAAAAAAAGATGGCATATTTGAAGAAGAAGATATAAAAATGCTGTGGTCGTCTAAAGATGAGATTGGATCAGAAAGCGGAACCATTCAAAATATGATGATAGATTATATTAAAAAAGTTAAAAATGGTGTAATTGATGGAAAAAGTCATGATAACTGGGAAATAATTGGACTTTAAAAATTTTAAATAAAATATAAAATAACAAAAATGGTCAAAAATTTAACTTAATTGACCATTTTTTTATTATTTTACTTTTTAAAAATTTTATACAAGTTTTCCAAAATAAGCAATTAAGAAGAAAATTGCAAATCCTGAAAGGTAAATTAATCCTACAACAGAAAGCCAGTATAATGCTCCTGAAACTTTATGTTTTCCTGTTTTAACAAGTTGTAAGTTCAACCATGCGAAAACTGGTGTTGAGATAAATGAGGCAATCATTGCAAAACGCATCATTTTAGCAACATTTCCTTCGAATAAAAGTACGATTAAAATACCTATTATTGAAGTTACTGTAAACCAGATATTAAGAGCTTTTTGCGAAGATTTTTCTTTTCCTAAAAGAATACGCAATGCTTCTTCATTTGCACGAGAATATCCATCAATAACTGTAATTGTTGTTCCGAAAAGGCACATAAATGCAATGAATGCGATAAGCAATCTTGACCATGAACCGATTTCAGACATATACATTTTTATAAGTTGTGCGATATAAGCGGCACTTGCTGGTTTTACTTTTTCTGGTGAACCATATTGGATTAATGCTCCAAGTGCTAAAAAGATAACTGCAAGAATAGCTGTTCCAATATATCCAACATTAAAATCAAATAACCCATCTTCATATGAAACTTCTGATGTACGTTTCTTTTCTTCCAGCCACATTGAATTTATTGCTGAAATTTCTATTGGTGCAGGCATCCAACCCATTAATGATATAATAAATGGAAGTGCTGCAAGATTCCATGGTGAAGGTGCTACAAAATTTGCTGGAATATGACGACCACCTTTAATAGCAGCGATAATTACTGCAATTGTTGTTGCTAGTGTCAAAGTAATCATAACAAATTTTGAAATTCCATCAAGAACGCTATATCCTCCAAGAATTATCATTGCCCAAATTAAAATTATTAATATTATTGTTATTTGTCCAACTGAAAGTCCCCAACTTTTTGGAATAATATTCATCATAATTGCTCCTGTAAGAATACCTACAGCTGCCGTATTTACCATTGCTGAAAATACGTTTAATATGAAAAATATCCAAAGATAAGCCTTTCCTCTGTGACTGTACCCTTCAACTAAACTTTTTTCTGTATTTAATGTATATTGAACACCAAATCTAAAGAATGGATACTTAAATAAGTTTACTAAAATAACGACAAGAAGTAGTTGCCATCCGTAAATTGCTCCTGCTTGTGCCGATGATACAATGTGTGAACCTCCTACAGCGGCAGATGCCATAAGGATACCAGGTCCCATCGCTCTCAATTTTGTTTTCCAAGTTGAATTTGTTTCTAAATTTGTTTCTGTAATTTCTGTACTCATTTTTACATCTCCTAACTTAGTTTTTAATTATAGTAAATATAATATACCAAATTCAACTAAATGTCAATTTTTTAAATTAAATTTTTAGGTAATCTTAAAGTTTTATTAATTTAATTTGTTCAATTCTAAATTTCAATTCTTCAAAATCTATAATTCTTGCTTGTCTATGAATTTCTTTTTTTTCATAAAAAAGGAGAACAGCGGGAACAGAAAAAAGCGATAGTTGACCTACAGCCTTTTTTACTTTTGTCGCATCAATTTTATAACTTTTTATATTTTCTCTTTCTGCAATTTCTTTAATTTTTGGAAAGTCCGCTTTACAAACACTGCAACTTGGACTTAAAATATAAAGCAAGAATAATTTTTTATCAGCAATAATTTCTCTTAATTTTTCATAATTTAGTATTTCTTCCATTTTTAACTTTAACCTCCGAATTATAAACTGTGTTCTACTAAATATTCTTCTGCATCAAGAGCGGCAATTGCTCCATTTCCCGAAGCAACTATCGCCTGTTGGTATCTAGCGTCACACACATCTCCCGCAGCAAAGATTCCAGGAATATTTGTCTTGGAAGATTTCCCTTTTGTCAAAATATACCCATTTTTGTCAAGTTCAACAGCAGCGCCTAAAAATTTTGTATTCGGATTTCTTCCAATTGCCACAAAAATTCCGTCTGTTTTTAAAACTTCTGTCTCACCAGTCTTATTATTTATCAATTCAATTCCTGTAACTTTTCCATCAGACAAAACTTTTTTAGGAGTGTAATTCAATTTCCATGCAATTTTTTCATTGTCTTTGGCTCTTTTTTGCATAATTGCTGAAGCCCTTAATTCATCTCTTCTGTGAATAATTGTCACTTTTGTCGCAAATCTTGTAAGAAAAGTCGCTTCTTCCATCGCAGTATCTCCTCCGCCAATTACAACGACTTCTTTTCCACGATAAAAAAATCCGTCACAAGTCGCACAGGCGCTCACTCCTCTTCCAATATTTTCCTTTTCATTTTCAATTCCCAAATATCTTGCACTCGCACCAGTTGACACTATTATAGTTTTTGCTTCAATAATATTCTTGCCGTCTAAATGGATTTTAAAAGGCCTTTCATTATATTCAATTTCTTTCACTTGTGCTTGTAAAAATTCCGCTCCAAATTTTTTTGCTTGAGATTTTATATTTTCTATCAATTGTGAGCCGTCAATTCCTTCAGGAAATCCTGGAAAATTTTCCACTTCAGTCGTAGTTGTAAGCTGTCCACCTGGCTCCATTCCATTTATAATAATATTTTTCAATCCTGCCCGTCCCAAATAGATTGCAGCTGTAAGTCCAGCTGGTCCAGAACCTATAATTACTGAATCATATAACATTTTCTCTCCTTTTCTAAAAAAAGAAAAATTACAAATAAAGATAATTTCTCAAATTCATAATTTTTCTTCCAATTTTTTTGATTTTTTTTAAACTTAAATTTTGATTTTAATTTTTATTTTGATTTTTTCTATAATGCTCCATTTATTTTTTCATACAAAGTTTCTTTCGATTGAAGTCCCACCATAACTTCCAATGGTTTTCCATCTTTAAATAAAATCAATGTAGGAATACTTTGAATTCCAAATTGTTGTGCTAACTCCAATTGTTCGTCAACATTTACTTTTCCAACTTTTGCTTTTTCTCCCAATTCATTTGACAACTCTTCAACTATAGGAAGCTGCATTTTACAAGGTCCGCACCAGCTTGCCCAAAAATCTACCAAAGCCACTCCGCTTGAAATTGTTGCTTCAAAATTATCTTTACTTAAAGTTATTGCCATAAAACATCGCCTCTTTCTTTTATTATTATTTTATTTTCTTAAATTTTATAGTTTATTTTTTCCAAAAATTATGATATACTGATTTTAGAAATTCAACTATTCAATTAACTAATTGAATAATATCATATTTAAAAAACTTTGTCAACAATTTTATTTAAAAATAAAAATATATTTAATAAAAAATTTTATAAAAAAGAGGTTAATTATGGATAAATTATGTGAAAAATACAAAAACAGCCTTTACAGCGGACTGTCAAAAATTGGGAAATGTCTGTCAAGTGACAAACGGATTGAAATTTTGGATTTGCTTTCGCAAGGGAAAAAAACTGTGGAAAAAATTGCTCGTGAAACTGGAATGACAATTGCAAACACTTCTCGCCACTTGCAAATATTGAAAGATGGAAATTTGGTTTCTTGTGAAAAAAAGAAAAATTTTGTCGTCTATAAAATTGCCAATGAAAAAATTATCGATTTGGTTTATCTTCTGATAAATGTCGGTGAAACGCAACTTTCCGATGTACAAAAAATTCACGACGAATTTTACGAAAAATGTTGCAAAACAAAAATTTTAACTGTTGAAGAAGCGCAAAAAATGGTTGAAGAAGAAAATGTTGTAATAATTGACTTGCGACCAGAAGATGAATTTAATTCACAGCACATTGAAAATGCGATAAATATTCCAATGAAAATGCTAGAAGAAAACTTGAAAGATTTGCCAAAAGATAAAAAAATAATCGTCTACTGCCGTGGAAGAAACTGCGCCTATGCCAACATCGCTGCAAAAATCTTAACTAATAATGGTTTTTGCGCATATAGCTTAAATCAAAGCTACTATGAATGGAATAAATCAAAAATATAAAAGAAAATTTTTATAAAAATCCAAAATTTTTCGTGATTTTTTTGCAAAATTATACTATAATTTATTATACAAAAAAACATTTGGAGGATTTTCTTATGAAAAAGTTATTTTTATTAGCGCTGACAATCACAATATTTTCAGCTACACAAAATGTCGCAATGGCAAAAACGACTAAAAATAAAAAAAGCACTAACTCAAATTTTGAGTTAAATGTTGCCCACATCAATGACCATCACTCGCATCTGGAAGAAGAAAAAATGCCATTAAAATTAGGAGACCAAACTGTTACAGTAAATATCGGCGGAATGGCTAGAATGGCTCAAGCAATTGACGATTTTAGAAAAGAAAACAAAAATACTCTTGTTCTACACGCTGGAGACGCACAAACTGGGACTCTTTACTTCACATTATTCGAAGGAAAAGCTGACGCAAATATAATGAACGAAATCAAATTTGACGCATTCACATTGGGAAATCACGAATTTGATGCTGGAAATAAAGGATTAAAAGGATTTTTAGATGTTCTAAAAGTTCCAGTTGTTTCAGCAAATGTTGTACCTGACAAAGGAAGCATCTTAGAAAATAAATGGAAACCTTACATCATTAAAAACATAAATGGCGAAAAAGTTGCAATTATCGGAATCGAAGTTGTGAAAAAAACTAAAGAATCTTCAAGTCCTGGAGATGACATAAAATTTTACGACGAAGTGGAAACAGCAAGAAAATATGTAAAAGAAGTTCAAGATAAAGGAATTAACAAAATAATTCTGCTTTCTCATGCAGGATACGAAAGAAATCTTGAAATTGCAAAAAAAGTTGAAGGAATTGATTTAATCGTATCAGGAGATACACACTATTTATTGGGTTCTCAATTTGAGCAATTTGGACTAAAAGTGGCAGATCCTGATTATCCAAAAAAATTGACCATGCCAACGGTGAGCCAACTTATGTAGTAGAAGCTTGGTGTTATGCTTATTTACTTGGTCAATTAAAATTAGACTTTAACCCAAAAGGAGTTGTTACAAATGTCGTAGCAAATCCACAATTATTAATTGGAGATAATTTTTTTGAAGTGAAGGATAAAGACGATAAAAAAATTCAATTGACTGGAGCAGAAAAAGATAAAGTTATTAAATTTGTAAATGAAAATAAAAATATTAAATTTGTAAAAAATGAACCTCAAGCTGAAAAATTATTGGAAGGTTACAAAAAAGAAAAAAATGAAATGGGTAAAAAATCAGTTGGAAAAATTTTAGATAAAATTCCAGGTGGTTCTGAAAACCGTATTCCAGATGCAAAAAATCCAGAAGGTTCTCTTGCAACAACTCTTGTCATGGAATCAGTTTTAGACAAATTAAAAACTATTGGAACTAGAAATATCGACTTTGTCATTGGAAATGCCGGAAATATAAGAATTACTCTGGAACCAGGAGAATTTAACTATGACCTTGCGTATACTTTGCTGCCTTTTGCCACAAATACAATTTATACGCTTGAAATCAAAGGTTCAGAAGTAAAACAGGTGCTTGAAGATGCGATAGATTATTCACTTACAGGTGGTTCAACTGGATCATTCCCTTATGGTGCTGGAATCAGATATGAAGCTACAAAAGCGGGAAAACTTGGAACAAGAGTCAAAAAAATCGAAGTGCTTGACAGAAAATCAAACGAATGGGTTCCAATTGACTCAAACAAAACTTATGTAATGGGAACAAATTCATACATTGCAAGTGGAAAAGACGGTTACAAAACTCTTGGTGAAATCATAAAAACTCGTGGTGGAACAAATACATATTTAAGCGATGTCCCTATTTTTATTGACTATGTAAAAGCTAAAAAAGAAATTTCAAGACCAAAAAGCTCAAATGTAATTTTCAAATACTAAAAAAATTAGGAGTACAAAATCGTACTCCTTTTTTCAACTAATTATTTAACTATTTTTAACACATCTAAAAATTCTATATCCAGCTTCAATCACAAGTGTAGTACAATTTCCAAAAAGTTCTTCCAATTTTTTTTTCGTACTCTTAGCTCCATGTTTAGTTTGAATCACGCAGTAAAATTCTCCGTTTTTGTTTAAATGAAAAAAACTTTTTTCATAAATTTCAAAAATCACTTGCTTTCCTGCTCTAATTGGTGGATTAGATAAAATCACATCGAAATTTTCAGAAATATTGTCAAATACAAAAGATTTTCTAACTTCAAAATCATCTGTCCTATTATTTTTTTGTATATTTTCTTTTGTCAATTCCAGCGCTCTCTCATTGACATCCGTCGATAAAATTTTTGCTTTTTCAAAAAATCTTTTTAAAACAACAGAAACAACGCCATATCCGCAACCAATATCCAAAATTCTAATATTTTCCAATTTTTTATTTTCATTCAAAAAAGTCCGCAACATCACATCAGTCCCAAAATCAACTTTTGTCTTTGAAAAAACTCCATTATCAGTCAAAAACTCAAATTTTTCATTTTTAATTTCATAATTTATTATTTTTTTTGCTGATTTCACATCTTGCACTTCAGAAAAATAATGGCTCATTTTATCTATATTTTCCTCCTTATTTCACAAATAAATTACTCATTTCTTTATAAACAACTATTCTTTTTACCGCTTCTCCAAAAATCTTAGCTGTTGATAAAACAGTAAGTTTTTCAAAATATTCATCTTCTCTTAACTCAATTGTGTCTGTTACGACAACTTCTTTAATTACAGATTCCTTTAGTCTTTTTACCGCATAATCTGAAAATACCGCATGAGTCGCACAGCAATACACTTCTGTTGCACCGTTTTTAATTAACGCATCTGCTGCATTACAAACCGTTTTTCCTGTATTAATCATATCATCAAGCAAAATAACCTTTTTACCACGCACATCTCCAATTAAATTTTCAACTTCATATTTCCCATTTTCATTTTTTCTCTTTTCTACAATCGCAAGTGGCACTTCAAGCCATTTGGCAAAACCTCTTGCCCTTTTTAGTGAACCTATGTCAGGTGCCACAACAACGACATCTTCACTTTGAGAAAATCCTTTTTTTTCAAAATATTTTGCCAAAATCGGAAGCGGCTCCATATGATCAACTGGAATGTCAAAAAAGCCCTGTGTCTGTCTAGTATGCAACTCCATCGTAACAATTCTTGTCGCCCCAGCTGTAAACAATAAATTTGAAACTAATTTTGCAGTAATTGGATCATGTGGATTAATCGTCCTATCTTGCCTTGCATATGCAAAATATGGAATAATCGCTATAATTTCTTTAGCAGACGCTCTTTTTAGCACATCTATAAAAATCAGAAGTTCCATCAAATTTTCATTCACTTTTCCCGCAGTTGACTGCACGACAAAAACTTTACTTCCTCTCACACTTTCAAGCGATTTTGTAAATATTTCTCCATCCGCAAATTTTTGAATCTTATTTTTTGAAAGTGGCAGCCCTACATAATCCGCTATTTTTTGCGCCAATTTTTTTGCCGAAGAACCAGCAAATATCTTTACATCATTTTCCTTAAACTTTTTAACTTCCATAACCATCCTCCTTTTATTTATCTTTTTTATAGACTCTCACATAATCAACTTTCATCTCTGTCGGAAAATCCACATCTCCATCACTTCCAGTTTGATTTTCAAGCGCCACATTTATCATAAGAAAATATGGCTGATTAAATGGATTTCTTCCAGCTTTTTTCTCCATTTCCTTCATAGTTCTCTTTTTGTAAACTCTTCCGTTAAATAGCCATTTTACTTCTTTTGAATCCCATTCGACAGCATAAGTATTAAATTGTGTCAAATCTTCATTCTTTTTAATCTTTTCATCATCTCCGTCAAACATCTGATATTTATTTTCCGTCGTTTTTAAAACATGTGTAGTCCCAGTCACTCTTGACAAATCAGAACCATAAATTTCAAAAATATCAATTTCTCCATCCGCTAACTTAGTCCCTTGGCTATACCATTCAGGCCACATCCAAAAAGCAGGCCAAGTTCCTACACCTTTAGGCATAGCCGCTCTCATCTCAATCTTACCTTCTTGCACAGAAAATTTTCCTTTAGTGTGAACTGCTCCAGAACTATACAATATTTTTCTCTGTTTTCCATCAATATTCACAGTTTTATTATTCTCTTTTTTCACTTCAATGACTAAATTTCCATCTTGCACTTTAACATTATCCTTTAAATAATAATGTTTAACCTTAAATCCAGACTGATCCACCAAATTTCCTTTCTCATCCAAATAATTTCCCGCATTCCAAGGAATGTTATTATCTCCCCAGTAGCTCCATTTAGACATATCTAAACTGTTCGAATCAAATTCATCATCCCAAACTAATTTCCATTCTTCATTTTTATCACTTTTTTTTCTATTCACAATTTTATTCCAAAGTGATTTTTTTCCATATTTTCCGTTTGTCTGAGTATTTTCACTAACTTTTTTTCTTCTTTTTCCCAAAAGACTTTGTTCTTCTTTTCCATTTTCTTCAGTACTACTAGAATTATTTTCACTAGTCAACTCCGACTTTTCTTGTGTCATTTCAATCGAATAATTTTTTTCTTCAAAAATCTGTTGCGTCTTTGCGCTTCCAATGACACTCAAGCTCAAAAATCCCAATAAAATTAATATATTTGTTTTTTTCATTTATTTTTCTCCGTTCTAAATTATTTATTTAATTATAAACTATTTTTTTGAATTTTTGAATAGTTTTTTAAAATTTTGATAAAACAAAAATCTTATTAAAAAAAGCTGAAAAACTCAGCTTAATTTAAAATTTTTACAACTCTTCATTTTCTTTCATCTCTTCTAAAAACCTATCAATCCCCGACTGCCAAGTAGGAATTTTCTCACCTAACAATTTCTCAACTTTGCTAGAATCCAATTTCGAATAAGCTGGTCGTTTTGCTGGAAGATTAAAATCAGCTGTTTTAGCTCTTCCTAACGTTCCTTTCCAACCAATTTTTTCCAAAACATATTTTGCTTGGTCATATTTACTCGCAATTCCATCATTTGTAATATGATACAATCCAAATTTTTCAGTTTGGATTAATTTCCAAGAAAATTCGGCAAGATCTACTGAATATGTGGGAGCTGATACTTGATCATCTACTATACTCAACTTATTTCGAGATTTGCTCCAATTTATTACTTGCTTAACGAAATTATTATTTGCTATGCCAAACATCCAAGAAGTTCTAATTACAAAACTTTTATTATAACTCTCCAACACAAATTTTTCTCCAGTTATTTTTGCTTTTGCATATTCAGAAAGTCCATTTACCTCATCGTCTTCATTATATGGAACTTTCTTTTCCCCATCAAACACAAAATCTGTTGAATAAGTAACAAAAATTGCTCCAATTTTCTTAGAAATTTCAGCTAACTTTTTTGGTGCTTTAGAATTTGACAACCAAACTTTTTTATCAGTTTCAGCTTTATCCACATCATTATATGCTGCACAATTTATTATGTGAGTAATCTCTTTGTTTACTTGAAAGAATTTTTTTAGAGCTTTGTCGCTTGTGATATCCAATTTCTTGCAATCTACTGCGATATATTCAATATTTTTTTTATCAAATATTTTTTTGAATTCGTGGCCTAATTGACCGTTTGAACCTGTTAATAGTATTTTCATAATTACCCTTTCAATAATAAAGATAACTGTTTTTTTAAAGGCATATTAATATTAGATTTTTTTAATTCAGTATACCTTCTTAGTCTATTTTGTTTTACATTTGTTATTTTGAAATAACTTTCTATCATATTTTTTTGCTCTAAATTCAATCTATTTTTATATAACTCATAAATTTTTTTTATCAATTTATAATCTTTTTCATAAAAGTATCTTTTAGATATTAACTTCTTCCAATCAGTATTTCCACCTATTTGATTATTTTCATGCTGTCTATAATCCATAAAAGATTCGTTTATAAAAACTCTTTTAAAAAGAATATCAGTTAATAAATGAATATATCTATCATGAATATAAACCTCTTCAGGAAATGGTAATATAAATTCTTTTAAACTTTTTGTTATCATTATAGTTGCGCCTTGAACAAAAAAATTAAAAAATACATTTTCCAATTTTTGCTCTAAAAATTTATCAGAAATAAATAAATTTAATTTTTGATTTTTCTCTCTATATAAATTTGAATTCGAATGAATCATAATTTTCTCATTTTTAAATTCTTTTATTTTTTCTAACCTTTCTAAATATCTTAATATCTTTTCTTTTTTCCAAATATCATCTTGATCAGAAAACATTATTAATTTGGCTTTTGAAATTTTTAACAATTCTTCAAAATTTTTAACAATTCCAAGATTACCTTTATTATCTTTTAAAATTTTTATTCTAGTGTCTTTTTTTTGATAACTTTCTATAATCTCCATTGTGCTATCTGTAGAACCATCATCACGTATCAATAGATTCCATCCTTGATATGTTTGATTAATAATTGAATCTATTTGCTCAGACAAATATTTTTCGCCATTATATGTTGCCATTAATATATCTATTTTTTTCTCCATTTTTTTTATTCCTTCATTCTATCTTTTAAAAACCAATTTTTTACTTAAAATATAATTTAAAATTATAACAACTACATTGACTATTATCTTAGAAATCATAACATTCTTATATAAAATTTCTACAAATAAGACCATTAAAAGCATATCTATTATAAATGTAAATAATCTTGAGCCTATAAAAAAAACAAATTCTTTTATTATTTCAACTTTTCCTTCTTTTTTTGATTCAAAAACATATAATTTATTTGTTACATATGCGAATATAATTGCTAAAACAAACGCTAATGTATTTGCTATTTTATAATTTAATGTTTTATTAAAGAGAAAAAAACTTACTGTATTTACAACCGTTGTGAGTATTCCAAAAATTAAATATAAGAAAGTTTCTTTATTTATTAATTTTTTTACAATATTCATTTTATCTCCTAAAAACTATTTTTTATCAATTGACCTATAAATATAATCTTTTGTATTTGATGAATTTTGTAAAATATGATGTAAATACCTTATAACAATACTTAAAATAAAGAATACTCCAAAGAATCCTAGACTCAGTACTATGAATAACGAAGCCCATCCCTCCATTGTTTCTTTTAAAATTTTTGTAATTATACTGTAAATAACTCCTAATCCAAATAATATAAAAAATCCAAAAGCTAATCTTTGAGTAAATAACATAATTGCATCTGTGTAATAAATTAATGTATCAAACATTAACATTAAATTTTCTGAAAACCCTCTATTATTTTTATAATCCATATCTACTATTATATAAGAACTTTTCAATCCCGAAAGAACATATGCAACATTTCTATTAATAATTCTTTTTCCTACTTCTGCTACTTTATTTTGACCTCTTCTTGATGATAAAGTCATAACCGATGAATTAATATCTTCATTAAATGAATTTTTAAAATATTTATTTAAAATATTATAAAATATTTTTGAAGATCTTCTTGATTTTTTTGGTGTTAAAAATACAAAGTCATATCCTTCTTGACTTTTTCTATACATTTCAATTATTTTATTGTAGTCTATATCAAAAGAAATATCTTCTATTTCAACAATATAATCTCCTATTGCTATTGCAGTTCCTGCATTTAAAGCCTGTTGTGTTCTATGTTTTATAGGTAATTTAATTTCTGTATGTTTAAAGTTCAAAGATTTCAATGACTCTAAAGGATCTACTTTAGCTGTATTATCCACTATTACAATTTCACTACTCTTAAAATTATCATCCAAAACTTTTTTTATTTTCTCTATTTTTCTTTCTATTTGGCTATTATCATCATTTATAACTAAAACAACGGATATATAATTTTGTTCCAAATTTTTTATCATTTTTTCCTCCAAATTGCTAAATCTCACTAACAATATTTATTATAATGTCTTAATCCAATCTTTTTATCAATGTTTTCAAATATTCTTTCGCTCTATCCTTCAATTCCGGATGTCTCAACCCAAACTCCACATTTGCCACAAACATTCCAAATTTATTCCCTGTATCATATCTAAATCCATCGTAATTATACGCATACAATTTCCCTTTATCATTCTTCATATCCAAAATTGCATCTGTCAACTGAATTTCTCCACCTTTTCCAGGCTTCGTATTTTTCAAATATCCAAAAATTTCTGGTTCCAATACATATCTTCCCAATGCAGCTAATCTACTAGGTGCCTCTTCCAACGATGGTTTTTCCACAAAATTTTCTACTTCAACTGTTCTCTCATCAATTGTTTTCAAAGGCTTAACAATTCCATATTTATTAACATCTTTTTCAGCAACCTCTTGAACTCCCAAAATATTTCCACCATTCAATTCAACATATTTATCAATCAATTGTTTTGTAACAGGAGTCTCACCTTTGTTCTCATCAGTATAAATAATGTCATCCCCCAACACTACTACAAACGGTTCATCTCCAATAAACGCTTCTGCACAACCAATCGCATGTCCCAATCCTAACGGTTTCTTCTGTCTAACATAATAAATATTCGCCAATTTTGAAATATCATCGATCACTTTCAAAAGCTCTAATTTCCCTTTTTCCTCCAACGTTTTTTCCAACTCAAACGAATAATCAAAATGATTTTCAATTGAACTCTTATTTCTCCCTGTAACAATAAGAATCTCCTCAATCCCAGAAGCAATCAGCTCCTCAACCAAATACTGCAATGCTGGTTTATCCACAATAACTAACATTTCCTTAGGCTGAGCCTTTGTCGCTGGCAATACTCTTGTTCCTAATCCTGCTGCGGGTATCACTGCTTTTCTTATTCTTTTCATAAGATTCTCCTTTTTATTTAAATAGAATAATATAAATTTAAAATTTTATTTTAAATTTTTTTATAAAATTTCATCCAAATCATACATTGTATTTATTTTCCCAGAAAATACTGTATAAAAATCTGGACTTTGAGAATACTGTTTTATAATTGTTGGTCTTGAATCATCAATTTCAGAAGCAACTAAAATAGGTTTTATTGTATACAATGACTTCACATATTTTATTTCAATGTCTTCATTCAAATATTTCTTAGCAATTTGAACCATTTCTTCAAATGCAGTTTCAGGAAAAATTCCACAATGAATACATCCTTTTGAATGTTCAGGATGTTTTTTCTTTTCTACATCTCCACAACAGTCATATGGTGGTAAATTTTCATAATTTGTAAAATGTGGTGTTCTTGAAACAGTTGTTATAGAATGATAACCTGTTAACCCAAATGGCATCAATGAGAAAAAAGGTCCATCCATAACTGTTAATCCGACATTTTTAATGTTCTCTGAAACTTCACATAAAATCACTTCACAAAATTCATATTTTATTGGTAAATATTCAAATCCTAACAAATCATGAATTATATTAATTCCTGCATAAGTTGCATTTAAAACGAATGGTGCTGAATATATTTCTCCATTTGAAGTTTTAAACACATATTCTTTCTCTTCTTTTTTTATTTCCGCTATTTTCGTTTCAAATTTAAAATTACATCCTAATTTTACTAATTCTTCATACAATATTTTTCCAATTATCTTAGCATCAAATGAATACTCTTGTGTCAAAAATGCCTTATCAATAGTATTTTCATTAAAAAATTTTCCTTTAGGAATTTCATCACATCTTACATTTAAATTATCACAAAACTTTTGAAATTGTTCTCCGTTAGTCCAACTATAATCAGAGGCTACCGCATAAATTTTTTCAAATTTATCATTGATCCCCTTTTTAAAATCATTATAGAATCTATTAAAATATTTTGCAGATTTTGATGCCGTAGAAAAAGATCTTGGATAATGATAGCCATTGTGAAGTCTTGCTTGATTTATATAAGATCCCCTATTAAATGGTTCTTTTTCTACTTCTAGTATTAATACTTTTTCATTAGGATTTTTTTCTAAACTTCGTTTGGCAGCATACATTCCATATATTCCTGCTCCTATTATTATTTTGTCATATTTTTCCATAACTAATCCTTCAAACATAAAATTTTATTTGAATACAACTCCTTAACTTTTTATTTTTCCTATTTAAAAATAAAACTATCCAAAAATTTCCTTAATATATTTAATTACATTTTCAATTTTTTTATCTCATTAAATTTTGTCATTTCAATAGAAATAAATCTTTTATAATTTTCATTTAATAATATCTTTTTCAAATTTTTATGTATTTCTCTTTTTTCTATCATTTTTAGCCAAGGTTCACTAATATGAACATGACTTATATATTTTACATTATTTTGTAATATTGTTAAATTTTCATTATTTGAAATTATTGTTCCTAAATCTAAATTTAGCAAAAATCCTTTTGAATTTACTTTTTTTACTAATTCTAATGCAGATTTTGTATCATTAATATAATTTGTATTATAAATAGTTGGATTTGCTTCCATTCCAACTATTGTATTTTTTTTATATGCATATTCTCCCAATACTTTAAAAAATTCTTTTTCATTTTTACTACTTTTACCCTCATTAATATTTCTATTTTTAGGAGAACCAAATACTAAGTTTTTACATTCTATCACATTTGCAAAATCTATAGCTTTTTTTGTATAATCCATCAGCACTTTTTCTTCCTTTTTAGAATCAAATAAGTTTTCAGTTTTTCCAAACCAAATTGACTGCATTGATGAAATTTCTAAATTATACTTTTTTTTTATTTCTTCTTTCCAAATTTTAGCTTCTTCTAATTTTTCATACGGATTTTCTCCCATAACTTTAGTAGGAGCTATCTCCAATCCTTTAAATCCATATTTCTCCATCATACTATAAATTTTTTCATCATTTAATGTATCCCAAGCTATATTTGAAATTGATAACTTCATAATTAACCTCTATTCTTCATTTATTTTATCTAATTCTTTCCATAATTCTTCTGGTATTTTTGCTTCCAATCCCTTAACATTATCAATTAATTGTTCTGGTCTACTTGCTCCCATAACAGGAAAAATATTTTTTCTTAACATCCATTGAATAGCAACATAATGAGCTTTTACTTTATACTTTTCACAAATTTCTAAATATTTATCTATTCGTTCCTTATTCTGATTATAAATATCTAATGTTTTAGAATAATTTATTTTTTTTCTTTTAGCAATTCTAGAATTTTCTGGAATTCCTTTTCTGTATTTTCCAGTTAGTAATCCTTGTGCCAATGGTGAAAAACCTAATATGCTAATTCCTTTTTCATCGCAAAACTTTTTTACTCCGTTTTTTTCAACTTTAGTTATCGCATAAGAATAAATACTTTGCTCTAAAATTGGCTTTTCTAATTTTAATTCATCACATACTTTATGACATTCTTCTAATGCTTCTATCGGCCATTCAGAAGTTGCCCAATATCTTATTTTTCCAATATTTATAAGATAATTAAATGTCCTTACTATCTCTTCCATTGAAACTTCAGGATCATACCTATGTGCATAATATAAATCAACATAATCTAATTTTAACTTTTTTAATGATTCTTCTATTGCCCATAAAATATGTTTTCTTGAAAGTCCTCTATGAAAAGGGGTTTCTCCTATAGGCCAAGAGCCTTTTGTTGATATTACATACTCTTCTCTTCTATATCTTCTTAACGCTCTACCTAATAAAGTTTCTGCTTCTCCATAATTATTTGAAGTATCAAACGATCTTATTCCTAAATTCCAAGCAGTATCAATTAACTCTGCCACTCTTTTTTCTTCATTAAATTCTGTACCTATTGTTAAAGCTGTTCCAAATGTTATCTCGGTAATTTTTAATCCTGATTTACCAACTCTTACATATTTCATAATATTCTCCTTCTATTCTTCAATATTATTCGGTGTTTTATAATCATCTATAATTGAAATTGGTCTTCTTTTACTTTCTATCATTATTTGTCCCGTATATTCACCAATTATTGTTAAACTCACTAATATCATTGTTGAAAAAAATCCTATTATAAATCCTAAGATATACAGTTTTTCTTTACTTATTATTGATAAAATTAACAAAAGTACTGTTACTATTGATGAAAAAATAGATATTGTAAAAATTTTTCTTAATGGTTCTATAGAAATACTTGTAATACCGTCTAATGCATATCTTATCATACTAAATAAATTATATTTTGTTTTTCCTGAAAATCTTTGATCCCTATTATACTCTATTACTGCTGTTTTCATCCCTACAAATGGAACGGTTACTCTAAATACTTTATTTTTTTCTTCTAATTTATTTAATTCATCAACCACTTTTCTAGAAAGCAATCTAAAATTAGCAGCATTTTTTTCTAGTTTTAACTTTCCAGATAGTTTATCTGAAATTTTGTAATACAAATTTGCAGAGAACTTTTTGAAAAATGTGTCACTTTCTCTTTTTTTTCTTTTAGCTACAACGACATCATAACCTTTTTCATATTTTTTTACTAATTCTAATATTACGGAAGGTGGATCTTGTAAATCCGCATCCATAACTATTACAATATCTCCTTTCGCTTTTTCTAATCCTGCATTTATAGCTCCTTCTAATCCAAAATTTCTTGATAAATTAATTATACTTAACTTAGGATAATATTTTTCATACATTTCACTCATTTTTTCCCAAGTTCTATCTTTAGAACCATCATTAATCATTAAAATTTCTGTAGTATAATCTATTTCTAGTGGTTTTAAGTTTTTTAAAACTCGTTCACAATATTCTGATACTAAATTCTCTTCATTGTACATTGGTGCAATTATTGTTATTCTTCTCATTTCTATTCTCCATATTTTTTTTATAAATATTTTTATTATTTATATCTTTTTTTAATTTTATGAATTTTTTCTCAACCAAATTGTAAAATAATATTGATGTTATTAATATTGAAACATAATAAAATACCCTATTAGTTTTATTAAAATGTCCCATTATATCCATAACTATTGGATGAATTAAATATATCGAATATCCCAGTGTTCCTAATATTGATATTTTTTCTAAAATTTTTGAAATAATTCCACCCTCATAAGTAAATACTATTATTAAAACCGCTGCTACAACTGAAAATATTAAATTATTATCTTGATTATAATCAGGTCTTCCATATAATAAATAGATGAATAAAACAATTAATATCTCCAATAGGGAATATTTTAAAAATTTATTTTTCTTAAAATTAATTTTATATTTTTTATAATACAATCCTGCTAATCCACCAATACTATATGAATACAATATTCTAAAAACTCCTATAGGGATTGAATTTAGTACTAAAGAAAAATAACCCTGAGCTTTATCAGAAAAATGCAACATCAAACTTTGTGAAATTATCATTATAACTATAAATATAAAAAATAACATCTCTTTATATTTTTTATTCCAAAAATATATTAAAGTAAATAAAATTGTTCCTATATATAACTCCAAGCCTAAAGTCCAAGCAATTCCTAAAATAGATCCTTGAAATATATTTTTTCTCAAACCTAAAGTTTGTAATAAAAAAATATCAACAAAAAAGTCATAAAAAGAATATAATCTCCCTTTTAATACTAAAAAATATACTATATTCCATATTAAAAGTAAAACTACATAAGGTAATAGTAATCTTATGAACCTCCCTAAAAATACTTTTTTTAATATTTTAGACGACTCTATACTGTCATTATCTTTTAGTTTTATCGTCCAAATAAATGAACTCAACACAAAAAAGAAATCAACAGCGTTTCCTGCTGGAGATGGAATTTTTAATAAAATATCATAGAAATGTCCAAAAGCCACTATTGAAGCTGCAATAAATCTAAAACTTTCTAAAATCTTAAATTTTTTCATTTTAATCCTCTCTAATTACTAACTGACTGCAATAAATATATTGTATATGAAAATAATATTAATAATGATATACAAGAGAATACAGATTTTCCTATTCTAAATGCTCTATTTTCTTCTATCCTGTATTCTTTATTCAATTCTACATATAATTGAGAAATTATAAAAATAAATAAGACATTCATTAATAAAAAAATTCTACTTCCACTTGCATAAATTGTTGGAGAAAAACACATTATGTAAACTGTTCCAATACCAACCCAATAAATTCCAAAATTTAAAATACCTTTTTTTATATTTTTGAACGAAATTAAGATTATAAAAGAAACAAATATAATCATTATATAAGTTAATACTGATGGTAAATAGTCAATTCGTCCAATTTTAATTTCTCTTATTGGATACATAACATCAAAAAGAATTTTTTCTAAGCCATTTCTTATAAATAAAGTTTGATTTGTTCTCGAAGGATTAAAAAAATTTTCAAAATTAAAATACCAAAGCATTACATTGTTATCTAATAAACTAACAGGAAACAGATTTAACACCATGTAAAAAAAAGGAATATAAAGTATTTTAAACCTCTTTTTATATCTTTTGTAAACTATTAAACTTAATAAAATAACTAATACAAAAAATAATAAATTAGAACCTGATATAATGTGTTTATTCACTAAATTAATAACTTCATATATTCTATATCCAAATGGCATATTCTCATAATTTTGATACCACATAAGTTCTGTTCTAACCCTTTCTTTAAATCCAGGAGTTAATCTCGAGATAACTGCATTAATAATAAAAAAAATATAATATAATAAAAAAAATTTTTTCTCTTTTATTTTTTTATTTCTTAAAATTATAAACAAAGCAATACTAGCTATAATAAACATAGCAAAAAAAGTTTGTTCCACATAAGCAGTCATAAAAGTTGATAAATAAAAAATAATCCATTTCATTTTAGAAAATTCATACTTATTTGAAACAAATAAAATATAATAAAAAGGAATCATTGCGTAGATAAATCCCGTAATAGGCCAAATATAATGATAGTTCCCTGCCATCCATACAAATGTTGAAGTTATTGTATAAGGATATATAAAAAACATCACTGTTAATATAATTTTATCCATTTTTATTTTATCTTTTTTTTCTAAAAAAGGAATATAATAATAAGATAATCCCTTCAAAAATAAAAAAGATAAAATTATATTTTCTATTTTCCATGCTAAAAGATTATATTTAAAAATTGCTTTTACTATAAAAACAGATAATCTTCCCGACCAGTGAAAATATTCAGATTTTATAAATCCTAATCTCCCTAACTCTTCAAACATTGTTTTATATTTTATATCGTCTGCTAAGGAATATTGATATTTAAAAATAAATATTCCAATAATTAATGAAAAAATTATATAAATTTTATTTTCTTCAAAAAAATTTTTTAGTTTTATAATCATTTATTCTCTCCTTCTATTCTATAATTTGTATTTATTAATATTTTTTCATTATTATCTTGTATCAGAAAATAAATATCCAATGGATATTTTATATTTTTATTTATTTTTATTGTAGAAATAATACCTGTTCTATCATAATTATGTTCATTTTTAAACCATGCACTTATTTCTCTCCTTATAGTTGATTTAGTAAATAATTTATAATAATTTCCTTGACTATCTTTTAAGACAAGTACTCTGTTAATATAAATATTATCTTCTCCTTTTTTTAATATCCACCCTTCTATAAATATTTTTTTATTATGTTTTTCAACTTTATCAATATAATAAGGAAATTTTTTATTTTCTGATTTTAAATCTAAAACTTTGATATTTTTTATATTAATTTTTTTTATCTTATAAATTGATTCATAGTACACTGTGGCAAAAAAAGAGAAACAACAATTGAAAATAAAAATGTCAGATATATATATTTATTGATATTTTTTTGTAGCATTTTCTTATCCTTTCAAAAATAAATAGATTTTTTTTAATTTATTCCATATAAATTTAGGAAGAATTTTTTTTAATGCTAATCTAAATTTATATGTTAAACTTCCTTTTGAATTTGAAATTATCTCCACTATTCCATAAAGACTTGTACTATATCTTTTTCTAAACAATGCTTTATTTATTTCACTTGAAGCAAAATATAAATTTGTTAACTCAACTCTAGCTAATTTTTCTGTCATTACCCAAGCTCCATAATACCCTGCATCTTGAACTACATATCCATATATTCTTTCTACAGCATGTAATATTGTACCATCATTTTCATTTGGTTCTTTTGGAAAATCTTCATATTCCCAATCATAATCAAACAATTTTTCCATTGCTTTTGGTCTAAACCAAAACATTGTTCCTAATGGACTTATTGGTTCATCTGCCCAATGTACCTTTGTTTTCAATTTTAATTTTTCTGATAATTTTTTTGTATTTTCCAAGTTTGAGGCCCACTCATTCCCTAATGTATGATAAAAATTACTGTGATTTGGCGGTGGCGGCATCAATATTCCTAATTTTTCATTTTCCTTAAATAGATTTAGTATATTTTCTACATATGACTTACTTGATAAATTTCCCTCATAACATTTGTATCTAAAATCTTTTCCTACACAATAAGGTTTTAATTGCGCCGTCTTTTTATCATGCATAAAACATACATAATCATAATTCATAACTCTATCTTTAGCACCAACTAAAAATGACGATACATCCCTTCCACGATTCTCTATTATTTTTATTTCTATATTTTTATATGGTAATTCTTTTATCTTTTCTTCTAATACACTTTTTAATTCTTTTTTAGGTAATGTTATTAATATATCTGAATTTACTGGCATTGACTTCATATATCTTATAGATTCATCTATCAAATCTTCAAAATATATATGAAAGATTAATAATAACTTATCATTCGACAAATCATTTTCTTTGAGTTTATAATCTGTAGGTAAAATATAGTTTAAATGCATTAATCTTTTTATATCTGACATACTTGAAGTTCTCAATATATTTTCCCATATTAGATTTTCATCATATTCAGTTTTTTCTTTTATAAATTCATATGAACTTAAAGTACATTTTCCTATAGTATCGTTCAAAATATCGTAATATCTTTGTGAAAAAGATTTTAACTTTATTATTGGACATCTTCTATTTATTATCAATTCATCTGACATCATCATCAAAGGATATCTTGTATATCCTTCTAAATCAGTAGTATCTATATAGACTGCTGATTTATATCCTTTCTCATTAAATTCTTTAGTAAATATCACCTCATATAATCCTACTGATTCAGCATAAGAATTTATCATTGGCATATTTTCCCACATATCTTGATAATCTTTTGTCTTTAACAAAGAATTTCTAATAACTAAAAAACTTGATTGTATATGTTCTGGTATATATCCATATTTGCATGTTTCAAAAATGTCTTCATCTACTTTATGATGTTTTGTTATTCCCCAAAAATCCAAATCTTTTTTGTTCATTTTCTCAAACATTTCAGAAAATGGATATATTGGTCCAAAAATTGTATAATTCATCAAAATTATTTCATCATAATTCTCTAATTCTTCCCAACCATAAAATTCTAAACCTTCTTTGTAGCCCCATACATCAAATCCTTTATTTTCTCTAACTATAAAATCTGTTACATATTTTTCTACTTTTTTTCTTCCTTCTTCCTGTAATTTACCATTTGCTACAAAGCATAATTTATCATAGAAACCCTGAAGTCCATCAAATAAAGTTGGTATATAATTGTCTACAATACCATCCTTGTCATAAAAAAGAAAAATTATGACTCTTTTTATTTTATTTTTATCTAATATCATTTTTCTCCTTTCAGATGTCTACTTATTTAATATCTTTAATATTGCAGCATTATTTCCCCATATAGCTGGCGAATCATATTCTCTATCAGGAAATGCACCATATTCAAGTTTTATTTTTAAATTATTTTCTCTCAAAAAATTTTCAACTTTTTCTTTTAAGCTAATTGGATTCCCAGAACAACAATTTATAATACCCTTTATCTCTGTTTGCAAAGAGGCTTTTGAAATCATTTCTGCTAATTCATATACACTTATAAAGTCGTATTTATTCTTACCTGTAGAGAATGGAAATTTATCCGCTTTTTCATTTTCTTTTTGTAAAATTTTTGCAAAAATTGACTTATTATTTTTGTCATCTCCTTGAATATAGTATACTCTTAACCACTTTAAATCTATATTTTCATTTTTCTCCAAAATCATTAAAGATTGTCTTAAAGAATTTTTAGCTATTCCATAAAGTGAAATAGGATTTGTTGGCGTTTCCTCTGTTATTTCACCTTCCCAATATCCTATTTCATGCATTGTTCCTATAACATTTATATTCTTTATCCCAATGTTACTCATTTTTTTCAAAAATTCATAATGCTTCGGTATATCCTGAAGATGTGTAAGTGAATTATGTACAAATCCATTTCTCCATGCTAAGTGAATACACACACCTACATTTTTAAATACTTCTGAAAAATCTTCTGAATTTTCAAATATGTTTATAATTTTTTTTTGAGCTCTATCATCAACTCTGTCTAAACAAATATCCGTAGCTAAAACATCATAATTATTATTAAGTAACCATTCTACTACATGTTTTCCTATATATCCATTTGCTCCTGTAACTAATATTTGCTTATTCATCTATTTACCTCCTGAAAATGAATTATCTCTATATTCTTGACATATTTCTTCTGATTTACCTATTTTTTTTATTTTTCCTTTTTCTAACCAAATAACTCTATCACATATTTGCTCTATTTGGTCTATTGAATGTGAGACAAAAATTACAGTAGAACCTTTTTTCATAAGATCTTTTATCCTTTTTTCACTTTTTTTCTGAAATTTTATATCACCTACCGAAAGAATTTCATCAACAATTAAAATTTCTGGTTCTACTATTGTTGCAATTGAAAATCCTAATCTAGCTACCATTCCAGACGAATAATTTTTAAGTGGTGTATCTATAAATTCTTTTAATTCTGAAAATTCTATAATTTCATCTATTTTTTCCTCTAAAATTTTTTTACTGTATCCTAAAATATAACCATTTAAAAATATATTTTCACGTCCCGAAAGTTCCGCATCAAAACCAGCTCCTAATTCTATTAATGGTGAAATTGCACCTTTAACAGTAACTTTACCTTTTGAAGGATTTATAATTCCAGATATTACTTTAAGCAAAGTACTTTTTCCCGAACCATTATCTCCTATTATTCCAATTACATCGCCTTTAAAAATCTCTAAATTTATCTCATCTAAAGCTTTAAACTTTTCAAATATTAAATTATTTTTTAAAAAATTTATAAAAAATTCTTTTAATGAAAATATTCTCTCTTTTGTTATTTTAAATTCCATAGAAACATTTTCTAAAACTATTATTTTCTCTTTACTAATCTCTAAATTTTCTTTAACTTTAAAATTTAAATCTTTTTCTAAATTTTCTTTATTTTCTTCTTCTATTTTTTCAACATTTTTATTAAAAAAATTAGTCTTAGAAAATAATTTATTTTGATAATCATTAATAACTGTAATAACTCCATATAAACTTGTTGTAAAATTTTTCATAAATATAGATTGATTTATTTCTCTGATTGAATAATTTAAATTTGTCAACTCTATTCTTGCCATATTTTCTGTCATTATCCAAGCTCCATAATATCCAGCATCTTGAACAACAAAACCATATACGCGTTCTATCACTTTCATCGGGATTCCGTTTTTTAGATTAGCAATTCTTGAGATATCTTCATATTTCCAATCATAATCAAATAATTTTTTCATTGCTTTTGGTCTAAACCAAAACATTGTTCCTAATGGACTTATTGGCTCTTCTCTCCAATATATAGGAACTTTTAATCCTAATTTTTTTGCTAATGCTTCTGTTTCCTTTAAATTATTTTCCCATTCATTTCCTATCATGTGAAAATAATTTCCATGATTTGGTGGTGGTGGCATTAATATTCCTAATCTTTTGTTCTTTTTAAATACCTCTAATATATTCATGACATATTCTTTACTTGATAAATTACCTTCATAGCATCTGTGTCTAAAAGAAAAAGATTGTAGAAGTTCTATTTGTTCATAATCTTTTTTATCATGCATAAAACAAACATAATCATAATTCATAACTCTATCTTTAGCACCAACTAAAAATGACGATACATCTCTTCCACGATTCTCTATTATTTTTATTTCTATATTTTTATATGGTAACTCTTTTATTTTTTCTTTCAATATCTCTTTTAATTCTTTTTTCGAAATTGTTATTAATATATCAGAATTCAGAGGCATTGATTTCATATATCTTATAGCTTCATCTATTAAATCCTCAAAATATATATTAAAAATTAATAATATCTTATCATCACTAATATCTATTTTATTCTTTTTATATTCGGTTGGTAGTATATAATTTAAATGCATTAATCTTTTTATAGAAGCCATATTTGAAGTTCTTAATATATTTTCCCATATTAAATCTGTATTATAATCCGTTTTCTTTTCTATAAAATTATATGAATCTAAAGTACAATAACCAAATGTATCTGTTAATATATCCATATAATTTTGTGAAAAAGATTTTAACTTTATTATTGGACATCTTCTATTTATTATCAATTCATCTGACATCATCATCAAAGGATATCTTGTATATCCTTCTAAATCAGTTGTATCAATATAAACATCAGATTTGTAGCCTTTTTCATTAAATTCTTTTGTAAAAATAGCCTCATATAATCCTACTGATTCAGCATAAGAATTTATCATTGGCATATTTTCCCACATATCTTGATAATCTTTTGTCTTTAACAAAGAATTTCTAATAACTAAAAAACTTGATTGTATATGTTCTGGTATATATCCATATTTACATGTTTCAAAAACATCGAAATCTACTTCATGATGTTTTGTTATTCCCCAAAAATCCAAATCTTTTTTATTCATTTTCTCAAACATTTCAGAAAATGGATATATTGGTCCAAAAATTGTATAATTCATCAAAATTATTTCATCATAATTCTCTAATTCTTCCCAACCATAAAATTCTAAACCTTCTTTGTAGCCCCATACATCAAATCCTTTATTTTCTCTAACTATAAAATCTGTTACATATTTTTCTACTTTTTTTCTTCCCTCTTCTTGTAATTTCCCATTTGCTACAAAGCAAAGTTTATCGTAGAATTCTTTTAATCCTTCAAAAAAAGTTGGAATATAATTGTCAACTATACCTTCTTTATCATAAAAAAGAAATATAACCAATCTTTTTACTTTTTTTTTATTTAATATCATTATTTATTTCCCTTTCAGTTATATGTAAAAGATAAATTGTTTTTCATTTTTTTTAAATATATACATTCCTAATATCATACTTACTAAAGAATACAAAAAACATAATGAAACCAATTTAATATCACTTATTTTCCTTTCTAAAATTAAATCTCTTGCAAATGTTATATAACAAAATAGTGGATTATATAAAATTGTTTTTACAAGATTTCCTGGTAATATTGTTATAGGATAAAATATAGGAGTTACATATGTCCATATTAATAATAATATTTGATATAAATGAGCAATATCTCTAAAAAATACAGAATATGTAGCTACTATTAATCCTATTCCAAATGAAAATAAAAATAACAAAAAAATTGGAAGTGGAAAAAGCAGTATATAAAAACTAAACTCAATTTTTGTAAAAATAGCAACTATAAATACAGCTATTAGCGAAAAGAAAAGATTACTTAGAGCAAATAAACTTTTCGAGAATGGAAATATATATTTTGGAATATATACTTTTTTTATTAACCCTGCACTATAAATTATTGACATTAATGCCATATTTGTAGTTTCACTAAAAAAAGTAAAAAGCGTTTGTCCTATTATTAAATACATAGGAAAATTTGGTATAGAGGATTTAAATATAGTTGAAAATACAACTGTCATAACCATCATCATTAAAAGTGGATTTAAAATACTCCATAATATCCCCAAAATAGATTTTTTATATTTCACTTTTATATCTCTAATAACTAATTCTTTTATAAGATTTCTATATTTGAATATCTCCATTAATTTCTCACTTTCTTTATTTTTTCAAATCAATCAAATATTTCCCATACTCAGTTTTCATCATAACCTTCGCCAATTCTCTCACTTCCTCTTCACCTATCCACCCTTTTTGATAAGCAATCTCCTCGATACAAGCGATGTAAAATCCTTGTCTTTTCTGGACAGTTTGCACAAAATTTGCTGCTTCCAATAAGGCTTCGTGAGTACCAGTATCAAGCCAAGCTACGCCTCTTCCAAATTTTTTTACGCTTAATTTGCCCTCTTCCAAATATTTTTCATTTACAGATGTAATTTCTAATTCCTCTCTTGCTGAAGGTTTTATTGATTTTACTTTTTTTAGTACCGTATTATCATAGAAGTACAATCCGGGTATTGCATAATTTGATTTTGGATTTTCTGGCTTTTCTTCCAATGAAATTGCTTTTCCATTTTTGTCAAATTCTACAACTCCGTAGGCTCTTGGGTCTTTTACGGGATAACCAAATACTACTGCTCCTTCTTCTAACTTTGATGCTTCTTCCAGTAATCCTGAAAGACCGCTGCCGTAAAAGATGTTATCTCCTAAAATTAAGCAAACATTGTCATTTCCTATAAACTCTTCACCTATTATGAATGCTTCAGCTAAGCCATTTGGATGTTTCTGTACTTTATATTCTAACTTCAAGCCCAACTGACTCCCATCTCCCAATAATTCTTTAAACACTGGCAGATCTCTAGGAGTAGAAATAATCAAAATTTCTCTTATATTTGCCAACATCAATACTGACAATGGATAGTAAATCATAGGTTTATCGTATATTGGCATAATTTGCTTTGAAATTGCCTTTGTTAAAGGATAAAGCCTCGTTCCACTTCCTCCTGCTAAAATAATTCCTTTCATAAAAATCCTCCAATTTTATTTAACTATTTTCTTTTATTTCCCTTTTCCAAAAAGTATTACTTTAACTGTTTTTAATATTATTAAAACATCCAAAATTAAATCCTGATGTTTTAAATAGTATAAATCATATTCTAATTTTCTTTTTGTGTCTTCAATATTTTCGCCGTAGGGATACATCACTTGTGCCCAGCCTGTTAGTCCAGGTTTTATCATGTGTCTTAAGTTGTAATATGGTATTTGTTTTTCGTACTCTTTGGCTAAAATATCCCATTCTGGTCTTGGACCCACAAAACTCATTGTTCCTTTTAAAATGCAAAAAAGCTGTGGCAACTCATCAATTCTTGTCTTTCTCATAAAATTTCCGATTTTTGTCACTCTGTTGTCGTTATCTTGTGCATATTTTGAGTATTTTTGGGGGTCGTGTATTTTCATGCTTCTAAATTTGTAAACTTTAAATGGAACCATATTTTCTCCGATTCTTACTTGTTTGAAAATAATTGGACCTTTTGACTCCAATTTTATTAAAATTGCTGCAATTAGTGCTACTGGTGAGAGTAAAATCATTAGCGTTGAAGCTATGACTAAATCTGCTCCACGCTTCATATTCTTTTGCATTCCGTCATTTAAAATATCAAAACCGTTGGATTGCAGTAACCACTCTTCGTCAATTTTACTTGCATCTATTTTTTTTTGAATTTCTTCGTTAAAAATCTCATAGCTCAAAACTTTCAGTCCATTTACTTTTAGTTCAAAAAGTCGCTTTAAATATTTTTTAAAACTGGGACTTTGCATATCTTTTACAATTACAAGAAGATCAACTTTATTTTCTTTTATGATTTTTTCCATCTCATCGTAATTTCCAATTAAATATTTTGTTGCACGGCTTTTGTTGTTGGAAATATAACCGATGTAGTTATAGTCCAAACTATTGATGATATCTTGCTGAATGTTGTTTTCAATGTGGTTTGAGCCAAAAATTAAGACATTTTTCTTTTTCATGTAAATTGAAGATATTATTTTTCGAAATATTGACTGAAAGATAAAAACTGCACCAAAAACATAAAATATCTCTAATTTTCTTAAAAAGATAAAAAACACAAATGCAAAAATTGCATCAATTGAAAAATTTACAAAAATATTTTTTAATCTAAACCTTTCGGCATAAAAATCTAATTGTCCAAAAATAAATTTTATAAATATGAAAATTAAAAAGATAAAATTTGTTAAATACTTTGTAGTGTAATCATATTTATTTAACAGTATATTGTAAATTAAATAGAGAACAATAATATATATCGTTCGAATTATAACGATTTTTTTTATTTTCATATCTTTTTTCCCTTAAAAACTTCTTAGTTTCTCAATAAAAAGTATAGCATAAATTAGAGCATAATTCAACTGAAATGTAAAAAGAATTTATTGATTTTTGGAAGCAAATTCTATATAATTTGCGTAAGAATGGTTGTTTTTTTTTAGAAAGAAAAAAATAAAAAAATTTAAAAATTTAAAAAAGAAAGAAAAAAAGAGAAAGGAGAAAGAAGGTAAAAAAATATGAAAAATAAATTTATTTTGCTCGACAGAGATGGCGTGATTAATGTGGAAAAAAATTATCTTCATAAAATTGAAGATTTTGAATATGAAAAAAATGTCATTTCGGGTCTTCTAAAATTAAAAAATTTGGGTTATAAATTTGCTGTTATTACTAATCAAGCTGGGATTGCTAAAGGATTTTACAGCGAAGAAGATTACTTTAAATTGCAAAAATTTATTGAAGAAGATTTGCAAAAAAAGGGGATTAAAATTGAAAAGTCATATTTTTGTCCGCATCATCCTGATGGGATCGGGAAATACAAAAAAAATTGTGAATGTCGGAAACCAAATACGAAAAATTTTGAGTTGGCAATAAAAGAATTTGAAATAAATGAAAAAAACTCTTTTATGATTGGCGACAGAGTGACAGATTTGATTCCTGCACAAAAGCTTGGAATGAAAACTGTTCTTGTGAAAACTGGATACGGAGTTAAAAATATTTCAAAACTTAAAGAAAATGGCTTAGATTCTATTGTTGCGGACGATATTTTGGAATTTGCCAACTTAATTGAAAAAGGAGCGATTAAATGATGAATACAAATAAATCAAAAGAAATTTTTGAAGAAGCAAAAAAATCTATTCCAGGTGGTGTAAATAGTCCAGTTAGAGCTTTTCAATCCATAAAAAAAGACTATCCTATTTTCATTGAAAGTGCAAAAGGAAGTAAACTTTTTGACGAAGATGGGAATGAATATATTGATCTGATTGGATCTTGGGGACCTATGATACTTGGACATAATTACCCTGAAGTTCTTGAAGTTGTGAGAGCTGAGATGGAAAAAGGGACATCTTTTGGACTTCCAACAAAAAAAGAAGTTGTATTGGCAGAGCTTGTAAAAGAATGTTTTCCTGCGATTGAAAAAATTAGGCTTACAACTTCTGGGACTGAAGCTACGATGGCGGCTGTGAGACTTTCTCGTGCATTTACGAAAAAGAATAAAATTTTGAAATTTGAAGGATGTTATCACGGACATTCGGATTCACTGCTTGTAAAAGCGGGGTCTGGACTTCTTACTTTTGAGCATCAGGACAGCAATGGAATTACTGAAGCCGTAACCAAAGACACAATAACTGCTCCATTTGGAGATTTTGAAAAAACGAAAAAAATTATTGAAGATGAAAATGACATCGCTTGTGTCATTGTTGAACCTATTCCAGCAAATATGGGAGTTATTGAGACTTCAAAAGAATTCTTGGAATTTTTGCGAGAAATTACTCGTAAAAAAAATATTGTTCTAATTTTTGACGAAGTTATCACTGGATTTAGAATTTCGCTTGGCGGCGCTTGTGAAATGTTTGGAATACAGCCAGATTTGGTCACTCTTGGGAAAATCATTGGTGGCGGATATCCAGTTGGTGCATTCGGTGGAAAAAAAGAAATTATGGATTTGATTTCACCAGTTGGAAATGTTTATCACGCTGGAACTCTTTCTGGAAATCCAGTTTCTGTCGCAGCTGGAATTAAAACGATTTCCATTTTGAAAGAAAATCCTGAAATTTACAAGACTTTGGAGAAAAGAACGAAAGAATTGGTTTCTAAAATAGAAAACTTAATTCAAAAATATGAAATTCCTGCGACTGTGAACTATGTTAATAGCTTATTTACAATCTTTTTTGCAAAGGATAAAATAGAAAATTTGGAAGATGCGATTGATACAAGTGATGAAATGTTTGCCATTTATTTTGACACAATGTTAGAAAATGGGATTATTGTGCCGCCGTCAAAATATGAAGCTCATTTCATTTCCTATGTTCATTCCGACGAAGACTATGAAAAATTTTATTTTGCGTTGGAAAAAGCATTTGAGAAAATAAAAAATAGTTTGTAAAAGTAAAAATTTAGGAGAAAGATGGAGATTTTGAAAAAAACTTTGACCCAAATTGAAGCGGCAAATAGACAACGAATGAAAGAAAAAGAAAAAAAACTTGATTCTTTGCTAAAAACTCCGAAAGGACTTGGAATTATTGAAGATTTGGCAGTAAGACTGGAAGGAATGCGGCAAAATTATCGTCCTAAAAAAAAGATGGTGCTCGTTATGGCAGCCGACAATGGCGTAGAGCGTGAAAAAGTGAGCAAATCCAAAAGAGTCATAACTCAATATGTCGTGGAAGCGATGTTAAACGGCACTTCTTCGATAAATTCTCTGGCAAAAAGTTTTGGTGCTGATGTAAAAGTAGTCGACTTGGGAATTGATGAAAGTTCAAGCAATTCAAAAAAATTTGATTTTGAAGGAATTATTGACAAAAAACTTATGCCATTTGGGACAAATAATATTGCAGACAAAGCTGCCATGAGTTATGAAACCGCTGTATCTGCCATTGAAATTGGAATAAAAATGGTGGACGAATTTGTGAAAAAAGATTATAATCTTTTTGCGACTGGAGAAATGGGAATTGGAAATACTTCGACGAGTAGCGCTATTTTAAAAGTTTTTTCAGATTTGCCGCTGGACGATATTGTTGGATTTGGAAGCGGAATTAATAAAAAGACTTTGGAACATAAAAAAGAAGTTATAAAAAGAGCGATTTTGACTAAAAAAATTGATAAAAAAGATCCGATTGACGTGCTTTCCAAAGTTGGCGGACTGGATATTGCAGGAATGTCTGGAACTTTTTTAGGTTGCGCTAAAAATGGCGTTCCTGTTGTCATAGACGGCTTTATCTCAGCTGTTGCGGCATTAATTACACAAAAATTATGTCCGAATGCTCGTGACTATATGATTGGTTCGCACTTGAGCTGTGAGCCAGGGATGAAATATATTATGAGTGAGCTTAATTTAACCGCGCCACTTCTGATGAATATGAAGCTTGGCGAAGGAACTGGAGCTATTATGATGTTTCCAATCATAGAAGCGGCTTGTAGAATAACTGAAGATGTGAGAACTTATCCAGATGTTTGATTAACTTAACTCAATTGACTTAATTAAAAAAATAAAATATAAGAATTTAAAATTTAAAAATTAAAATTTTAAAAAAAAAGAAATAAATTTTAAAAAAATATATATAAAAGAAAGAAAAGAAATAACTTAAAGAAATTAAAGAAACGAAAGAAAAAGAGAAAGGAAAAAAAAATAAAAAATGAAAGAAATTAAAGAAAATAAATTAAAATTATACATTGTAAGACATGGACAAACTGAATGGAATGTTCTGGAAAAATTTCAGGGACAGATGAATTCGCCACTTACAGAAAAAGGGATTGAAAAAGTTAAGAAAACTGCGAAAGAATTGGAAGATGTTAAATTTGATGCTGTTTATGCTAGTCAAATGGGAAGAACAGTTGAAACTGCAAAAATTATTTTAGAAGATAATAAAAATGAGAAACCAGAACTTCAAAAAATTCCTGAACTTAATGAAATTTATTTTGGGAAATGGCAAGGGATGACTTTTAGCGAGATTTTTGATTTTTCTCCGCAGGAAGCTCATAATTATTTTTATGATGTTAAAAATTACTGTGCGACAAATGTTGGTGGAGAAGAGTTAAAAGATGGACTAACTAGATTTTTACAAGGACTTGACAAGATTGTGAAAGCTCACGAAAGCGGAAATATTTTGGTTGTCACACACGGAACTGTTTTAGAGCTTTTCTTTAACTATATTGAAAACAGGGAAGCAGACGATTTAGATGAAAGAAAACTTATTGGAAATGGAGAATGCCGAGTATTTTATTTTGAAAATGGTAAATTTTTTCAATAGAATTATTTAAAAATTATAATAAAATTAATAAAAAATTTTGGAAAGAGAGAAATATGATTTGGATAATTGGCGGAACAAAAGATGGAAGAGATATTTTGGAAAAACTCGTCAGTGTGAAAAATAAAAAGGATATTCTTGTTAGCACTGCCACTTCCTACGGCGGAGAACTTTTGAAAAAATATACTTTAGATAGCAAAAAAAATATTCAAATAATTTGTAAGAAATTGGATGAAGAGCAAATGGAAAAAGTCATCACCGAAAAAAATATAAATATTGTCATCGATGCAAGTCATCCGTATGCTGCAAATGTGAGCCGCTCTATTTTGAATGTTACACAAAAACTTGGAATTAAATATGTAAGATTTGAGCGGGAAATGCTTGATTATGGAGATGAAAATGTCTTTAAATTTGAAACTTTACAAGAAATGAATGACTTTGTTTTAAAATATGAAAATAAAAATATTTTAAGTACATTGGGATCGAATAATTTGGAAGAAATAAAAGTTATGGGCGAGAAAAATAATCTTTTTGTTCGAATTCTTCCTACAACTTCTTCCATTCAAAAGGCAGAAAATCTTGGATATTTGCCTAAAAATATAATTGCAATTCAAGGGCCTGTTGATAAAAATTTGAATTTAGCTATGCTTAAAAGTTTTAAAATTGATTTTTTGATTACAAAAGAAAGTGGAAAAACTGGCGGAGAAAAAGAAAAAATTGATGCCTGTAAAGAATTTGGAACAGTTGTTTTGGTGCTAAAAAGACCTTTTGTGAATTACAAAAACATTTATTCTGATATTGATAAACTTATAAATTTTATTTAAGATTTTATTTAAAAAAGCCGAGAAATTTTCCCGACTTTTTTTATTTTAAATTTTTTTAGTTTTCTTTTTTTGATATTTATTTTAAAACAACATCTCTTATAAAGAATTCTCCACCAATTGAAACAAATCCTAAATTAGTAACTCTCGGATTAACTAAATATTGTTTTTGTTTTTGGAATAAAATTACAACTGGAGCTTCTTGCGAAATTATTTTTTCCATTTCAATCATCGCTGGTACTCTTGTTTGCGGATCATCTGTTGATTTTACAGTTTTTACAAGCTGGTCATATCTTGAATTTACGAATTTTCCACGGTTATTTGCATTTGTACTTTCAAATAAATCTAAATATGTAATTGGATCTAAGAAATCTCCAGTCCAGTTCATTAGAGCAATGTTAAAGTTATTTTCTTTTGTACGGTTTACACGCTCTTTTCCAGTAACCATTTCTGCATCAACTTGAACACCTAAATTAGTTTTTAAATTATCTTGAATATATTCCACAATGGCTTTTCTACTTCCACTGTCATTAAATAATATTTTTATATTTGGCAATTTAGAAATCCCCGCTTCTTTCATTCCTTCAGCTAACAATTTTTTAGCTTCTGCCACATCATATTTTGGCTGATCTGTTGGAACTTCTTTGGCAAAATCACCTTTTAGTCCGTTAAGTCCAATTCCTTGCGGTGTGAAAGTCTTAGTCGCTTTTTCAGAATTTGAAAGTGCTTTAGTCAACAAATCATTTTTATTGATTGCCATTGAAATAGCTTTTCTGATTTTCACATTTTTGTAAGCTGGATCGTTTACATTAAACAATAAATAATAAATTCCTCCATCTTTAGCTGTCACTAATTCAGGTTTTCCATTAAATTCTTTTGCTTGTTCAAATGTAACTGGTGTAACATCAACTTCATCATTTTTAAAAGCATTTACAGACGAATTACTGTCAATCATTTTCAAAACTACATTTTCTGTCTTAACATTTGCCGCATCCCAGTAATTAGGATTCTTTTTCAATCTCAATTCTGAATTATGTGTCCAGTCGTCCAAAGTGTAAGGACCTACAGCTATTGTATATTTAGCTTCTGAAAAATATTTGTCTTTAACTTGATTATAATATTTTTCATTTAGAGGCATATATGCTTTAAATGTTACCAAATCATCAAAATATGAAACTGGTGCTTCCAATGTAACTTCCAAAGTTTTGTCATCAACCACTTTAATTCCAACTTCTTCGGCACTCGCTTTTTTAGCGTTATATTTTTCTCCATTTTTTATTACAAATAACATATTTGCGTTACTTGCCGCTGTTGCTGGATTTAGCGCACGAAGCCATCCTGCTTTAAAGTCTTTTGCGGTTACTGGATCTCCGTTTGACCATTTTATTCCATCTCTTAAGTGAAATGTCCATTTTAATCCATCTTTTGATTTTTCCCACGATTTTGCAAGTCCTGCAACTGATTTTCCATTTTTATCTTTTCGAAGCAATCCTTCTAAAATAAGTTCATCGACTGTTCCTCCAGGAATGTCAGTTGTGATTTGCGGGTCAATCGAACTTGGCTCCGTTACAATATTTACAGAAAATGTGTTTTGGTCATTCCCACCATTTCCACAAGATAGTAGAAATAGCGACATTGCCAATATCAACAATAATTTTTTCATCTAAAAATCCTCTCTTTCTTTTTTTATTATTTTTAAAATTTATTTAATATAAGTATAGTCCAGTACATAATCTTTTCCAATTGGACTAAATACTATGTCGTGAACTCTTGGATTAACTAATTTTGTATTCTGTCTGTAATAAAGTATTCCAACTGGCATATCATCAGCAAGAATTTTTTCCATTTGAATCATTGAAGCCACTCTCGCTTTTTGATCTCCAGAAGATTTTACAAATTTAACCAATCTGTCATATTCTGGATTTGAGTAATCTGAGTAATTATTTCCATCTTTTGTCACAAATCTGTCCAAATAAGTGATTGCGTCATTAAAGTCCCCATTATAACCAGCAAGTGCAATTTCATAGTTTCTCTGTTCCATTCTGGCAAGTCTTTCACTAAAAGTCATCGCCTGTATTTTAATATCAACTCCTAAATTTTTATGGATTTGATCTTGAATATATTCTGAAATAATTTTATTGTTTCCACTGTCGTTAAAAATCATTTCAAGTGTCGGCAACTTTTGTAAATTTAGCTCTTTTAATCCTTCAGCTAACAAACTTTTCGCTTTTGCAGCATCAAATGCAGGAAACACTTTTCCAGCTTCTTCAGAAAAATCTTTTTGCACTCCCATTATTCCAACACCTTTTGCAGTGTATGTATAAGCAGGTTTTCCAGTTCCACTAAGCACATCAGACACCAATTTTTCTCTATCTACAGCAAGAGACAACGCCTGTCTTATTTTTTTGTTGGCAAGAACTTTATTTTTCATATTGTAAGTCATATACCAGACAGAACCGTCGTCTGTAAGTATTTTTCTCTTGTCATCTTTAAATTCTTTAGCTTGTTCAATAGAAATATTTGTCGAATCTATCTCATCATTTTTAAATGCGTTCAAGCTTCCATTCGGATCGTTTATAAACACAACTTTTACACCTTCAAGTTTTATGCTGTCTTTATTCCAATAATTTTCATTTTTTTCAAAGACAATTTGTGAGTCTCTTGTCCATTCTTTTATTTTATAAACTCCTGATGAAATTGAAGTTTCTTTACTAGTCATATATTTATCTTTAACTTTGTCATAAAATGCTTTATTAAGCGGTGCATAAGTTTGAATTCGCACAATTGAGTCAAAATATGGCAATGGATCATTTAAAGTTACTACTAAAGTGTAGTTATCCACAACTTTTATTCCCAATTCGTCAGGATTTTTGATTTTTCCTGAATTAAATTCTTTTGCATTTTTTATGTAAAATAATTTATCTGCATATTTTGATGCAGTTTTTGGATTTAATGCTCTTACCCATCCATCTTTAAAGTTTTGCGCTGTAATCGGATCTCCATTTGACCATTTTGCATTATCTCTCAAATGGAATGTCCAAACTGTTGAATCTTGATTGTGTTCCCAAGTTTTTGCCACCCCTGGCATTGATTTTCCATCTTTTGCCTGTCTTGTAAGTGTTTCTGTCAAAAGTGAATCGACAAATTCTCCTGTTGAATCATTTGCTAATTCTGGGTCATAAGATTTTCCTTCTTCTTTTAAATTTAAAATTAGCTCATTATCGCCGCTTCCACTTCCGCAAGAAACGATAAAAAATGCAACTAAACTTAAAAGTAACAAAATTTTTTTCATTTTTTTACCATCCTTTTTTTATTTATTTATTTTTATTTTGTTTTTTATTTTTTTCTTTAAAATGACATTTAAATCAAATTTTTTTCTCTCAAAAATGCGGTTTCCACAAAATGTCCCGGTCTATATTCCGTAAGCTCTGGTTCACTTGGAACTTCATTAATTTCAGACACATTTCCAATCGGACTTCGCAAATATGATTCATCCATATTAATTTTTTCCGTCTTTTTATAATCTGGATCTGCAACTGGTACGGCTGAAATCAACGATTTTGTATAACTGTGAACAGGATCTCCGTAAACTGCGTCAGGTGTTCCAAGTTCCACAACTTTTCCCCGATACATAACTGCCACTCTATCTGAAATATATTTTACCATCGACAAGTCATGTGCAATAAACAACATCGTTAAGTTTCTCTCCTTTTGTAAATCCTTTAATAAATTTACAACTTGTGCTTGAATTGACACATCCAGTGCCGAAATTGGCTCATCACATACCAAAACACTTGGATTTACCGCAAGTGCTCTAGCAATTCCAATTCTTTGCCGTTGTCCTCCAGAAAATTCGTGTGGAAAACGACTGGCATGTTCCCTGTTTAATCCAACTAATTCCAATAAACTATAAACTTTTTCCATTCTCTCCTGCTTTGAACTTGCAAGTTTATGAATGTCAATTCCTTCAGCGACTATATCTCCTACCGTCATTCGGGGATTTAGCGATGCCTGTGGATCTTGAAATATCATCTGAATCTCTTTTGTGAAATCCTTTAAGCTGTAATCTTCCACAGGTTTTCCATTATACAAAATCTCTCCATTTGTCTTTTTGTAAAGTCGACTAATTGTTCTTCCAAGCGTTGTTTTCCCACTTCCAGATTCCCCGACAAGACTTAGGATTTCTCCTTTGTAAATATCCATCGTCACATTGTCAACCGCTTTTAATACAGTCTTTTTTTTCATTGGAAAATATTTTTTTAAATTTTTCATCTCTATTATTTTTTCCATAATTCACTTCCTAGTCGTCATTTTTTTCATCTTTTAAAAATTCAATTTTAGGAGCTCCTTTGACATACAACCACGATTTTACAAAATGTCCGCCTCCTAAATCAATCATCGGTGGCTTTCTCTCATAGTCAATTTTCATCGCATATTCAGAACGAGCTGCAAATGGATCTCCTTTTGGCGGATTTAACAAATCTGGCGGTGTTCCAGGAATTGAAGTAAGCCTTTCATTTGAGTTCATATCCAGTCTTGGAAGTGATTTTAATAGTCCCCAAGTGTAAGGATGCTTTGGATTTTTAAATAATTCTCTGACTGGCGCTTCTTCCAATTTTTCTCCTGCGTACATAACAATAACTCTATCTGCCGTTTGCGCTACAACTCCCAAATCATGAGTTATAAGAATGACCGCTATATTTAATTCCTTTTTTATTTCATTTATCAAATCCAGTATCTGTGCTTGAATTGTAACATCTAACGCCGTTGTTGGCTCATCACAGATAAGTAAATCTGGCTCACATGCAAGAGCGATTGCAATTACAACTCTTTGCCGCATTCCTCCAGAAAATTCATGTGGATATTGATTAAATCGCTCTTCTGGCTTTGGAATTCCAACTTTTTTAAGCATTTCAATAGCTCTCTTTTTAGCTTCAATTTTATTTACTTTTTTATGAATTAAAATTCCTTCCATAATCTGCTTTCCAATTTTCATTGTTGGATTTAGTGAAGTCATTGGATCTTGAAATATCATCCCAATTTTTCCACCACGAAGTTTTGCCATTTTTTCATCACTTATAGTGACCAAATCTTCTCCGTCAAACAAAATTTCTCCCGATTTTATCTCTCCCGGCGGCATTTGAATAAGTTTCATAATCGTCTGAACTGTAACCGACTTTCCACTTCCAGATTCTCCGACAATTGCCAAAGTTTCTCCTCTTTCAACGAAAAAACTTATTCCACGAAGCGCCTGAACTTCTCCTGCATAAGTATTAAAAGAAACACTTAAATTTTTTACTTCCAATAATTTTTTTCCCATTTTTTCCATTTTTTCCTTTCCAAATTTTTAGAAAAAATTAAATTTTAACTTCTCAATTTAGGATTTAGTGCATCATTTAGTGCATCTCCTATAATATTAAATGACAATGTAATAAGTGAAATTACAACTGACGGAATAATAAATAAATACGGATAAGAAGTTATATTAGACGACCCGTCATAGACCAAATTTCCAAGCGAAGCCTGTGGAATGGGTACTCCAAGTCCAATAAAGCTCAAAAATGCTTCTGTAAAAATAATATTTGGTATATCCGTCGTAAGTCTTATTATTATTATGCTAAGTGTATTTGGCACCAAATGTTTTAGCGTTATCCACCAAAAATTTCCTCCAAGCGATTTTGAAGCCAATACAAATTCATTTTCTTTTATTTTCAAAACCTCTCCACGAACTAACAGTGAATAATTTAACCATCTTGTAAGCGACATCGCAATAATTATTGTCTTTATTCCATTTCCCATAATTACCATAAGTAAAATTATATAAATCATAGAAGGAATAATCATCAAAATTTCCACAAATCTTGTCATAATTGTATCTACAATTCCTCCAAAATATGCTGAAACAGCTCCATAAATTGTCCCAAATACAACACAAATGGCAGCTGTCACAATTGCAAGTTCCATAGAAATTCTAATTCCCTGTGAAAGTCTTGCAAACAAATCTCTTCCTAAATTATCAGTACCCAAAAAGTGACCTTTTTTCATTCCTTCCATCGGAGTCAAAAACTTAGAAGACAAGTCATTGCTGTTATAAGTGTATTTCGTCATCATCTGTCCAAATATTGCCAAAAATAGAAATACCGCAGTTATCACTAAAAATGTAAGTGCCAATTTATTCTTTTTAAACCTTCTCAGTCCGTCTTGCCAAAAAGTTAAACTTGGCTTGTAAATAACTTCACTTTGTGCCAAATTTGGTCCCACTATTTCAAAGTCTTCTGGCTTTGGCAAATAATCATTATTTTTTATATCTTGTGTCATTTACTCATTTTCTCCTTTCCCAAGTTTAATTTTAGGGTCAACCAAAACATAGATAATATCCATAACTATCATAATCGAAATCAAAAAGATTGCATAAAACACCGTAACTCCCAAAATTAAAGTATAATCTCTGTCGTTAATACTACCAACAAAATATTTTCCAAGTCCCGGAATCGAAAACATCTGCTCAATTACAAACGAACCTGTAAGAACCGCCGCAATCGTAGGTCCCATTATCGTAATAATTGGCAAAATTGCATTTCTCAAAGCATGTTTAAAAACCACATCTCGTGGTTTCACACCTTTTGCAATCGCAAGTTTTATGTAATCCTGCCCCATCACTTCTATCATTTTATCCCGCAAAAGTCTAGCCACAAGCGCTATCGTATAAAGCCCCAGTGAAATTACAGGAAGTATTTTATTCTCAGGTTTTTTCCAACCAAGCAGTGAAATCTTCAAAAGTGGTAAATGCAATTTACCAATTAAAATTCTGTTGTGAACATCGACTGAATATTTTTGTAAAAGTCCAGCCAGTACGAAACTTGGTACAGAAATTCCAACTATCGCAATCAACATCGCAATTTTATCCTGATATTTTCCTCTCTTAAGCCCAGCTATAATCCCCAAAGGAATTCCCACTATAAGTGCAAAAATTAAAGCCCTAGCTCCTAGATCAGCCGATACTGGAAATCCATCCTTTATCATGCTGTTTACCGTTCTTCCAGACGCCTTCATAGACATTCCCAAATCTCCAGTTGAAACACTTTTTAAATATTCCACATACTGAACGCCCAAAGGTTTATCCAAATGATATTTTGCCATCAAATTTGCTTTAATTGCAGGTGGTATCGCCTTTTCATCTTGAAACGGATCGCCAGGAAGCATATGTATCAAAAAAAATGTAATCGTAACGACAAGCCAAAGTGTCCCAAGCCCCATCAAAATCCGTTTAATCAAAAATTTCAAAATATTTTTCATACTTAGATTTTCTTCCTTTCTTTTCCAAAATTTTTATATATCTTATTATATCTATAAAAATACATATTTGCAAGTTATTTATTTTTGTATACAAATATTTTTTATTTTAATATAAAAAAACTACACTCTCTTATCTTGTATTTAAGATTTTAAGTGCAGTTTTAGTGAACTACTCCTTGCTATAAATGTCAATCAAAAATGCAATTCATCTCCCACTTATAGAAGTTGGAGACTTCTTGCCATCTTTTTGTTAAAATAGTTTTAGTTTAGAAAGTTTTAATTTAGAAAACTAACTATTCTTCTTCTTTTTTATAATCTTTTGTTCCATAATAAGCTTCTAGTAAAATTTCCTTCAATTCAGAAATTAGTGGGTATCTAGGGTTAGCTGCTGTACATTGATCATCAAATGCATTCAATGCCATTTCATCAACCGCTTCTAAAAAGTCTTTTTCAGGTACTCCCCAATCTTTAATTGTCATAGGTATACCAATTCGTTTTTTAATTTCCACAATTCCATCAATTAATTTTTCCATTTTTTCTTCTTTTGTATGTACATCTTTTCCAAATCCTAAATGGTCAGACATTTCTGCATATCTTTGCATTGCATTTGGATATCTATATTGAGGGAAAACTCCCATTTTTGTAGGTGCATCAGCAGCATTATATCTTATTACAGTTTCTAATATAATTGCATTTGCAATTCCGTGAGGAATATGGAATTTTCCACCTAATTTATGTGCAAGTGAGTGATTGATTCCTAAAAATGCATTTGCGAAAGCCATACCTGCAAGACAAGAAGCATTTGCCATTTTTTCTTTAGCTTTTATAGCTTTTGCTCCACCATCAACTGACTCTGGAAGATATTTGAATACCAATCTAGCCGCTTCTAATGAATAAGGTTTTGTATATTCTGTCGCCATAACTGAAACATAAGACTCAAGTGCGTGAGTGAATACATCAATTCCTGAAGCCACAGTAAGTCCTTTAGGCATTGAAAGCATTAGTTCCGGATCATTTATTGCAACATTCGGAGTTAATTCATAGTCTGCAAGTGAATATTTTACTCCAGTTTCATCATCTGTAATAATTGAAAATGGTGTAACTTCTGAACCAGTTCCAGCTGATGTTGCAACTGCGATAAATTTAGCTTTTAATCCCATTTTAGGGAATGGCAAAATTCTTTTTCTTATGTCCATAAATCTCATTGCTAAATCTTTAAATCTAGTATCTGGATATTCATATAATACCCACATAATTTTAGCGGCATCCATCGCTGAACCTCCACCAAGTGCAATAATTACATCTGGCTTAAATTCAAGCATAGCTTTTGCTCCTTCTTTTGTCGCACTAAGCAATGGGTCTGCTTTTACATCAGAGAAAATTCTAAAGTCAATTCCAATTTCTTCCAAGACTTTTGTAATGTGATCTGTGTATCCCAATTCTGCTAATACGCTATCTGTTACGATAAACGCTTTTTTATGTTCTCCTTTTAATTCTTCCAAAGCTGTTGGAAGTGAACCATATTTAAAATATACTTTCTGAGGCACTTTGAACCACAACATATTTTCCCTTCTTTCCGCTATTGTTTTAACATTGATAAGATGTTTTACTCCGATATTTTCAGAAACTGAGTTTCCACCCCAAGAACCGCATCCAAGTGTCAATGATGGTTCCAATTTAAAGTTAAATACATCTCCAATTGCTCCAAGTGACGCTGGCATATTAATCAATGTTCTTCCTGTTTTCATTTTTCTTCCAAATTCATCAATTTTTTCTCTTTCTGCCAAATTTACATAAAGAGCTGAAGTATGTCCAAGTCCACCTAATTCAACCAGTGTTTCCGCTTTATCAAGTGCATCTTCAAAGTTTTCACTTCTATACATTGCAAGTACTGGTGATAATTTTTCGTGCGCAAATGGTTCTTCAAGTCCTGTTGATTCAACTTCACCAATTAAAACTTTTGCAGCATGAGGAATTTCAAGTCCTGCCATTTGTGCGATTATATAAGCGCTTTTTCCAACAACTTCTGCATTTAATCTTCCATTTATAAATAAAATTTCTCTAACTTTTTGTTTTTCTTCATCGTTTAAGATGTAAGCACCTCTGTCCAAAAATTCCTGTTTAACTTTGTCATAAATTTTATTGTCAACGATAACAGATTGTTCAGTCGCACAAATTACTCCATTATCAAATGTTTTAGACATCAAGATATAGTTTACTGTCATTTTTATATCAGCTGTTTCATCAATTATAACTGGCGTATTTCCAGCTCCAACTCCAATTGCTGGTTTTCCAGATGAATAAGCCGCTTTAACCATTCCAGGTCCACCTGTTGCAAGAATTAAATCTGCATTTTCCATAAGTTCTTTAGATAATTCTACACTTGGCTCGTCTACCCATCCAATTATATCTTTTGGCGCTCCATATTTAACAGCTTCTTCCAATGCAAGTTTAGCTGCATAAATTGTACATTTTTTTGCTCTTGGATGTGGTGATAAAATAATACCATTTCTTGTTTTTAATGTTAATAATATTTTAAAAGCTGCTGTTGAAGTCGGATTTGTAGTTGGAACAACTCCAGCGATAACTCCTATTGGAGTAGCTATTTTTTTAACTCCATAAGATTTATCTTCTTCCAAAACTCCACAAGTTTTTTCATCTTTGTATTTATTATAAATATATTCCGAAGCAAAGTGATTTTTTATAACTTTATCTTCAATTATTCCCATTCCTGTTTCTTCCACTGCCATTTTTGCAAGTGTAATTCTTTCGTCATTAATTCTTTGAGCTACTTTTCTAAAAATTTTATCGACTGTTTCTTGGTCAAATTTAGAAAACTCTTCTTGAGCTCGTCGTACACGAGCAATCAATTCTTTCAAACTGTCCAAATCTTTAACTGCCATTTATGATTCCTCCCAATAATTTGTAAATATATACTTTTTACTTTTGATATAATACTACTACTTTTATTAAAAATTGTCAAGTGATTTTTTTCATTTGATATAAAAACTTAATTTTATATTTAATTTTAATTAAAAAAGAACTATCTTTTTATTATTTTTTAGATAGTTCTATTTTTTTATTTTTTAAATTTTTTGTGTTAAATAAAAATTATTCATCTTCTGCGCTATAATCATAAGTCACATTTCCTTTTGAACTTTTTTCCTTATAATCCTTGAAAAGCGCTTTTACTTCAAACGACATCCAGACAATGGCAATCAAGTTTGGCATTACCATTAAACTGTTAAATATGTCAGCCAATGACCAGACAATTTTTACTTCCTGCAGTGATCCTGCTATTATGCAAAGAATCACAATAATTCTGTACGGAAGCAACATCTTTTTCCCAAACAAAAATTTGATATCCGATTCTCCAAAATAATACCATCCAATTATTGTTGTAAATGCAAAAAATGCTAGACATACAGCTAAAAGTATCGCTCCAAATTCTCCAAAAGAGCTTTTAAATGCACCTTGCGTAAGCTGCGCCCCCACAAGAAAATTTCCTTTTGCATCTTTTAAAATATAAGCCTTTGTAACTAATATAGATAGTGCAGTTGCACTACATACTAAAATTGTGTCGATAAACACTCCTATCATAGCTGAAAGCCCTTGTTCTACCGGATGTTTTACATGTGCCACAGCGTGAGCATGAGGAGTTGACCCCATTCCTGCTTCATTTGAAAAAAGACCTCTGGCGATTCCTTTTTGCACAGCCACTTTTACACTAGCTCCAGCAATTCCACCTGCAACGGCATTTGGACTAAATGCACTTTTTACAATCCAGACAAATGTTGGAACAACTTCTTTATGAAAGATTATCAGCACCAAAATACTCGCTAAAATATATACAGCTGCCATAATAGGCACTACTAACTCAGCAAATTTTGCTATTTTACTCATTCCGCCAATAAAAATTAAGGCAGCCAAAATTGCAACTATAACTCCTATTATACCAGCATTTATATTTTCCAGTCCAGATATTCCTTTTATACCCGCAGCTATTGAATTCGATTGAACAGCATTTCCCATAAATCCAAGTGCCAAAATAATTGTCACAGAAAAGAAACCAGCTAAAAATTTGGCAAATTTTCCTGTTTTCTTAAGTCCTCTTGAAATGTAATATGCAGGTCCTCCAACTAATTCCCCGTGAATTCTTTTTCTATACTTTTGTGCCAAAACTGCTTCTGTAAAAATTGTTCCCATTCCTAAAAAAGCCGAAACCCACATCCAAAAAACTGCACCAGGTCCTCCAGCAGTAATAGCAGTAGCAACTCCTGCCACATTTCCAGTTCCAACTTGCGCCGCAACAGCTGTCGCCAATGCTTGAAACGAAGACATAGAACCTTCATTAGAATTTTCAGTTTTTTTAAACAGTCCTCCAAATACCATTTTAAAAGCATAGCCTATTTTTGTAATCTGTGGAAATCCCAAAAGAAAGCTCAAATAAGTTCCAGCTCCAAGCAACCCCCACATCAGAATATTACTAGCAATAAAGCTATTAATGTCGTTAATCAATTTAACTAACTGTCCATAATCCATTTTTTTCTCCTTTATTCAAAAAATTTTTACTTTATAAATAAAATTATACCAAAAAAATAAGTATTTTACAACGAAAGAGTGAAATTTAAGTTAATTTTTTCATTTTTTTAATAAAAAGATAGCAAGAAATCGTAGGCTTTCTATAAGTGGGAGTAGTTCACCAAATAATTATTTTGCCATGTTTATATAAAAAAAATCTTGACTTATAAAATTAAATATGATAGTATTCAATTATATAATTGAATAGTTTTAAAAAGATTGAAAAGATTGAAAGGATAAAGATTTTATGGCTACATTTGAAGATTATTTAAAATATGAAGTTACAGAAGAGCAGGAAGATAAAAAACAGTTAAGAATTATAGAAAAAGTTCAGCTTTCGGAAAAAACGGTAAAAGCAATAAAAAATATTGAAAAAGAAATAGAAATTGTTGCAATTGCACAAGTTTATTGTCCAGATTGCAGAGCTGCAGTTACATTTTTGAAAAAATTTAGCGATTTGAACGATAAAATTAAAATAGATTACCGAAATAGAAAAACTGGAGCTGAGTTTTTTCCAAATTTGAAAGAAGGAGAAAAAATAAAAATACCGTCTTTATTTGCCAAAAAAGGAGAAAAATATGAATTATTCTGGAATGAATTTCCAAAAGTTGTGAGAGAAGAAATGGAAAAAAATCCAGATAATTTTGAAGATTTAAAATATAATTACAGAATTGGAAAATTTAATGACAAAATTGAAGAAGAATTGGTAAAATATTTTCTTTCTTTATAAAAATAATTATAAAAATAATTTTATAAATTATTAAATTAAAAATACAGGAAATTTATTTAACATAATAAAAATCCTGTATTTTTTATTTTTTATAAAAATTTTTTTATTTTGCAAACATTTTATTTAATCCGTCAATTTTCATAGTCCCTTTTTGAACATCTTCTATTACAGATTTATTTATTTTAACATTAGTTGGAACTTCAGTCACTTTAAATCCTTTCAAAATTGAACCGTCAAAGTCGTAATAAACAGGGAAAGTAAATTTACTTTCTTCCACATATTTTTTCGCTTTTGCAAGAGAAGATCTCTTGTTTGTAAATACAACTACTACATTTACATTGTCTTTATTTTCTTCATAAAATTTTTGCACATCAGGTAATTCAGCATGACAATCAGGACACCATTCAGCAGCTACTATAAATAAAGTTGGCTTTCCGTTATTAAAAATTTTTCTAACTTGTGTTTTTGCTGCACTAAAATCTTTTAGCTCAAAATTTGGAACTTTAGTTCCTGGTTCTGCATTGATTTCAAAAGTTTTAACAGTTTTGGCACAACCTAGCACAAATGTCATAAGCAGTGACAAAATAATCAATATTTTTTTCATTTTTACATCCTTTCATGCAACTAATATATTTTTAAATTCTGTTCATTAAGTTTCTAGAAATTTTGTTCAAATACAGTTGTTGCAGATTTTTAATTTTTTACAAAATTATTATAGCACAATAACTTTATAAGTCAACATTTTTATATACAATTTTAAAAAAATAAAAAATTATTTTTTAGAATTATATTTATTCATCAATTTTTGAGTTGGCATATCGTCTTTTATATCATCAATTAAATTAAAAATCTTTTCTCTCGAATCTCTTAAAACTTCCTTTTCTTCAGGTGTAAATTTTCCAAGCACAAATCCCAATGTTTCTTCTTTCGTCTTGGGTTTTCCAATTCCAAATTTTATTCGCACAAATTCATTTCCAACATGCGAAATAATGGATTTTATCCCATTATGTCCTCCAGCACTTCCATTTTGCTTAATTTTCAATTTTCCAAACTGCATATCCATATCGTCGTAAATTACAAAAAGTTCAGTTTTTGGATCAATCTTAAAAAATCTTATCGCTTCTCCAACTGCTTCTCCACTTAAATTCATAAAAGTCAAGGGTTTTTGATAAAAAACTTTGTCACCATTGTAATTTGTGTTTACAAAAAGTGATTTATATTTTTCAGTAAAATTTGTAATTTTTTTTTCTTTTAAATATTCGTCAATAAATATAAATCCTATGTTATGTCTAGTTAGTTTATATTGTTCGCCTGGATTTCCTAATCCTACGATTAATTTCATGATAAAATTTCTCCTTTTTATTTTTTTTATTGTATTTTTTTATTTTTCTTCTTTTGTAGAAATCGCATCGACATCGTAATTATTTTTTTTGTCATCAATTTTTTTATTTTTAAGTTCGTAATAAGCCGCAACTCCAATCATTGCCGCATTATCCGTACAATATTCCATTTTGGGAAAATGAACTTCAATATCTGAAAAATTTTCAAATTTTTTCCGAAGACCTTTATTCGCTGAAACTCCTCCAGCTACAAGCAAAGTTTTTACATTTTTTTCTTTTACCACTTTTTCAACTTTGTCATACAAAATGTTTACAATAGCTTCTTGCAACGACTTTGAAATATCTTCTTTTGAAATCTCATTTTTTTTCATTCTTTCGTGATTCACATAATTTGTAATAAAAGTTTTAACTCCGCTAAAACTAAAATTATATCCGTCAACTTTAGGTTTTTTGATTTTTAAAATATCTTTTCCTTCAACAGAAAGTCTATCAATTTGCGGACCGCCGGGATATGGAAGTCCCAAAATTCTAGCAATTTTGTCATAAGTTTCTCCAACTGCGTCGTCCAAAGTTTCTCCCAAAAGCTCTGTCACAATTTTCTCATCTTTTTCGTAAATATAATACAAATTTGTGTGTCCACCTGAGACAACAAGTGAAATTGCTGGAAGTTTTACATCACTTTCAATAAAACTTGAAAAAATATGTCCGTTTATGTGATTTATTGGAATAAGCGGAATATTGTTGGCAAAACTTACTGATTTTGCAAACATAAGTCCGACTAAAAGTGATCCAATTAGTCCTGGTGTATTTGTAACAGCGATGTAATCAATATCTTTAAGAGTTACATCTGCTTTTTTTAACGCTTGTGTAAAAACTGGTAAAATATTTTCAATGTGGTGACGAGAAGCGATTTCAGGCACAACTCCACCAAATTCTTTATGAATGTCAATTTGTGTTGAAATGATGTTACTCAACACTTTTTTTCCATCTTCAATTACAGCGACTGAAGTTTCATCGCACGAAGATTCGATTGCGAGTATTTTCATTTTTTTCTCCTTATTTCAAATTATTTTTATTTTTAATAATTTTTTCATATTCAAAAATTATTTTTTTCATTACTTCTTTTACAGATATTCCTGACATGCAGTCTTCGTATTTTTTAGGAAATTTGTCATCTCCATAAAGCGAGTGAGGTTTACAATTTGGATTCTTTATTAAAAAAGTATTTTTCTCAAAAGAAAATAAATTTGGATCTGTTGGTCCAAAAAATACAAAAGTTGGAGTTTTGACAGCACGAGCTATATGAAATGGTCCAGAGTCATTTACAACAGCAATTTTTGCATATTTCAAAATAATTCCGCTTTCTTTAAAAGAAATTTTTCCACATAAATTAATAATTCTCCCATTTTCATCGTCTTGCACAATTTTTTCATCTTCTTTTCCACCAATCACAAAAATTTTTATATTTTTTTGGGAAAAATATTTTAACAAATCTTTCGCTAGTTCATTGTAAAATGGCCATTTTTTCGTAAATTTAGAAGCTCCTGGCGCAAGAACAAAATAATCTTCATTTTTTAAATCATATTTTTCAATCAAATTTTTTTCTACTGAATTTTCCACATAAAATTCCAACGCATCCCCAAGTCCATTTTTTTTATTTTTCCAAGAAAATTCAATTCCCAATTTTTTTAGTGCAGAAAAATAACTTTCCACAATCGTGCAGTCAGCATTATAATCAATAATTTTCGCTTTGACCAAAAGAGTCTTCCACCATTTTCTTTTTTTGTAGCGAAAATATTTAGTTTTAGAATTTTTCAATTTTATTCCGATTATTCTCGACAAAATTTTAGAATGTAAATCAATCACAAAATCATATTTTTCTTTTTTTAATTGAGAAATTATATTTTTTATATATTCTTTATCCTTACTTTTTTTCTTTTCAAAAATCACAAGTTTTCGGATATCTGGATTAAGTGAAATTGCTTGTGAAAAAGCGTCATAGACGGCAAAATCAATTGTGGCATCTGGATATTTTTTTTTAATCGCTCTGATTACAGGAGTCGTCAGCAAAACATCACCAAACGAGCTAAATCTCATTATTAAAATTTTCATAATCATTTTTCCTTTTGTTATTATTTATTTAAATTTTATACATCAAATATTGAATTAAGTCAAGTTTTTTAAACAAAAAAAAAGAAAGCTAATTAACTTCCTACCTTAAATTATTTTTTAAAATGGTGCCTAGAAGAAGATTCGAACTTCCGACCCTACGGGTATGAACCGTATGCTCTAACCAACTGAGCTATCTAGGCATAATTTGGTGGCGGGAGCCGGATTTGAACCAACGACCTTCGGGTTATGAGCCCGACGAGCTACCTGACTGCTCTATCCCGCGACAATCTAATATTTGTTAGTGGTGCCTCGAGCCGGACTTGAACCGGCACGGAATAATATTCCACAGGATTTTAAGTCCTGTGCGTCTACCGATTTCGCCACCAAGGCTAAACAAATTTACAAAAACAATTATACTACATATTTATTCTTATGTCAAGTGTTTTTTTAATATTTTTTTGGTATATATTGTGCATTACATAAATCAAGTGCAACACTAATAATATATAAAAAAATACAATAAATATATATTATTAATTTAACAAAAAGATAGCAAGAAGTCTCCGACTTCTACAAGTGGGAGATGAATTGCTTTTTTTGTAAAAAAATTGAAAAAAGTATACTCTTATGATACAATTTTTGTATAAAATATTGAATAAAAATAATTAAAAATAATATTCAAAATCAAAAGGAGGTGTAATTTCATGAAATATAATTTGGCATTCAAATACAGAATTTATCCAAATAAAGAGCAGGAATTATTGATAAATAAGACTTTTGGATGTGTTCGTTTTGTTTACAATACAATTTTGTATACAGCAAATAAAATTTATGAAGAAACTGGGAAAAATAAAATAATTACACCTGCCAGTTTGAAAAGTGAAAACCAATTTTTGAAAGAAGTAGACAGTCTAGCACTTTCAAATGCTCAATTGAATGTAAAACGATCGTTTACGAATTTTTTTCAGAAGAGAGCGAAGTTTCCAAAGTTTAAATCTAAAAAGAATAATGTTAAAAGTTACACGACAAATTGTGTGAATAATTCGATAAGAATTGAAGAAAACAAATATTTGGTTTTGCCAAAACTGAAAAGAATAAAATTGAAATATCATAGAGAAATACCAAAGAATTATATAATAAAGTCGGTAACATTGACAAACAGCAATGGAAGTTATTATGTTTCGGTTTTGACAGAATTTGAAAAAGAAATTCAAAAAATACCAAGTAATGATAAAGTAATTGGACTTGATTTTTCAATGTCTGAATTATTTGTCAGTTCTGAAAACCAAAGAGCTGATTATCCAAAATATTTTAGGATATTGGAGAAAAAATTGAAAAAATTACAAAAGTCATTGTCAAGAAAAGTGAAATTTTCTAAAAATTGGTATAAACAAAAAGCGAAAATATCAAAATTGCATGAATATATCAAAAATTGTCGAAGAGATTTTTTACATAAATTATCGAAAAAATTGTCCAAAGAACATAATGCTGTGATTGTCGAGGATTTGAATATGAAAGGGATGAGCCAGGCATTAAATTTGGGGAAAAGTGTAGGAGATAATGGATGGGGAATGTTTTTGAAGATGCTTGAGTATAAACTGATGTTTTTAGGAAAGCAATTTTTGAAGATAGATAAGTGGTTTCCATCGTCGAAAACTTGTAGTAAATGTGGAAATGTTAAAGAGAAACTGGAATTATCAGAAAGAAGTTATAAATGTGAGTGCTGTGGAATTGAAATTGATAGAGATTACAATGCGGCATTGAATATAAAAAATATTGGAAAATTGATGTTGAAATATTAGAAAAATATAAAAAAAAACAGGGTAGGAACTACCCGAAGAGCTTGGTAAATATATTTGGCTAACAAAAGCAGATACTTCCCAAGAAGCTCCCGCTTCTAAAAGCGGGAGTAGTTCACTTTGCACATCTCAGCAAAAAACTCATGTACTTTAAGATTATCATTTAACTCAGGATGATACGAAGTCACAAGAATATTATTTTCCTTAGCTGCGACAACATTTCCGTTGACTTCTGAAAGAATTTCCACATTTTTTCCCACACTTGAAATATACGGTGCTCGAATAAATGTCATTGGAATAACTCCAACTCCTTTAAACTCACTTTCGGTAAAAAAACTTCCAAGCTGTCTTCCATAAGCATTTCTTCTAACTTTTATATCCATTGCTCCCAAATAAGTCCGACTGTCATTTTCAATTTCCTTTGCCAAAAGAATTAATCCTGCGCAAGTACCAAATACAGGTAATCCTTCCAAAATAAGCTTTTTTATGTCATCAAATAAATCAAGGTCATAAAGCAGCTTTCCGATAACTGTACTTTCTCCACCTGGAATAATTAACCCGTCAATATCATTATTATTAACAGCATTGCTTAAATCAGATTTTTTTCTTATTTCAAATGATTCTATCCCAAGTTTCTCCAGCATTTTTCTATGTTCTGCAAAAGCTCCCTGTAAAGCCAATACACCGATTTTCATTATTTACCTCTTTCAGCCATAAGTAACTTAATTTCATTTTCATTGATTCCAACCATAGCTTCTCCTAAATCTTCAGAAATTTCGGCTAACACTTTTGGATCATTATAGTTAGTAACAGCTTTAACTATCGCCTGAGCTCTTTTTACAGGATCTCCAGATTTGAATATTCCCGATCCAACGAATACACCTTCAGCTCCAAGCTGCATCATCAAAGCCGCATCTGCAGGAGTAGCAACACCACCTGCTGCAAAATTCACTACTGGCAATTTACCATTTTCGTGAACATATTTTACTAAATCAAAAGGAACTTGCAATTCCTTAGCTGTAAAATAAAGTTCATCTTCTCTCATATTCTGTATTCTTCTTATTTCCTGATTCATCATTCTCATATGTCTTACTGCCTGTACAACATCCCCAGTTCCTGGCTCACCTTTAGTTCTTATCATTGAAGCTCCTTCAGCTATTCTTCTAAGAGCTTCTCCCAAATCTTTTGCTCCACATACAAAAGGAACTTTAAATTTTTTCTTATCTACATGAAATTTATCATCGGCAGGTGACAATACTTCACTTTCATCTATGTAGTCAATTTCTATCGCTTCTAAAATTTGTGCTTCCACAAAATGTCCAATTCTAACTTTTGCCATTACTGGAATTGAAACGACTTCCTGAATACCTTTAATCATTTTAGGGTCACTCATTCTTGAAACTCCACCCACAGCTCTGATATCAGCTGGAATTCTTTCAAGTGCCATAACCGCCGCCGCTCCAGCCGCTTCAGCTATTTTTGCCTGTTCAGGAGTGGAAACATCCATTATAACTCCACCTTTTAACATTTGTGCTAAATTTTTATTCAATTCATATCTTTCGTTTTTCATAAAATTCCATCCTTTCATGATAAAAAAATTTAATATACAATTATTATACTACTATTCAAAAAATTTTACAAATTTATATAATTAATTTACTCACTTTTCATTGACTATTTTAAAAAATTAAGGTATACTTTAATGTAAAAAATAAAAAATTAAATCAAATTCTGGATGTACAAAACTAAAAATTTTGAAAAGCTCTATTTTTCCTATTTTTAGTTTTGTTTTTTTTTATAAATTTATTTAATTTAATAATTTTATTTTTAGATTTTTAGTTATTTAATTTTTTAATACCGCAATCAAAATCGAAATATCGTTATAAGTTACTCCGCTTATTCTACTAGCTTGTCCAATATTTTTAGGATTTCCATAAATTAATCCAGAAATTGCTATATTACTAAGCCCTTTTACATTTTCATAGTCAAAATTTTCTGGAATTTCCATTTCTTCCAACTTTTTAAATTTTTCAATCTGAGCTTTTTCCCTCTCTATAAAAATTTTATATTTCGCATTTATTTCAACTTGCTCTTTCGCCAATTTTGATAAATTTAAAGTTTCACAAAACTCACTTAAATTATCATAATTAATTTCTTTTCTTGCTAAAAAGTCAAATGCCGAAACGGGACTATTCATGCTATTTTCTGTGCCACCTTCAATATTTTTTAATTTTTCGTTATTTTCTTTTGTTGGATAAATTGTAATTTCTTTCAATCTTTTTACTTCCTCGTCAATTTCTTTTACAGCATCTTCCAATTTTTTTGTCGTATTTCTGTCCAAAATCCCGATTTCTTTTGATTTTTCAAGAAGTCTTATAAAAACATTATCCTGTCTTAAAGTAAGCCTATATTCAGCTCTTGACGGCAATACTCGATAAGGTTCCGGCGTTTTTTTATTTATTATATCATCAATTAAAACTCCGATATATCCTTCACTTCTGTCAATCACAATTTCTTCTTTTCCCAAAACTTTTCTAGCTGCATTAACCCCAGCAATAAATCCTTGACACGCCGCTTCTTCATATCCGCTTGTCCCATTAATCGTTCCTGCAGTATAAAGTCCTTCCACGACTTTTGTCTCAAGTGTCAAATTAAGCTGATGAGCTGGAATAAAATTATACTCTACAGCATAGCCATATCGCACAATTTGAGCATTTTCCAAGCCTGTGATTGTATGCAGCATAGCTTCTTGTGCAAACGGTGGCATAGCCGTCGTAAATCCATTTATGTAAATTTCATCCGACTCTATCGATTCCTGTTCCAAAAATATCTGATGATCAGTTTTTTGCGGAAAATTCATAATTTTTCTATCTAGCGAAGGACAATGTCTCGGCCCTTTTGTACTCACAATTCCAGTTACAATCGGCGAATATTTTAACATTTCCTGTCCAACTTTTATTGTTTCTGGCGTTGTAAATGTAAGCCAAGTGGGAAGAATTTCAGCATATTCTTTTTCAGTTTCATAAGAAAAATATCTCGGATTTTTCTCTCCACCCAACTTTTGCATTTTAGAAAAATCTATAGACTTTTTAGCAATTCTAGGAGGTGTTGCTGTCTGGTATCTGTCCAGCTCAAAGCCATATTCTTCCAATCTATTAGGTAAATCGACACTCGCAGGTTCTCCCACTCTTCCCGAAGAATATTTTACATCTCCCATAATATATTCTCCACCTAAAAATGTCCCCGTACAAAGCACAACTGCCTTTGCCCCATACTCAATTCCAAAATTGTCCAAAACTCCGCAAACCTTTTTGTTGCAAACTTTCAAATCCACAACAATAGCTTGAACAACATCCAAATTCTTCTGATTTTCCACAATTTCTCTCATTTTAATTCTATATTTATATTTATCAGCTTGAGCTCTCGTTATTCTGGAAGCAAGTCCTTTTGTATGATTCAAATTTTTAAGCTGCAAATTATACTTGTCAATATGTCTTGCCATCTCACCGCCAAGCATTCCCAATTCCGAAACTAAATGACTTTTTCCAGGCCCTCCAATTGACGGATTACACGACATCATGGCAATGCTGTCCAAATAAATTGTAAATAAGGCTGTTTTCAAACCTTGTCTTGCCGAAGCCAAAGCCGCCTCAACTCCTGCGTGTCCTGCTCCAACTACTATTACATCATAATTTTTACTCATCCTATTTTCCTTTCTTTTTTTTCCTCTCTTTAAAATTACTTTTTCTTTAAATTATTTTTTCTTTTTAAAAGCTCTTCTAACTGGTCTAGTCAAATCCATTATAAACACATAATTTTTATGTTTTTTTATAAATCTATTCAAATTTTTATAAAAAATTTTTTCAGGCAATTTACAACATTTTGCATATTCATTACAAAAAATTTTAGCCAGATTTTCATCTTCCATCATTCTAGAAACATTTTTCATCCGACTTTTAATGTTCATTTTTACATCAAATTTCATTCTGTTCAAATCTACAAGATAAAATTCAAAATTCTCATTTTTTTCCACAATTAACACATTTCCCGGCGAATAATCTTCAAATTGAATCCCTTTTTCATGCAAATCATAAGAAAATTTAGCAAACTGTCTTATAACTTTTTCTCTTTTTTCTTCAATTTTTTTATACCAATACTCTGTTTTAACTTTTTCATAATCTTCCGGCCAAAATATCTCCCGACAAGTAAAGTCATATTTTAAATCTTCACTTATATAGTAATCTCTTTCATCTTTTCCAAACTTATCAAAATAGGCGATTGGCTCTGGCGTCCCTATATTTTTTTCCAAAAGTTTTTTTGCATATTCAAAAGAACGCTTAGCTTTTGAACCTTTTGTGTACTTATAAACAATATTTGAAATAAAATTTGGCTTTTTAAATTTTTTTATATTTATTGTTTTAAAAAAATTTTTTTCATTTACAACAACCCTTTTTATCTCATTTCTCCCTGGCGGAACGACATACTCTCCAATTTTATCAAAATTTTTTAATATTTTCACTAAAAGTTCTTTCTCATAATTTTTATTTATTTTGAAATCATTCATTTTTGTTTGACCTCTTTTTTTATTTTTTTATTATTTTAAATTTATTTTTTTTATTTATTTTATAAGTTTTTCATATTTTCTTTTACTAGCTCTCAATTTTTTCTTTAATTCATTTACAATATTTTTATTTGTTAAAATATTTTTATTATTTTTTATACACTCAAAAGCTTCATCATATTTATGTTCTCTTCCCAAAACAAAAATTAAATTATAATAATGTCTGGAATTTTCTGGCTCAAGTATTATCATTTTATGGCAAACTTTTTCTGCTTTTTCAAATTCTTTTCTTGCAAGATAATATCGTCCCTTCAAATTCAACATTTTTATTCTGGATAAGCCAGAATTTTCATAATTTAAAAATAAAAGCTCAATTTCTTTATATTCCTTCGCTTGAAGCAGTACTTGAAAAAAATCTTCAAATATATAATCTTGCACATCATCACAGCTTATGGCAATATTATAATATTTTATAGCTTCTTTAATATTATTTGAATAAACCATCACATCTCCCATTCGAGCGTAAAGTTTAGCCAAATTTATTCCTTCAAAATTTACAAGACTTTTATATTGTAAAATTGCACTTTCATATTTTTTCATCATCGCTAAAATATCGCCTTTTTGAAAATATGCTTCAACACTTTTTGGCTCTAATTCAATAGCTTTTTCCACATATTCCATAGCCTTTTTAAAATATTTTAAAAATGAATAGCACATTGCCAAGTTCAATTTTACAAAATAATTATTTTCAACTTCCAAAAATTTTTTATAAACAGAAATTGCCTTTTTAAATTTTCCTAGCGCTTGATAAATATATGCTAAAGAAAAAATGGAATCTTTATCTTTAGGATACTTATTATAGCGTTTCTGAGCATATTTTTCTGCTTCTGTATACATCTCAAATCCAGAATACAATTCAACAATTCCAGTCAATGCCATAAAATTGCTTTCATCTATTTCCAAAACTGTTTTTAAATAAAGCATAGCATTGTCATACTCCTTTTTATCTATCATTTTATCCGCTTCCAATAGCAGTTCTTCCACATTCACTTTATATTTCCCTTTCCCTTTCTTTTACTTTTACTTTTGCATTTGCTTTTACTTTTTGCTCTCACTTTTATTTTTGTTTTTGTTTTTATTTAACTGAATTTTTAAATTGTAATTTTAATATTTTCATCTATATCTGTACTTCATTCTAAATTCCACTTCTTTTTTAAGTTTCCACAAAACTTTTTTTCGCTCAATTTTAAAGACTTCTTTGTTGTCACTCCCAATTTTGCAATTGATATAATTTTTTATCATATCTTCCATCTCTTTTTTGGCTTCACTGCGAATTTCAAAACTATACTCTTCATTAGTGCCAATCTCTTTATTTTTTTCAATACAGAAGTACAAAAGTTCATTATAAATTTGCTGTGATAAAATTTCACGAGCCTTATAATATGTTTTTTTGTCCGTCTTTATAATCTTTAGTGCCTGTCTTTCCCCAACAAACGGCTTTTCTTGAATAAGTCGCATCATACTCTCAAAAATTCTATTTTTTATTGTCATTTCGCATTCATAACAAATTTTTTCATCTCTCACAGGTTTAAACAAACCTTCACATCTCTTACATTCAACATATCCAAGTTCTTTTAGACAAATTCTCCGCTTTTCCATCTTTATCAAAATATTTTCCAATTTTTCTAAAAGCTCTTTGTCACAATTTGTATTCTCAACCATAGTTTTATGGATTTCATCAACTGTTTTTTTTGGCAGAATAACTTTGTTTATATCAATTTTTCCTTTTTTAGAAAATTTTTTATAAAAGTTCTTTTTTTTATTATTTCCCCATCTTCTTTTAGTAACTTCGTGTTCTCTCAACATCTGTCCAACTTTTATAGTTCCAAAATTTTCTTCATTTTCAATTAACTCATCTAAAATTTCTCTTTTTATTTTATAATTTATTTTATGAATTTCTAAATCTTCCACGACATTATTACCCAAAAATTTATTAATTCTATCTTTTATTACATTTTTATGCATAAGAAATGTATGATAAACCGTCGAATCAGTCAAATTTACAATCAATTTTTTTTCAAACAGACTTTTTGGCTCAGATCTCTCAAAAATTGGACCACCGACAAATATTTCCCAATTTTTTTTTATTTTTTCCAAAATATATTTTTCATTATTAAAAAAAGAAATTTTTTTCTTATCATATATATATTTAGCTAAATTACCTAATTTATTGACTTTATCTTCCATTTTTATTCCCCCGCTTCAGTTTTTCCACCGTCAACAATAAATTGTTTCCCAAAAATTTTTAAATCTTGTGTCGAAGTTATAAAACACTGAATTTTTTTATTTTTAAAATAATCCAAAATGCTATTTTTTCTAATTTCATCAAAATACGAAGAAATATCATCCATGACAAAAATTGGATATTCATTTTTTTCCGCCATCAAAATATCAATCTCAGAAATTTTTAGTGAAAATATTATTGATTTTTTTTCTCCTTGAGAAGAATAAGATTTCGCATTTTTTCCATTTAACTCAAAGACAAAGTCATCTTTTTGCGGTCCTAGCAAACTGTAACCCAAAAAATTTTCCCGTTCCATTTTTTTTAAACATTGCTCTTTAAATTTTTCCACTAATTCGGATCTGCTTTTTTTTTCTACAATTCCCAAAAAACAATCATATTTTAACTTTAACTTCGCTTTTTTATCAAAAAGTTTCTGATAATTAAAATTTAGCAAGTCCGATATTTTCTTTATAAATTCCCTTCTGTGAATAATAATATTCACACCTTCTTCAATAAATTTTTTGTTGTAAATCTTATAAATTTCTTCATAAGTTTTTTTTTCTTTTATAAGTTTATTTCTAACTTTCAATATTTTTTCAAAACTTACGATTGATTTCAAATAATCTTTTCTTGCCTGGGAAATTTCATAATTAAAAAAACCTCTTCTAATATTGGGATTTCCCATAATTATTTCAATATCTTCTGGAATAAAAGAAATTACATTTAAATTTCCAATATAATCTATATATTTACTTTTTCTTTTATTTATATAATAATCTTTTTTTTCCTCGTTGACATCAATTGCAATAATTTTATTTCCGTTCTTTGTCTCAAATTTTCCAAAGACAATTGCTCTATGAAAATTATATTTTTTCATTTCTTTAACTTTTTTTGTCCTAAAACTTTTTCCTGTCGCAAGAAAATAAATGGCTTCAATAAGTGAAGTCTTGCCTTGTCCATTTTTTCCATAAATCAAGTTAAAATCCTTACTAAACACCAATTTATCATCTTCTAGGCAACGAAAATTATTAAAATTTATTTGACTTAAATACATTATTTTTTTCCCTTTTTTGTTTTTTTAAACTTCTTTTTCCACAACAATTTTTTCTCCATTAAATTCTACAACATCACCTGGATATATTTTTTTCCCCCTTCTAGTTTCGATTTCTCCGTTTACTTTCACATCGCCATTTAAAATAACCATTTTTGCCATAGCTCCTGATTCAACCAAATTTTCCCACTTTAATAATTGATCTAATTTTCTGAACCTCCCACGACTAAAGTCGCAGGGTTCTAAAATCTTTAAAAATATTCAAAAATCTTCTAAGAAGTTTGATAGCTTTACACTACCCTTATTCTTTTAGGTGTGTTCAGCTCACCTCTATTGTATAGGACGCTTAAGTCCACAACTTTACTTTTTCTTAAAATATTTAATGCTCCATTACAATCTGCATTTAATTGATAGCCTTTACTTGTTTGATATAGTCCTCTTTTTATCCTTTTTCCACTGAATATATATTCTTTTTGATTTTCTTTATCATATATTGGAATCTCATCTCCATCAAAGAAACTTGCTTTCGATGTATAACTCTCTTCTTGCAGTTTAAATTCTATTCCATATAGTTTACATAGATATATTAGTTTATCTCTTAATTTCCCATATGGTATATTTACAAAGTTTTGATTATTTATACTTCCTATATTTGAATTTCTTTGAAAATCTTCGTTACATCCTAGAACTAGTTTTCCTATATCATTATTAAGACAATAATTTATTATTATTCTTGCTGCTTTTGAAAGATAATCTTCTATACGATTATTTCTCTTTCTAGCTATTCTCTTTTGCCTTAATGTTGTGCGGGAGGTCTTTTGCTTATCTTTTATGCTTTGCAGCTTTGCATTTGTCTTGTTATAGTATTGATTTATTGATTTTAATTTTCTACCATCTATTATAAATGAAGCTCCAGAATTTGTAACACAAGTACAAAGATTGTTTATACCTAAATCAATTCCTAGTGCATTTTCTTTATTTAATTCCCTTTGAACTTCTTCTACCTCATAAGTATATTGAATTTCAAAGTACCTAGAATGTTGTTTTGGTATTATTCTAATCTCTTTTATCTTCTTGCCTTTTAATACTGGTGGCAGCTTAATTTTAACTTCCTGATGAGTTTTCTTAAACGAATTTGAATAAGGAACTATCAGAATATCATCTTTTAATCTAACAAAACCTATAACAAGAGTTGTAAATCCATCTTTAGCAAGATATTTAGGTAATTTTATTTTCTTATTATCATATTGACCATTTTTAGCAAGTTTTAAAAGTCCAAAAAATGATTTGAAACTTCCGTCTACTTCTTTTAGAATTTGTTGAGCCATATTAGAATTTAATTTTTTATAGTTCTCACTATTTTTAAGCATTTTATAGTTTTCATTATAACTTAAATACTTTTTATTTTGAAAATAGTGTTGTCTAATATTATATATAGCTTCATTAGTTAAATTCTTGGCTATATGAGATAAATATTTTAAATTTCTAAACTCCTTTTTACTAAGATGTTTTACTTGTTGTTTTAATGTTAAATACATATATAATCACCTCCTTTTCATCAGAGATATTATACCATGTATTCTACATTTTATCTGTCAAAAAAGTAATATTTTTATTTATTTTTAAATATTTTTAAAGTTTTTAAAACCCCACAACAGCGGGAAGCGTCGTTCACATAAGTACGCTACTACTTATGCAGTTCTCATGGCATATGTACTCCTTAATAAATTAAGGAGATTAGCCTTGAACTTCTTGTTATCTCTAACAAGCACAGACTATATCTTATCCATATCCTATTTCAAGGACTTAGGCGAAACCACTTCCAATACCAATCGCTTGTATTGTACTCCCCTCACGAGGGATAGTCGTTGAACTTTCCTTTTCAGGCTTAGCTGCTGATTGTCTATTATCATAATGTTTAGGATTTAACCTTGCACCATCTAGTATATTTTTTCTGCTTTCGCTACCTTCACACTTATACCATATTTGAACGAAGGTATTATGTTGTGGTCATACTAGCTTTAAGAGTTCCCAGCAATTCAGTTTCTTTGTTGCACAGTTCTTTCTGTGTCTACATACAAGTTTCCCTATATGCTTACTAAAATTTTCGTGCAATTCATCTCACGACTAGAGTTGCGAGTGTTCTTGCACTATTTAATAAATTCTGTATGTATTTTCATTTTCCTTCTCCTTTTTTTATTTTTTATTTTTTAGTTTTTGATTTTTTATTCTTTATTTTTTAATTTTTGCTATTTATATATTTATACCACAAATTCCTAAAAATTTATACTTTAAGTAAAAAATTTTTGCCAAATTTTTTCAATCATTAATAAAATTAATGTTTAAATTTCAATTGTGGAAAACTCATTTTTATTGTGGAAAACTTTTCCACATAGTTTTCCACATGTTTTCCACAATTCCAATTTATTCCCATTTTTAAAGGGTTTTAACTACCCAAAAAAATTTCTTTTTAAATTTTATTATTTTTTAATATTGTGGAAAACTTATTTATTTTTTTTTATTTTTAACTAAAATTATAATTATTTTCAATTATATTTTAAATTTTTTGAAGTTTTCCACATCCTAAATAAATTTTGTGAGTTTTCCACATTTTCTAAATCCAGTTTTCCACATAGTTTTCCACATTTTTTATTTTTTCCCTTTAAAATAAGGGGTTATTTCATTCTATTAAAAGACATAAATTGTGGAAAACTTTTCTTTTTTCCACAATTTTTTCTAAAAAGTTTTCCACAATTCCAAAAATTTTTTTATTTTTTTTATTTTAAATTAATTTTTATTTAATACTATATAAACTATTTTTTCAATGTGGAAAAAGTTTTCCACATTGTGGAAAACTCTCTAAATTTTCAAAAAGTTTTCCACATAGTTTTCCACATTTTTAAATTTTTTTCCACATTTTAAATAAAAAAAAAACTCTATACTTTAAATATCTTTTTATACAAATTTTCCACTTCTTTTTTAAACACAAGATTTTGCTCCTTTAATTCTTCCACTTTTCTAATGCTGCTTATTACCGTACTGTGATCCTTTCCGCCAAAAAGTCCACCAATAGCGGTTAAACTTAAATCTAACTCAACATTGTGCTTTAATATAAACATTGCAATTTGCCGAGATTCTACTATCTTTTTTTGTCTTTTTTTGGATTTTATATCCTCCACACTTACGCCATAATGCGATGATATCATTTCTATTACCTTTTGAGCTGTCATTTTTGAACGCTCCCTTTTTATATTATGTGATAGCATCTCCTGAACTTGATCTATTGTAATAGGCTCATTTAACAACTTTGCTCTAGCATTCAAATTTGTCAAAATTCCCTCAAGTTCTCTCACATTTGAAACAACTGCATCTGAAATATATTCCAAAATATCATCACCAATTTCTATATCTTGATTTTTCGCAATATTTTTTAAAATCATCATTCTAGTTTCAAAGCCAGGACGCTGAATTTCTACCGTAAGTCCCGATAAAAACCTAGATTCTAACCTTTTAGACAAATTTTTTATTTCTTTTGGAGACTTGTCACTTATCATAATAATCTGCTTTCCCAATTCCTGCAGTTTGTTAAAAGTGTGGAAAAATTCCTCTTCCACTGTGCCTTCTCCACGTCCAAAAACTTTTTCGAAAAATTGAATATCATCTAACAAAAGCACATCCAAATTTCTAAATATATCCCTAAAATTCTGGATTCTTCCACTGTTCAAAACTTTAAAAAATTCATTTGCAAACTCTTCAGATGTGGAATAATATACTCTTTTTCCAGGATTCTTTTCAAGAATTTCATTTCCCACAGCTTGCATAAGATGGGTTTTTCCAAGTCCAGAACTTCCAAAAATAAAAAGTGGATTATAGACAGGTTTGGGATTTTTTACGACAGCAAGGCATGCATTGTATGCAAGTCTGCTATTTTCGCCAACTACAAAGTTATCTAACCTATGTTTTGGATTTAAACCAGTATTTTTCATTTTGTCATTTTTAATTTTAGGTTTTTCCACTTCGTTTGTGGTAAAAATCTTTATTTCTGGCTGTTTTATTTCTTTTTTTTGTTTTTTGACCTCTATTTTTATTTCCATTTTTTCATCAGTTACAAGCTCTAAAATTTCTTCCATTTCAGCTCTATAGTTTTCCACATTTTTTTTGATAACTTTTGAATTACAGGACAAAAGAAGTGTATTATCCACAATTTCCACAGCTTTGACATTTTGAAAAAATGTTTCAAAAATCACTTCTTCCACACTTTTTTTCACTAATTTTTTTAACTTTTCCCACAATTTTTCAGCTTCCTGCACAGTTTCATCTCCCTTTTAATTAAATTATTTCAAATGAATCAATAGCCTTAAAAGTCGCTTTTTTACAGTGTTTTATTAATTTTTATCCAAATTAAAATTTTACTTTTCCACATTAATAAAACAATAATTTTAGAGTTTTCCACAAAAAAATTTTTTTCCACATAGTTTTCCACAATTAGTTTTCCACATTTTTAAAATTTTTTTATTTTTTCACTAAATAAATAAAAAAACCAGAGAGTTTTCCACAATTTTTTTATTTTTTTCTCATTTTTTTCAGATTTGATACATTTTTATATTATGAATATAACATATATAAAATAAATAATCAAGATTTGGCAAAAAGTTTTCCACATAGTTTTCCACAGGCACTAGATACTATATTTATTGAGTTTATAGCTATTTTACCCCAAAATTATCAAGTTTTCCACATAAAAATGAATAGGCTATTTTACTGGATTCCCACAGGTTTTCCACATTTTTTTAGTTTTCCACATCGAATTGTGGAAAACCTGTGGGAAACTTTGTGGAAAAAAAGTTTTCCACAATTTTGGGAAAAGTTTTCCACAGGTTATTCTCTGGCAAACCCGCTATTCATCATTGTTCCCACATTTCCACATTGCATAATAATAATATATATATAATAATATATAATATATTATAATAATAGGTTGTGGAAAACTGTGGAAAACTAAAAAGTTAATAAGTTAGTAAAGGGATTTTACTTGACTTTTGTCTAAATATTGTATATAATACTTGTAAAATACTAGAAGTTATTGAAAAGAAACTAAGTTTAAGAAAGGAAAAAAGTAAAAAATGACAAAAAGAACATATCAACCAAATAAAAGAAAAAGAAAAAAAGATCATGGTTTTAGAAAAAGAATGCAAAATAAAAGTGGAAGAAATGTATTAAAAAGAAGAAGAGCAAAAGGAAGAAGTAAATTATCTGCATAATTTATAACTTTGCAAAAAAGATTAAATTGTAGGGGAATAATTCCCCTGTTTTTTAAATAAAAAATGAATTTAAAAAAAGAAGAAGAAATATGTCTATTAATAAAATAAAAAAAACAAAAGATTTTTCAACAATATATAACAAATCAAAAAAAGTGCATACAAAGTATGCTATTATTTTTATAAAAAAAAATTTAGAAAAAGAACAGAGATTCGGATTTGTAGCAAGTAAAAAAACAGGAAATTCTGTTTATAGAAATAGAATTAGAAGATTGTTTAAAGAATTTGTAAATTTAAATAAAAACAAATTTAGTAAAGAAACGGATTATGTTTTTGTAGGTAAATCAATTTTAAAAGATAATTTAAAAAATATAAAGTATAAAGACATAGAAAAAGACTTAAGTAAGGTGATAAAATGACAAAAAAAATTTTATTGTTTTTAATAAAAATTTATCAAAAAGCTATTTCTCCCATGCTTGGAAGAAGATGCAGATTTTACCCTACTTGTTCAGAATATTCAAGACAAGCAATTATAAAATACGGAGCAACAAAAGGAACTTACTTAAGCATAAAAAGAATATTAAAGTGTCATCCTTTTCACAAAGGTGGCTATGATCCTTTAAAATAGTTAAAAATAGTTAAAAGTTAAAAACTTAATATAAAAAACATGGAGGAAAGTTTATGTTCAAAATACCAGCACTAGTAAACTTTGTTGTATTTGTGCTAAATGCTATTTATAAAATTGTGGGAAACTATGGAATAGCAATAATTATTGTGACAGTACTGATGAGAATAATTGTATTTCCATTGACTTTAAAACAAGAAAAATCAATGAAAAAAATGCGTGAAATACAACCTGAGATGGATAAATTGAAAGAAAAGTATAAAGATAATCCACAAGAATTTCAAAAGAAAACAGCAGAATTATATCGTGAAGCTGGAGTAAATCCACTAGGAGGATGTCTTCCGCTATTAATTCAATTACCAATATTTGTAGCACTATATTATGCATTTATGGGTGAAGCAATACCAAATAATGCAAAATTTTTATGGTTCACATTAAAACAACCTGATAAATTATTTGTGATAGGAACATTTGCATTTAACTTATTGCCAATACTAAATGTAGTTATTACATTTATTCAGCAAAAAATGATGGCAACACCTGGACAAGATAATCAACAGATGCAGACAATGATGTATATGATGCCAATTATGATGTTATTTATATTTTATAGAATGCCATCAGGAGTAACTTTATATTATTTAGTTTCAGGAGCACTAGCACTGTTACAACAATATATTATTTTAAAAGGGAGAAGTGATGATGGAGAAAATAATACTAAAGTCACAAAATGAAGAAGAACTTAAAGAGATGATAGAGCGTTCTCTAACTTTAAAGGAAGATGAAACTTATCGTGTAAAAATATTAAAGTATCCCAAAAAAATCCTTTTTGTCAACATAAAAGGGGAATATGAAGTTGAAATTATAAAAAAAGCGGAAATAAAAAAATCAGAATCTGAAGATTTTCCTAAAAAAGAAAAAAAACAAATACAAGAAAATTTGGGAAATAATTCGAGAGAGAAAAAAGCAGTTTTAAAATCAAATTTTACTAAAAAAAATGCATCAGATGCAACTACTGATAAAATTAGAGGATTTTTTAAAGAATTTATAGTTAATACAAAATTAGATATAAAAATTGTGGCTATAAAAAAAGAAAATAATGATAAATACTTAGTCTTATTGGATGGAAAAGATATGAGATACATTATTGGAGAAAAAGGAAATACGCTTAATAACTTTGAATATCTGCTAAGTGCGATAAAAAAATTTAAAAATATAAAAATTGTGGTAGATTCAAATAATTATAAGGAAAAGCGAGAAATTTCACTTAGAGAACTTGCTAGAAAAAAAGGAAAAATAGTACTTTCGACAGGAAATGCCGTAAAACTAAATCCAATGTCAGCAAGAGAGAGAAAAATAATTCACGAGGAAATTTCTTTTATGAATGGACTTAAAACAGAGAGCATAGGGGAAGAACCAAAAAGATATTTAGTTATAAAAAAAATTGATAATTAAATAAAAAAATTAATAAAAATATTAGTGAAAATATTAAAAATAAAAATAAATAAATGATTTAAAAAAAGAGGTAAAGAAATGTTATGGGATGACACAATAGCAGCAATTTCAACACCAAAAGGTGAAGGAGGAATTGCAATAGTAAGAATATCCGGCGATAAATCATTTGAAATTTTGGAAAAAATATTTAAAAGACAAAACCCAAACAGTGATTTGGGTTTTTCTAAATTAAATTACGGATTTATCAAAGATGGAGAAAAAATGGTGGACGAAGTGATGGTAGTAAGATTAAAAGCGCCAAAAACTTACACCTGTGAAGATATTGTGGAAATAAATTGTCATGGAGGAGTAGTTGTTTCACAAAAAATATTGGAGCTAGTTTTGAAACATGGAGCAAGACATGCGGAAAAAGGGGAATTTACCAAAAGAGCTTTTATGAACGGGAGAATTGACTTATCTCAGGCTGAAGCGGTAATGGACATCATTCATGGAAAAACTGAAAAAAGCGTGTCTTTATCATTGGATCAGCTAAGAGGAGATTTGCGGGATAAAGTAAATAGTTTTAAAAAGGCACTTTTGGATATTACAGCACATGTGAATGTGGTGCTTGACTATCCCGAAGAAGGGATTGATGATCCGCTTCCAAAAGATTTGAGAGATAATCTTGAAAATGTGTATGAAGAAGCAAATAGACTTATTGAGTCGTATGACAAAGGGAAAAAAATAAAAGAGGGGATAAAGACGGTCATTGTTGGAAAACCGAATGTGGGGAAATCGACTTTGCTAAATTCACTTTTGAGGGAAGAGAGAGCGATTGTGACGCATGTGGCAGGGACGACAAGAGATGTAATTGAAGAAGTTATAAACATAAAAGGAATTCCTTTGGTGCTTGTGGATACAGCTGGAATTAGACAGACTGACGATATTGTGGAAAATATTGGGGTTACAAAATCAAAAGAGTTTATAGAAAAAGCGGATTTAGTTTTACTTGTGCTAGATGCTTCAAAAGAATTGGAAAAAGAAGACAGAGAAGTGATTGAAAAAATTAAAGAAAATGGTAAAAAGGCGATAGTTTTGTTAAATAAAATTGATTTGGAAAAAAAAATTGATTTAAAAGAATTTGATTTGGAAAATGTTGTGGAAATTTCGGCAAAGGATAATATTGGAATTGAAGATATGGAAGAAAAGATTTATTCTTATATTATTTCTGAAAAAGTTGAAGATTCTTCGGAAAAACTTGTAATTACAAATATAAGACATAAAACAGCGCTTGAAAAGACAAAAGAGGCAATAAAAAATATTTTTGAGACAATAGATGCTGGACTTCCTATGGATTTGATTTCGGTTGATTTGAAAGAAGCGCTTGATAGCCTTTCAGAAATTACTGGAGAAATTTCATCTGAAGATATTTTAGACCATGTATTTGGAAATTTTTGCGTGGGAAAATAAAAAATAGAGAGAAATAGAATTTTAAAAGTAATTTAAAAATTTAGCTCAAAATGGAATGTAGATTTTGCAAATAGAAAAGTTTGGGAAAAGTGCACTAAGGAAATTAAAACAAAAATGTAGTATAATATATATAAATAATTTTAAAATTTATATAAAAAATTTTAACAAAAAGTGAACAAGAAGTCTCCAACTTCTACTAAGTGGGAGATGAATAGCATTTTTGATTGACATATTACACTAAATACATCAGGGTAGGAACTACCCGAAGAGCTTGGTAAATATATTTGGCTAATAAAAGCAGATACTTCCCAAGAAGCTCCCGCTTCTAATAAGCGGTAGTAGTTCACTTAAAAGATTTATTTTATAAAAATATAAGAGAAGATAAAGAGAGGGATTATAAAAAATGGCTAATAATTACGGAGCTGAAAGTATTACGGTATTGGAGGGGCTGGAAGCTGTAAGGAAAAGACCTGGAATGTATATAGGTTCAACATCATCAAAAGGGCTGCATCACTTGGTGTGGGAAATTGTTGATAATAGTGTTGATGAAGCACTTGCGGGAGTTTGTGATAAAATTACTGTGAAAATACTTGAGGGAAATGTTATTGAAGTAACGGATAACGGGCGTGGAATTCCAGTTGCAATGCATAAAACAGGAAAATCAACGCTTGAAGTAGTTATGACTGTGCTTCACGCTGGAGGAAAATTTGACAATGACAACTACAAAGTGTCAGGAGGACTGCATGGAGTGGGAATTTCAGTTGTCAATGCCTTATCTGAATGGGTGGAAGCGACTGTAACAAGAGATGGGCAAATTGTAAGACAAAGATTTGAAAGAGGAGTGCCGGTTTCAGCTCCAGAAAAAATTGGAGATGCACCTCTTGATGCGCATGGAACAGTCATCAGATTTAAAGCAGATGATGAAATTTTTGAGACGACAGTTTATGATTATTCTGTTCTTGAATCGAGATTAAAAGAGTTGTCATATTTAAATAAAGGGCTTAAGATAAAATTAATTGACGAGAGAAAAAAAGATGACATAAGAGAAGAGGAATTTCATTTTGAGGGCGGAATAAAAGATTTTTTGAACGAGATAACTGACAATGAAAAAATTGTAGATGATGTCATTTATATGGCGGATTCGTTTGAAACTCAACCTGCTAAAGAAGTGGAAGCTGTGGACGAAAATGGAAATGTTTACATAAAAAAAGTTGGGGCAAAAATAGTTGAAGTGGAAATTGCAATGAATTATACAACTGCTCAAAGAGAAATTGTCTATTCATTTGTAAATAATATAAATACTCATGAAGGTGGGACTCATGTCAGCGGATTTAGAACGGCGCTTACTAGAACGATTAACGATATAGCTAAACAGATGAATTTGATAAAGGAAAAAAGTGGCACATTTCAAGGGACAGATGTCAGAGAAGGGCTTGTCTGTATAATAAGCGTAAAAATTCCTGAACCGCAATTTGAAGGGCAGACAAAAACTAAACTTGGAAATAGTGAAGTTACTGGAATTGTTTCGAATATCGTTGGAAATAACTTGAAATTTTATTTGGAAGACCATCCGAAAGCAGCTGAAAAAATAATAGAAAAAATGGCTGTGTCAAAAAAAGCAAGAGAAGCGGCTAAAAAAGCAAGAGAACTTGTATTAAGAAAAAATAACTTAGAAGTGGGTTCACTTCCTGGAAAATTGGCTGACTGCTCTTCAAAAGATCCGGCTGAGTCAGAAATATTCATAGTCGAAGGAAATTCTGCGGGAGGCTCAGCAAAACAAGGAAGAGATAGAAGATTTCAGGCGATTTTACCGCTTCGTGGAAAAATATTGAATGTGGAAAAAGCTAGTGTTCACCGTACGCTTGAAAATGCGGAAATAAGGGATATGATAACTGCATTTGGTGCGGGATTTGGCGACGATATGAATCTTGAAAAATTGAGATACCACAAGATTGTAATAATGACGGATGCCGATGTTGATGGAGCTCATATAAGAACATTGATGCTGACATTCTTTTACAGACATCTAAGAGAGTTGATAAATGAAGGGTATATTTATATAGCGCAACCACCTTTATACAAAATACAGGCTGGAAAATCGATTAGATATGCTTATTCAGATGAACAGTTAAAAAAAGTTACAAAAGTGCTTGAAAATGATGGGAAAAAATATACGATTCAGCGATACAAAGGGTTGGGAGAAATGAATCCTGAGCAATTGTGGGAAACAACTCTTGATCCAGAAGTTAGAACACTTTTAAAAGTGACAATGGAAGATGCATCTTATGCTGATAAAATGTTTAATATCTTGATGGGCGATAAAGTTGAGCCAAGACGAAGATTTATTGAAGAAAATGCAAGTTATGTTAAAAACTTGGATATTTAATTTACAAAATTTTTTAGGAAAAAGAAATGAGGTAAGAAATGTCTGACGATTTCAGAGATGACAAAGAAAAAAAAGATGAAGTAGAAAAAAATGAAGTTTCAAAAACGACGGATTTATCAAATGAGCAAAATGTTTATATCGAAGAAGAAATAAGAGCTGCATATTTAGACTATTCGATGAGTGTCATTGTGAGCCGTGCTTTACCTGATGTAAGAGATGGACTAAAACCTGTTCACAGAAGAATACTTTTTGCGATGAATGAAATGGGAATGACTCATAAGACACCATTTAGAAAATCTGCAAGAATTGTCGGAGATGTACTTGGGAAATATCATCCGCACGGAGATTCTTCGGTTTACGGGGCTATGGTCAGAATGGCGCAAGATTTTAACATGAGATATGAGTTAATTGAAGGGCATGGAAACTTTGGTTCAATTGACGGTGATGAAGCGGCTGCCATGAGATATACTGAAGCTAGAATGGACAAAATTACAGAAGAATTACTGGCTGATATAAATAAAGATACGATTGATTATAGAAAAAACTTTGATGAAAGTCTGGATGAACCCGCTGTATTACCTGCAAAATTGCCAAATTTACTTTTAAACGGAGCAAATGGAATAGCAGTTGGAATGGCTACGAATATACCGCCACATAATTTAGGAGAAGTTGTGGACGGAATTGTTGCACTGATTGACAATCCAGAAATATCGATTGACGAATTAATTAGTTACATAAAAGGTCCAGATTTTCCAACAGGTGGAATAATTAATGGGAAACAGGGAATTTATGACGCTTATAAAACTGGACGAGGAAAATTAAGAGTTGCAGGGCGTGTGGATGTGGAAACATCTAAAACTGGAAGACAGTCAATTATTGTGACAGAATTGCCGTATCAAGTTAATAAAGCAAGACTTATCGAAAGAATTGCGGATTTGGTAAAACAGAAAAAAATAACAGGAATTTCAGATTTGCGGGATGAAACTGACAGAGATGGAATAAGAATTGTAATTGAGCTTAAAAAAGGTGAAGAAAGTGAGCTTATATTGAACAATCTTTACAAATTTACTGATCTGCAAAATACTTTTGGTGTAATAATGTTAGCATTAGTTGACAATGCGCCAAAAATTCTAAATTTGAAACAAATTTTGGAAAAATATTTGGAGCATAGATTTGAAGTAATTACAAGAAGAGTTAAATTTGAACTAAATAAAGCTAAAAATAGAGCTCATATTTTAGAAGGATTTAAAATTGCGCTTGACAACATTGAAGAAGTCATAAAAATTATTCGAGCGGCAAAAGATGCTAATGTTGCAAAAATAGATTTAATAAATGCTTTTTCATTTTCAGAAGTACAAGCAAAATCAATTCTTGACATGAGACTGCAAAGGCTAACTGGACTTGAAAGAGATAAAATTAATGAAGAATATGATGAAATTATGAAATTGATTGCAGAATTAACGGCAATTTTAGAAGATGACAGAAAAGTATTTGAGATAATTAGGGAAGAAGTGCTTAAATTAAAAGAAGATTTTGGTGACGAGAGAAGAACAGAAATAAGAGATGCTAGAGCTGAAATTAGCAGAGAAGATTTGATCAAAGATGAAAAAGTAGTTGTGACGCTTACTGAAAAAGGTTATGTAAAAAGAATGGCAATTGATACATATCGTTCACAAAAAAGAGGTGGCGTTGGAGTAAGTGCCACAAATACTGTGGAAGACGATGTGATAAAAGACATGTATATTGCTAAAAACCTTGATACATTTCTTATTTTTACAACAAAAGGAAAAGTGTTTAGCATAAAAGTTTACGAAATTCCTGAAACTGGAAAACAAGCTCGTGGAAAACTTATTGGAAATATTATAAATTTGGATAGTGACGAAAAAGTTAGCACAATAATAAAAGTTCGTGAATTTGAAAAAAATAAAAATTTATTTTTTGTGACGCGAAAAGGAGTTGTTAAAAAATCTGAATTAACATTGTTTAATAATATTATGAAAGCTGGAAAACGGGCAATTAAATTAAATGATGAAGATGAAGTTATGTTTGTTGGGCTTACTAGCGGAAGCGGTAAAGATGAAATTTTTGTGGCAACTAGAAATGGTATTGCGATAAGATTTTCAGAAAAAAATGTGAGAAGTATGGGAACTATAGCTGCTGGAGTGAAAGGAATAACTCTTCGAGATAAAGATAAAATCATTGGAGCGGCAATCATTAATTCGGAAATAGACGATACTAAAATTAAAATTCTTACAATTACTGAAGAGGGATATGGAAAATGTACTAAATTGTCAGAATACAGATTGACTTCTCGTGGTGGAAAAGGAATTTTAAATGCTAAATTAAATGAAAAGACTGGACAGATAATAGATGTCAAAGTAGTTGGAAAAGATGATGAAATCATGCTTATAACTTCTGAAGGTACACTTATTAGAACTAGAGTTGACAGTATTTCTACATTTGGACGTTATTCATCGGGAGTTAAAATTATGAAAGTGAGAAATAGTGAAAAAATAGTTTCGACAGTAAAAATAACAGAAACATCTGAATTTGAAAAAAAATAAAAAATTTGATATTGGGAAGTGATTGAAATGTTATCTAAAAAAATTTTATTTTTAATTACAGCAGAAAATGAAATTAAAGCATTGACACAATTTGGGAAAAAGTTTAAAGAAAAGTATGATGTGCAAATGGATGTAATTTATGTAAAAGATGTTTTAAAATACGAAGTTTTTCCTGTAGCAGTCGAAGGAATTGGCGTAAATGTGGGAATGAATTATTTTGTCAGAGAATACAAGGAACAGGAAGAAAAAGTTTTTCAAAAAATAAAAAGTCAAATAGATGATTCTTTTGACAAAGTTTATGCAAAAGAAGGGGAAACTGATGAAATTGCGTTAGAAGAACTAAAAAAATACGATGCGCTTGTTTTGGTAAAAAATGAAAAAGTTAGTCCAGTTTTAAAAGAACTTTTGAGAAGTAACTACAAACCGCTAATTATTTTGCCAAATGTGGAAGAATTTGAAATGGAAAATATACTTTTGCTGGATGATGGCGCTTATAATGCGAACAAGACATTATTTACATTTTTATATATGTTTGGAGAACAAAAAGTAAATGTTCTTCGGGTAAACAGCGACCTTGAAAAAGAAGAAGACGGACTTGCTCAGAGATTTGGAGAAAATTATAATTTGATTTATAAAAAAGGTGAAACTTTTAAAACACTTTTGAAAGAAACGGAAAATTATGATTTTATATTGATGGGAGACTTGAGATATACCATTATGGTGGAAAAAATCACAGGAAAATTGGGAATCAGACTTCTTGAAAATGTAAAAAAACCAATATTTATAGTATAACAATTTCAAACTATATCCAAAAAATTAAATAAAAAAATTGTTTATTTTGGATATAGTTTTTTTTAAAAATAATGAAAATTTTTGATAAAAAATTTGAAAAAAAAATAAAAATTTTTAAAAAATAACATAAAAACAGAAAAAAATAACAAAAAACTAATCAAATTAAAACTTTAATTAACTATAATTATGGCACACAAAACATTATATAAACAATTTTTCTTATCTAAATAGTATTCTTTTTATTTAATAAAAAATTAATATTTTAATTGAAAAAGAAAGGAGAAATAAAATTATGAAAGCATTAATTTGCTCTGACAGCCACCAAAGACTTGATTATTTTCAACAGGTGATGGAACTCGAAGAACCAGAGGTTGTCATATTTGCTGGAGATCACAGTACTGATGCACTTGATATGTCGCTTGTCTTTAGAGAAGTTCCATTTGCGATTGTGAAAGGAAATACTGATTACGACGATTTTGATACGAGAGAAACAAAAGTTTTTGATCTATTTGGGAAAAAAGTCTTGCTAACTCATGGACATCTTTTCAATGTAAAAACAACTCTTAAAGAACTAGAAAAAAAAGCTCGTTATGAAAATGTGGATATTTGCATATTTGGACATACTCACAAAGAATTTTTGGAAGAAAAAAATGGAATAACTTTTGTAAATCCAGGAGCATTACAAGATAAAAAATATGTGATGTACTACGGCGGAAAAAGATTTGAACAAAAAGTTTTAAAATAAAAATTTTTTTTACTAAAAATTTGCAATATGAAAAAAGTAAGGTATAATTTTATTAGTAAGTTCTTTTTTAAAATTTTATTTTGATGAAAGGAGAGTTTTTTATGATTAATTTAATCGTAGCAACTCATGGAAAAATGTCGGAGGAAACTGTTAATCTTACAAAAATGGTTTTAGGAGAAAGTGAACAGCTGGATTTTGTCACTTTTGTGCCTGGTGAAGGACCTGAAGATTTGATAAAAAAATATCAGGACATTATTGCAAAATATGACAGTGAGGGGACATTGTTTTTAGTGGATTTATTTGGTGGAAGTCCATACAATGCAGCATGCCGTGTAGTTGCTGAAACAGAAAATACTGATGTAATAACAGGGGTTAATGTGCCTATGTTGCTGGAAGTGATAGACGCTAGAGAAGAAACAAACGATGTTGCAGAATTAGTTCAAATTGCGAAAAATTCTGGAATTAACGGAATTAAGATTTTTAGTGAATTATTCGTTGATAATTCTGATGATGAAGATGAAGATTTGGATGAATTGGATTTATAAAAGTTTACTAAACATTTATAAATTAAAATATAAAATAAATGTGAAAATTTTTTAGCTGAAAATAAAGAGTGTCAATAATTTTTTTTGAACTTATAGATGAACTTAGTAAATTCAATACTTTGTTGTTCTATTTACACAAAAATTTTTACACATTCGAAAAAATACAAAATTTTAAAAATTAAGTAAAAAAATATAAAAAATAAAAAAAGAAGGGAGCGTTACTGCAAACTAAATTAAAATAAAAAAATAATTACAGAGTTTTCAGTAGCGGGAAATAGAATTATGGAATTAGTTTTAACAAGAATAGACTCAAGATTAATACACGGACAAGTTGCGACTTCATGGGTAAAAGCAACTAAACCTGAAGCAATTTTTGCGGTAAATGACGATGTGGCAGAAGATAAAATTAGAAAATCACTTTTATTACAAGTGGCACCTGAAGGAGTAAAATCATTTGTAATACCTGTTGAAAAAGCAATCGCAGTTTACAAAAACCCTAAATATGCTAAAACAAAAGTAATGCTGCTTGTTACTTGTCCAGCTGATGTAGTTAGATTAATCGAAGGTGGAGTTGACATTAAAGCAGTTAATGTTGGAGGAATGACTTTTAAAGAAGGAGACAAATTAATTTCAAAAGCAGTTGCAATTAATAAAGATGATTTGGAAGCATTCAACAAATTAAGATCTATGGGAGTAGAACTTGATATGAGACAATTAGTAACTTCTGCAAAAGAAGATATTAATTCTAAACTAGATTCTATTTCATTTGACTAATAAAAAATATCAGGGAATATAAAATTTCCTGATTTATTTAGTAAAATTGAAAATCATTGTAAAGTATAAAAACTCAAAATTGTAGGAGGGCTAAAAAATGAATGTTGTTCAGTTAATTTTACTGGTATTGGTAGCAGCAATAACAGGAATGGGAAGCGTACTTGATGAAAGACAGACTCACCGTCCATTAGTGGCGTGTACTTTAGTCGGTCTTGTACTAGGAGATTTAAAAACAGGAATTATCTTAGGTGGTTCGCTTGAAATGATAGCACTTGGATGGATGAATGTCGGAGCAGCAATGGCACCAGATGCAGCGCTAGCAAGTGTAATTTCAGCGATATTAGTAATAGTAGGTAAACAGTCAATTGGAGAAGGAATCGCAGTTGCAGTACCGATTGCAGCGGCAGGGCAAGTTCTTACAATTTTCGTTAGAACAATAACAGTATTCTTTCAACATAAAGCGGATGATTTTGCAGAACAAGCTAATTTTAAAGGGATTGAGATGTGTCACCTTGCGGGATTGGCTTTACAAGCGTTAAGAGTTGCGATACCAGCACTTCTAGTTGGTCTGATTGCGGGAACAAGTGCTGTAGAAGGAGCATTACATGCAATTCCTGAAGTAATTACTAGAGGATTGCAAATTGCAGGAGGATTTATCGTAGTTGTTGGGTATGCGATGGTTATAAATATGATGGAAGCAAAAGCTTTGATGCCATTTTTCTTCTTAGGATTCGTAATAGCAGCATTTACAGAATTTAACTTAGTTGGTTTAGGTATTTTGGGATTATGTCTTGCAATCTTGTACATTCAATTAAATCCTAAATATCACGCTTCTATTGCTTTGCCAAGTGGTGGAAATGATGGCGGTGGAGCTGGGATTACAGAAGAAGCTGACGATGAATTGGAAGGACTATAGGAGGTAAAAAAAATGGCAGAAAATAATGTAGAAAAAAAATTAACTGATAAAGATTTGAAAAGCATGTATTGGAGATCTACTACTTTATTAGGTTCTTTCAACTTTGAAAGAATGCAGTCAATGGGATTTTGCGTAACAATGATTCCTGCAATAAAAAGACTTTATTCTAAAAAAGAAGATCAAGCAGCTGCATTAAAAAGACATTTGGAATTCTTTAATACTCAACCTTGGATTGGTTCAACTATAATGGGTGTTACGGCTGCGATGGAACAGGAAAAAGCAAATGGAGTAGACATTGATGACGCAACTATAAGTGGTATTAAAGTAGGGCTTATGGGACCACTTGCTGGAGTTGGAGATCCAATTTTCTGGGGAACATTAAGACCAGTTTTAGCGGCGCTTGGAGCTTCATTAGCTATTGCTGGAGGAAATTTACTAGGTCCATTGATTTTCTTCATTGGAATAAATATTGCAAGAGTTTTGACTAGATGGTATGGATTAAAATATGGTTATGAAAAAGGTACTGAAATCGTTGGGGATATGGAAGGTGGAGTTATCCAAAAATTAACTCAAGGTGCTTCTATATTAGGGCTTTTCGTAATGGGAGCCTTGGTTTCTAAATGGACTTCAATAAATGTTCCATTGGTATTGTCTAAATATACTGATTCAACAGGAAAAGAAGTTGTAACTACTGTTCAAAGTATTTTAGATTCATTATTACCTGGATTATTAGCGTTATTATTAACATTTGGATGTATGCACTTATTGAAGAAAAAAGTGAATGCTATTTGGATTATCTTTGGATTCTTTGCAATAGGAATAATCGGATTCTGGTTAGGAATTTTGGCATAATATGTTTAAGAAAATGATTTCAAAAGTGGAAAAATTTGTGAAGGTTCCGCCAAAGGAAGGATATATTAAAAATAGTTCTATTTTAGTTACAGGACTTATGATTATTGGAATGATCTTATATCCATTTACAAAAGGTTATGGAACAATAATAGCTTTAGCAGCGGCTCTAATTGTTATGGTTGGGCAAAAGTTGCTTATAAAACAGGCTAAGAATGATTTTCGTGATATGTATTATGCTAAAGATATGTATTTGAAAACTAAAAATACTGAATATTTGGACTTCATTACAGCTCGTTCTAAACAAATGATTAACGATGTAAAAGTTTTATCAGATAGGGCGAAAAAAGAAATATCAGAACTTCAGAAGTTTGTTGAAAAATATAAGAAATAGTGGGAAGAAGGGATTATCTTTAAAATAATTCCTTCTTTTGTTTTTATTTTTTTATAAAATTTATTTTCTCAAAAACTTGAAAAAAATAAGAAAAAAGTATAATTTTGTGATATAATCTTAAGAAAGAAAAATTTTTAAAAAAGGAAATAATATGAAGATATTAATTATACACACGGCATTTATTGGGGATATTGTGCTGTCGACACCCTTGATACAGAGATTGAAAGAAATGTATCCAGATTCAGAAATTGATTATTTGACTTTGCCGACAAATAAAAGTGTGATAAGTAATAACCCAAATTTAAATGAAATTCTTCTTTATGACAAGAAGGGAAAAGATAAAGGAACAAAAGGATTTTTTAGAATTTTAAAAATTTTAAAGGCAAGAAAATATGATTATGCTGTTATTCCGCATAGATTTATCCGTTCGATTGCACTTGCAAAAATGGCTAAAATTCCCAAAATAGTTGGATTTGATGTGGCAACAGGTTCTTTTCTTTTGGATAAAAAAGTTCATTATGATATGAAAAAGCATGAAGTTGAAAGACTTTTGGATTTAGTTGAATATAGCGGAAAAAGGATTCCGATTAGAATTTATCCGAGTGAAGAAAATAAATTAAAAATTAAAGGGATTTTGAAAGGAAGAGGTTTTGACGAAAAATTTATGAAAATGATTGTTGTTGCACCTGGAAGTCAAAGACCAGAGAAAATGTGGGCGATTGAAAAATATGGGAAAATTATAGAAAAGTTGTCGGAAAATGAGAAAAATTTTATTGTGATAACTGGAAGTGAAGCGGAAAAAAAATTGCCATTGAACTTTAATAAAAAAAATGTAATAGATTTGAGGGGAGAAATAAATTTATTGGAATTTTCGGCACTATTGTCGTTTGCGGATGTCGTTGTTGGAAACGATAGTTCTCCAATTCACATTGCAAGTGGATTTTCTAAACCTTTTGTAATTGGGATTTTTGGACCAGGAAAAAGGTCACTTGGATTTTTTCCTTGGAAAGAAAAAAGTAATGTTATTGAGGATAATGAGTTTTATGAAAATAATATTGTGAAAATTCCTGAACATCAGCATGAATATAAAAAGGATTATTATAAAGGGATTCCTTTGATTAGTATAGATAGGGTTTATGGGGAAATTGTGAAAAGATTGGAAGAAAGTTAGAATTTAGATAAAATAGATAGTCTTATATAAAAAAATTGAGAAGGGATAGCTTTGATTTGAATGGAATATAAATTTAGAACTTCAAAATTGGATAAACTTAATAAAAAATTTAGAAAAAAACCTTATAAAAAAATGAGCTATGCATATTTTACGGATATAATAAGACTTGCGCTTCTTTATTATTATGGCGGTGTTTGGCTTGATGCGACTGTACTTTTGACGGATAATATACCGCAGAAATATTTTGAGATGGAATATTTTATGTTTCAGAGGGATGATAATTTAAAAGACAAGAAAAAATGGGAAGATTTTGACAGTGTCTATTTTTCGTGGGATAAAGACATGAGAGTTAGAGTTATGAATAGTGTAATATTTGCGAAAAAAAATAATAAAGTTATAAAAACATTGCTTGATTTATTATTGATTTTTTGGAAAGATAATGAAAAAGCTCCAAAATATTTCTTTTTTCAAATATTGTATTACGAATTGATGGAAAATTACTACAAAAAGTATCAGTGTGAAATTGTTTCGGATACATATTCGCATGAACTTATGAAAGTTTGGTATGAAAAATATGAAGAAAAAGAATTTGAAAAGATTAAAGAAAAAACAAGTATTCACAAATTGTCATTCAAATGGGGAACGGCAGAGGAAGAATATGAAAATACTTATTTTAGATATTTAAAAAAGTTGTATAATATATAATAATAATTAATAAGGAGAAAATATGGAAAAAATAAAAAATGTAGGATATGGGATTTGTTTATTATTTGCACTCTCACTATTTTTGTCTGAAAAATTTGAAAATAATGTACTTATTCCACTACTTTTGGTGTTATTTTTAATTTCGATAATTTTTAGTAAAAATAGAGAAAATAGTTTTGTTTTTAGAGAGAAAAAAATTTCTGTGGCAGTTTTTTTATTAGCATTTTCGCCATTTATAATAGCTTTTTTAGATGGAGGGCTACATTCAAGATGGGATAATTATAATTTTAAATATTTATCTTTTTTTCCGCTTATTTACTTTTTGGACGAAGATAAAAAAATGTTTAATTTTATAAAAGCCTTGTTAGTTGGCGGAACGATAACTTTAATCATTGCTATATTTAATTTTGTGAAAGATTTTGATGCTTGGGCACATCCTGTAGGATTTTATTATCCGAGAGTGACAGCTATTTTGACAGTTCAGGACTTTGCTAATATGATGTGCATAATTTTGTTGTTTTTATTTTCTTTTATACTTTTTTATAAAAATAAAGATGGGAAAAAAAATAAAATTATAAAAGTAATTTTGATTATTTTAGCGGTGCTATTTGCTTTTATCGTGGTTGTCAATCGCTCGAAAATGGTCTATATTTCGTTACTTCCAACTATTTTTTATCTTGTTTTCAAAAAAAACAAAAAATATGTTGCTGCACTTGCAGCTATTTGTGTGTGTGGCTTTTTTCTGCTTCCAACTTCTATTTCAAGCAGACTTGAGTATATTGTGCAATATAGAAAAGATCCGTCAAGCAATTTGAGAATGATTTTTTGGAAAACAGGAGTTGCTGCATTTAGTAAAAAGCCAATTTATGGGTGGAAGTCGCTGGAGCGAAAACAGTTTAATTTGGATTATTATAAAAAAACAGGAACTATGGACTATGTTAATCAATACTTTTTGAGTGGACCAAATATTAGACCACAGCATTATGTGGCATCACACAATTCATATTTACAATATTTACTTGATTTTGGAATTTTAGGATTTGTGTTTTTTGCGTTTTTATTTATTGAAATTATGATAATATTTTTTAAAACAAAATTTTTTAAAAGTAAGAAAAATTTTAACTCAAAATTTTTGGCATTTGAAATGGCTACGAAAGTTTCACTTGTTGCTTGGCTTATTCAAGGAATGACAGATGATAACTTAAATGATAAGCATATGATTTTAACATTGACTATTTTAATTGTATTTATGTGCTATCTTTATCAAAAATGTGAAATTTTGAAAAATAATGAAAAATGACAAAAAAATGAAAGGACAGATTATGAAAGAATATAAATTCACAGATTCTAAAATTTATAAACTGAATGAAAAACTTAAAAAAAAGCCATTTAAATATATTTACAAGGAGCTTTTACCAAATTTTTTGTTTGATAAAATACAAAGAGAAGTTTATTTTTCCAATCAAAAGGCGATTATTAATGACTGGAACAAAGTTTTAACTGATTATTTTGAAAATAAAATTGAGATAGCTAAAGTTATTCCTAAAAAAAAGTTTTTGAATGATGAAAAAATAATTTGGCAGTTTTGGGGACAAGGATGGGATTATGAGAAATTGCCAAATGTGGTGAAAATTTGTTATAAAGCGATGGATAAATATAAAGAAAATTACACTTTAATTAGGCTAGATATGAAAAATATTGGTGAATATTTGGAATTTCCTGATTATGTGATGAAAAAACTGGCTGAAAACAAAATGGGATACGCTCATTTTACGGATATTTTGAGATTTGCTCTCTTAAAATATTATGGCGGAGTTTGGATTGATGCGACAATTTTACTGACAGATTATTTACCGAGAGAATATTTTGAAATGGATTATTTTCTTTTTCAAAGAGATGATAATTTTGAAAATAAAAAAGAATTTGAACTTTATGATTCAATTTATTTTTCTTGGAATAAAAAATCAAAAATAAAAATGTTAAGCAGTATAATATTTTCTCATAAAGATAACAAAATAATGACGGCGATGCTCGATTTACTTTTAGTTTTTTGGCGAGATAATGACAGGATTCCAAATTATTTTTTTATGCAGATTTTATATACGGAATTAATTGAAAAATATTATGCAAAAGATAGATGTAAAATTGTTTCGGATACATTGCCGCACGAACTTTTTAAAGTGTGGTTTGACAATTATTCTGAAGAAAAATTAAAAAAAATAACTGATTCTGTGGGAATTCACAAACTCTCATTTAAAATTGAGAGCAGTAAAAAGAAAGTTGAAAATACTTTTTTTGAATATTTTAAAAATTTATATGAAATTTAAAAAGCGAGAGGGAAATTATGAAAATATTGGTTTTACATGGTCATTTGAGTATGGGGGGGGAAGAACGGGTTTTAATTAGCGTATTAAAAAATTTAAAAGAATTGGGACACAATATAGATTTAATTATAACTTGGAATCATAAAGAAAATAATTTGTTTGAAAATGAAATTCCTAAAGGTGTAAATTATGAATTTTTGTTTGATTTTTATAGTGGAAAAAATAAACTTTTAAAAGAACTTTATAGATTTTTGGCGAAAAATAAATATCCAAAATTGATAAAAGAAAAAATAAAAAAAGAAAAATATGATGTTGTAATAGATTATTCTTCAAATTTATTGAAATATGAAAATTTTTCTGTAAATGTACCTTTGATTTCGTGGGTTCATTTTTCGCTTACTTTTGGGGAAAAATTGACGAGTGAAAAAATTGAAAAATATAAAAGGCAATATAAAAAGTATTCAAAAATTATAGCGATTACAAAAGTTATGCAAAAAGAGTTTTTGGAAAAACTTGAAATAAATAGTGAAAAAGTTGCGATGATTTACAATCCTATTGACTTGGAATTTATAAAAAAAAGAGCGGAAGATGTAGACAAAAAATATGAAAAATATTTGAAGGAAGATTATTTTTTGCAAGTTTCACGACTTTCGGAGCAAAAGCAGCCTGAGCATTTAATTGATATTTATTATAAGTTGAAGAAAAAAGGGATAAAAGAAAAACTTTATTTTATTGGAAGCGGGATAAAAAATGAATTGCTTCGTCAAAAAATACAGGAATATAAATTGGAAAATGATATTTTTTTGCTGGGGCAGATGGAAAATCCATATCCATTCTTTAAAAATGCAAAATTATTTGTGCATACGGCGAAATATGAAGGTCTTCCTACGGTTTTAATTGAAAGTATGACATTTGGGACTCCAGTTGTCGCCTATGACTGTCCTACTGGACCGAAAGACATTTTGGGAGAAAATAGTGAATATGGAAAACTTGTTCCGTTAAATGACAAAGATAAATTTGTTTTGGATGTTTTAGAACTTGAAAATGAAGAAAAATATAGATATTATTGTGAAAAAGCGCTAAATCGTGCAAAAGATTTTTCTATTGAGAGTAACAGAAATAAATTAAAAGAACTGTTGGAAAATTTAGTTTTTGAGTAAAATTATTGAATTTAAAATAAGTTACTTTGGATAAAAAATAACGGGAGTAAAATAATGAATGTAATAAAAAAAATTAAAATAAAATTGACAATTTTGCTGCTTGGAAATAAAAAAAAGCATAAAAATATAAGTTTAAAAGATGTAAAAACAGTGCTTTTAAGTCCAAAAGATGCGCTGGGAGATACGCTTATTTCTTTTAGTCACGCAAGGCAGCTGAAAAAAATGTATCCGAGTGCAAAAATTGGGATTGTTTCGACTGAGAGAAATAAAAATTTTATAGAACTTGTTAATCGAAAAGAAAAAGTAGTTGATGAAATTGTCGATAGAAAAAAAATAATTAAGCAGCGGAAAAAATGGGACTTGCTTTTGGATTTTAAAGATCAGATTAATACAAAAAGACTTATTTGGACGAAGTTACTCGCTCCTAAAATAATAATAAGTTTTGGAAAAGATAAAGAAGGACATTATTTTAACAGAAAAAATATAAAAATTTATGATTTTGTAACTGTAATGCCGATAAATTCTCATATTGTTGATTATTTAATGTATTCTGAGTTAGCAAAATATTTTAAAATTGAAAAAGAAATTCCAAAATTGGAATTGAGTCAACAAGAAATTTTGAAAATGGAAAAAAATTGGAACCTTGCAGAAAAAAAAGTGAAAATTTTACTTGCACCACAAGGAAATGACAGATGTATAGAAGTTGAAGAAATGGCAAAACTTTTTAATGAAATAAATTTTGAAAATATAAAAATTATTATGTCTAAAACTGCTGGAAGTGAAAAGTATTTTGAAAAATTGACTTCGCTTTTAAAAAACGATATTGATATTTCGTTGTCAAAGTCTTTTTCAATTGAAGAATATATAAATTTTTTGGCATCATCGGATATAGTTGTAGGAGTTGATAGTGCAAGTGTTCATATCGCCTGTGCACTTAAAAAGCCTGTGCTTAGTTTTTATGCAAACAATGAAGTTAATCTTTATAGATGGTCGCCTGTTCCTGATAAAAATGTTGATAATCTGCAAGTAATTTCAAATATTTCTGGAACTCAAAATGATCTTTATGATTTTCCGATGGAAGATGCGATAAAATGGCTAAATTTTGAAATAAGTAAAATTTATGGACAAAGTCAAAGTGAAAGGTAAAAAATAAAAAAGAAAATGAAAGAAATAAAACAAGCAAAAAAATTAAAAAAAATAAAAAAGATAAATTGGAAGTTTTACAAACCCTATAGAGATGTGTTAGTTGATAAAAAAAATGATTTTTTGAGTAAAATGTTTGACAGAAAAAAAGAAAAAGTGAATCTTTTTCCTGATAAAATAAAAAAAATGCTTTTTATGAGAATTGACGGGAAAATAGGAGATTATATCATAAGTTCTTTTATATTTAGAGAAATTAAGAAAAAATATCCGCATATACAGCTGGATGTGATTTCTGATAATTCTTTGGAAAATTTGTTGAAATATAATAAAAATATTGACAATTATTATACTTTTAATAGAAAAAAGATTAAAGAGTGGAAAGAGATGATAAAAAAGTTAAAGCCAAATAATTATGATGTGATAATTGATTCTACAGAAGGGCTAAAATATAAGCAAGTTTATTTTTTGAATAAGATGAATGCCAAAGTGAATATTGGGTACAACAAAGATGATTTTTTTGTTTATAATGAAAATGTTAAGCAGAGTACAACCTTGAGAATGAAAGAAATTTATTGTGAAATGTTGAAATGTGTGAATATTGAAGTTACAGATACGACTTACGATGTGCCAATTTCAAGTGAATCTGAAAAAAAAGTTGATAAATTTTTTAGAGAAAAAAATATTCGCCAAAGTGATAAAAATGAAAGAGTGATTTCAGTAAACTTTTTTGGGGCTTCGAGCGGGAGAAAGACAAATTTGGAAAATTCACTTGTGATACTGAAAAAGTTGAGAAAAAAATATCCAGATGATAAAATAGTGATACTTGATTCGCCATCAGACAGAGAACAAATTTATGAAACTATAAGAGAAATAAATGATAAAAATGTTTTATTTTTTGAAGATTCACGGACAATTTTAGACAGTATTTCTTTAATTAATCGAAGTGATTTGGTTGTTTCTCTGGATACTTCGATACTTCACTTGGGAGAAGGGCTAAATCGAAAAGTAATGGCTTTTTATGGACCAAAACTTAATAAAAATAAATGGCGGATAAAAGAAGAAGGGAATATTTTGATTGATTTTCCTGAAAAAAACATTAATGATATTGATTTTGAAAAACTTTTGTATAATTTTTGAAAGAAAAATAATTTTAAAAAATGGGAGAAAGCTAAATGAAATTATCAGTTGGGATAATAACTTTTAATGAAGAAAATAGAATTGGAAAGACGATTGATGCGATTAAAGAGATTGCGGATGAAATAATTGTTGTCGATAGCGAGAGTAGAGATAGAACTGTAGAAATTGCCAAATTTAAAGGTGCAAAAGTTTTTGTGGAAAAGTGGAAAGGATATGGGCCTCAAAAAAATTCTGTTTTAGAAAAATGTCGTGGAGAATGGATTTTACTTCTTGATGCGGATGAGGTTGTGTCGGCTGAATTGAGAGAAAAAATAAAAAAAATTATAAATAGTAGTAATCCTTCAAGCGAAGTTTATAAAATAAAACTTAGAAATATCGCTTTTGGGCGTGAAATTAAGTTTGGTGGCTGGGATGACTATGTAATTAGACTTTGGAAAAATGGAAAAGTTAAAATTAGTAATAGAGAAGTTCATGAGAAATATCAAACGCAAGAAAAAATTGAAAAAATTAAAGAACTTATAATTCATTACACTTACGACAGCATTGAAGAATTTTTGGAAAAGTTGAATCGGTACACTTCACAAAGTGCGAAGGAATACATAAAAAATAAAAAAAATCCAAGTTTTATAAAAATTTATTCAAAAATGTTGTTTAGATTTGTGAAAATGTACATTTTGCAGCTGGGATTTTTGGATGGATATGAAGGGTATTTACTGGCAAAATATAGTTCGATTTATACGATGACGAAATATACTAAATTGCGGGAAGCTTATTATAACACTTTGGGAAAAGACACTTCTCTTGTGATTACAACTTATAATTGGCCAGATGCATTGAGATTATGTTTAGAAAGCGTTTTGGCTCAAACTGTCTTACCACATGAAATTATTGTGGCAGATGATGGTTCAAGAGAGGAAACGGCTAATTTAGTGCGAGATTTTCAAATTAGTAATCCTTTTGTGAAAATTATTCATTCTTGGCAGGAAGATAAGGGATTTAGAGCGGGAATGTCGAGAAATAAGGCGATTGCTAAGGCAACTGGAAATTATGTCATAATAATTGACGGAGATTTGATATTGGAGAGACATTTTGTACAAGATCATATTGAAAAAAAAGAAAATGGCTTTTTTATTCAAGGTTCTCGTGTTATAATATCAAAAGATAAATCGCAAAAAATTATAAATGGTGAAAAATTAAATTTACAAAAAAATTTTTTTGACAAAAATTTTAAAAATAAACTTAATATGATAAGAAATTCGATTTTATCTAAAATTTTGACAAAAAAAGATAAAAATTTAAAGGGAATTAGAAGTTGCAACATGTCTTTTTTTAAAAAGGATTTAGAGCTTGTAAATGGATTTGAGGAAAAAATTGAGGGTTGGGGTAGAGAAGATAGCGAACTTGCGCTAAGACTTTTTAATAATGGAATTAAAAAAAAGAAATTAAAGTTTAGTGCGCTGACTTATCACATTTTTCATAAGGAAAATGATAGAAGTCACTTAAAAGAAAATGACAAATTGTTAAGTGATGCGATAAAAAATAAAAAGATGGTAGCCGAAAAAGGGCTGAATCAATATGATTAAATTATTATAGAAAAGAGAAAAGGCGATGAAAAAAGAAGTTACACTTGTGATTACAAGTGCTGGAAGATTTGATTTGTTAAAAGAGACATTGGACAGTTTTTTTGAGAACAATACTTATCCGATAAAAAAAATAATAATTACGGAAGACAGTACTGAAGGGAAAAAATTGGAAAAATTGATTTCAAATTATAAAAATCAAGATTTTAAACTTATTATAAACTCTACAAGGCTTGGGCAGTTAAAATCGATTGACAAGGCTTATAAGGAAGTTGACACGGAATATATCTTTCACTGTGAAGATGACTGGAAATTTTTTAAAAAAGGATTTATTGAAAAGTCGATGGCTCTTCTTGAAGAAGACAGTTCAATTTTGATTGTCGGAATGAGAGCGAAGGAAGATTACAACAACGATTATTTTTTTAGCGAGAAAGATGATTATGTATCAAAGTCGGGCGAGAGATTTTACAAGGTAAAAGGAGAAATTTTTACTTATAATCCTGGACTTCGGCGAAAAAAAGACATGGATTTGTTTGGACTTCATGAAAAACTCGAAAATCAGCGGTATGAAGAAGTTTTATCGGATTTTTATAAAGAAAAAGGTTTTTGTACTGTATTTTTTAAAGAACCTTGCGTGAAACATATTGGAGATAAAAGACATGTACATTTTAGCAAAAATAAAAAAAACACAGTTTTAAGTTTTAAAATTGATAGATTTATAAAAAAAGTGAGAGCTAAATTTTTAAAAATGACTGGGAAAATAAAGTGAGGTGAAAAAAGTAATGGCTGTAATTTTAGTAGCAATAGTTATTTTACTGTTTCTAATATTTATTATTTACAACAAAACTAGAAAAAAATTTGCAATTTGCCTTATGTATCATGGCATTGATGATAAACCTGGAAAAGAAGGGATATTTGTAGATGAGTTTGAAGAGCAGATGAAACTTATTAAAGATAAGACTTCTTTTAAAATGGAAGAGTTAAAAAAGGTGAATTACAAATTACCTGAAAATTCAATACTTGTCACATTTGACGACGGATACAAAAATAATTATACACTAGCTTATCCAATTTTGAAAAAATATAATATAAAGGCGACTATTTTTTTGAATACTAGATATGTTGGAAATAATGCGGATTATTTGAGCTGGGAAAATATAAAGGAAATGTATGAAAGTGGTTTAGTTGATTTTCAAATGCACACACATTCACATGACTTGACGATAAAGCGAATTAAAGTTGTGGATTTTTATGAAAAAGATACTTCGCCGTATTTTAAAAGAGAGAGCTACAATTTATTTTATGACGGAAAAGACGGACATTTTAATGTGAAAAATGACAGTGGTAAATTGGATGGACTTCCTGTTTTTAAGTTAGTTAGTCAAGTGTCGGTTGCAGGGTTTCGTCCAAAAAGTGATTTTGTTGCAAAATATAGAAAAATTGAAAATTCTGATGAATTTCGAAAAAAATCTCACAAAGAAAAAATAGAATTTTTAAATAAATTGTTTGTTGAAAAACAGAATGAATTTTTTTATAAAATTGACGAAAAAAAATTTTTAGAAATAATAAATTTTGAAATTTTGGAAAATAAAAAAATTATTGAAAAAAATCTTCACAAAACTCCTTTTGTTTTGGCGTATCCTTGGGGACATCGTTATAAAGGAAAAAGAGAAGACTTGAAAAAACTTGGCGTGGAAGTGTTTGTTACGACCAGAAAAGGAGCAAATTCGTTGAATTTGAACAAAGATTGGATTTATCGAACAAGTGGAGATGATTTTGAAAATTTGTCTGAATTTAAAAAAGAGATAAATAATGGAGAAACTCCATTATATAAAAAAATAAAAAAATTATTTAAATTTTAAAATTTTAAATTTTTAGATTTAAAAGAAAGGAAAATAAAAATGAAAGTTATTGAATCAGAAAATTATAATTCAATAAAAAAGTTAAGGAAATATATGAAGCGTTATTCAATTCCTATATTTTTAAATATTTTGCTGGCAATGATTTCATCAGCAGTGTCTTCAGCGCCACTTGCTCTTATAAAAAGACTTTTTGATAAAGGAATTATAGAGAGCAACGAAAAAGATATTCTTTATGCGGCAGGTTCTATGATTTTACTTGCTGTAGTTGGAGCTGTATTAGTCTATTGGAATACTGTGTTTTCAGCATTAATTTCCGCTTCGATATACAAAAATATCGTTGATGATATTTACATAAAAATACAGACGCTCGATATGGAATATTTTTCTAGCGCTAAAATTGGGGAACTTATGACAAAGGTCATAACGGATCCGAATAATATAAATAGTGTAATAAAAGAGACTTTTAACATGGTTCCTGAAGTTTTTAAAGTTGTCATTTGTTTTGGACTTGCACTTAGTATTGACTGGAAATTGACTTTGGGAATTTTGATTGTTGCACCAGTTTTGATTACAATTGTAAAAAAATATTCAAAAAAATTGAAGCGTTCTGGGAAAAAAAGGCAGGAAGCGATGGGACTGATAAATTCAAAATTACAGGAATCACTTTCTGGAATTCGTGTTATAAAAGCATTTGCAATGGAAAAGGAAGAAATTAGAGATTTTAGAATAAAAAATACGAAATTAAAAAGAATTGCCATTCAGACTGCGAAATATAACGCTCGTTCAAGTGCCGTTTCAGAAGCATTAAATTATATTATGATAGCGGGACTGTTACTTGCAGGAGGTTATCGTGTTTTACGAGGACATGATTTTACGCCAGGAGCCTTTATCACTATAATGGGAGCTATAAGTTCGATGTATACTCCAATTCGTCGTTCAATTACTAGATTTAACGAAATTAGCGTGGATATTCCATCAGTTGGGAGAGTTTTTGAAATTTTGGAGGAAGAACCTAAGATTATTGACAATGAAAATAAAATTTTATTTCAATATTTTTCAGATAATATAACTTTTGAAAATGTTGATTTTAAATATAAAGATAGTGATGAAAAGATTTTAAAAAATATAAATTTTACTGTGAAAAAAGGCGAAACGATGGCTTTTGTAGGAAATTCTGGAGGTGGAAAATCAACTCTTGTGAATTTAATTCCAAGATTTTTTGATGTGTCAAATGGAGCGATAAAAATTGATGGAGTAAATATAAAAGATTATGATGTGAAGTCTTTGAGAAAAAATATCGGAATAGTTCCACAGGAGACATTTTTATTTTCTGGAACAATTTTGCAAAATATAAAATACGGAAAAAGAGATGCCACTTTTGAAGAAATAAAAGAAGCGGCAAAAAAAGCTAACGCACATGAATTTATTAAAAAATTGGAAGATGGTTATAATACTGAAATTGGTGAGCGTGGAGTAAAACTGTCAGGCGGACAAAAGCAAAGAATAGCAATTGCTCGTGCAATTCTTGAAAATCCACAAATTCTTATTTTAGATGAAGCAACTTCAGCTTTGGATAACGAATCGGAAAAATTGGTTCAAGATGCGCTGGAAAAATTAATGGAAAATAAAACTACATTTGTCATCGCTCACAGACTTACAACTATTGAAAATAGTGATAAAATAGTGGTATTACAACAAGGGGAAATAAAAGAAACGGGAACTCATGCCGAACTTTTAGAAAAAAATGGACTTTACAAATCACTTTATAACAAAAACTTTGATTTTTCCAGAAAAAAATAAGGAATTATTAGGAAAAATGTGCTATAATAAAAAAAATAAAAAAAAATAAATATAATTTGAGTAAATAATTGTAAAAGCAAAAGAAATTTGAGTTTTTACAAGTGATTAAAATATAATAAAAATTTAGGAGAGAGAAAGATGAAACAAATAAAAGAAATTTTTGTATTTTTAATTTCTGTCGGATTACTTGCATTCGGAAGTTTAACTGCAAAAAAGCCAAAAAACTTGACTCAAAAGATAAATGTTAATCCATTTGCCGGAATTATGAGCAAGAAAAAAGAAACAAAGAAAGTGGTAAAAGCAGTTCAGCCAAAACCTGAAAAAGTACAGCAAACTGCGCCAAAACCTGCTACTCCACAAGAAATAGCTGCAAAACAGGCTGCTGAAAAACTTAAACAGCAACAACAGCAGCAGGAACAACTTAAACAACAGCAGTTACAGCAACAGCAACAACAAAAATCAGAACAAGAGAAAAATCTTCAAGGTCAGTCAGCAGTCAATGCCAATGAAAAATTTGCACTTGATGGAAAAGATAAAAAACATCACAAAAAAGGTAAAAAGAACTCTTTTTCTGAAGAAGAAAGTTACACAACTAAAAAATCGAAAAAACATTCATCAAATGGTTCCAGTAGTAAAAAAACATCTGGTTCTGGCAGTGGTGAAGGAAGTGGAAAAAATTCATCTGGGTCAGGTTCTTCTGCCGGTGGGAGTGAAAGTGGCGGAAGCAGTCAAAGTTCATCATCACAAGAATAATTAAAAAAATAGTTAAAAAATTACTAGAAAGGTAGTGAAAAAATTTATTATGTTTAAAAGAAAGAAAAGAGAAATTAATGAAAATGTTTTTAAGACAAATATAGACATTTTTATTGCGCTAGTTCCAATATTTATAGCATCTTTTATTTATACTTTGCAACCGCTGATAACTATAATAACTTCTACTATTGGAGCGGAAGTTGTGGAATTGATTTATTTAAAATTATATAGAAAACAGAATATTTCAGATAGAAAGGATACATTTGCTTCTACGGCTATAGGAGTTTTGACTGGATTGGTTTTGCCGCCGTTTGTGCCATTTTATGTGGCGCTTTTTGCGGGAGCGATGGCTGTTGTTTTTGGAAAAAATGTTTTTGGAGATATTGACAAAAAAATATTTAATCCAGTTGTATTAGGAAAATTATTTGTTGTGACATTTTTTTCAAAATTTTTAATTCCAGAATCGCCAGTTTGGGGATTTGACAGTGCGCTTACGATACCAATTGACAGTTCTTCCAAATTAATGTCGTTACTTATAACAAGCAGAGGAATGATTGGCTCGTTTTCTGTTTTGGCAATTGTTATTGGTGCAATTTATTTGATTTTGCGTCAAAGAATAACTTGGCATATTCCAGTGGCATTTTTTCTAACACTTTTTATTGGATTAAATGTGGCGGCAAATAATGGAATTTTGGTTGCAACTTCGCTAGGAGAATTTTTATTTTTTGGAATTTTTGTAATGACGGATAAATTTACAAGTCCAGAGCATTCTTTTGGAAAAATATTTTTTGGAGTTATGGTTGGAATTTCGACAGTTGTATTTTGGTTTTTGGGAGTTCAGTCAGAAGCAATTATTTATTCAATTTTAATTTTAAATATTTTCACAAGAGGAATAAATTTAATTTATAAACCAAATGTCTTTGGAAATGAAACTGTTTCGTTTGCAGAAATTATTCAAGGACTTGGATTTGCGATAATTATTATAGTTTTGGTCTTTGTATTTGCATATTTGCATAACAATGGACTTATTTCGTATTTAGTTTACATTTATTTAGTATTTGGAGTTTGGAAACTTTATAATCAAAATAACGAAGATTAAAAATAGGAAGAAAAAATCCTATTCACTTTGGCTGAAAAGTCGAAGTGTTTTTTTTATTTTTTAGAAGAGAAGGTGAAAAATGGAAAAATTAAATTTTCTTGCACAAATAGATAAAAATTTTTTTAATAAAATAAACAAAAAAAAGGAAGTTTATCGAGGAGAAATTCCATGGATTTTGGAGCGTTCGGATTTCAAAAAAATAATTTATATTTCGGCGTCCAATAAAAATTTAGAAAATTATTATTCGATGCTAGATAATTATTTTTTTAATAAAAATATTTTTTCTAAAAATTTTGAGAAAAATAAAAAATATATCGACATTTTTGAAAATATTTCACAAACTAAAGAAGACATTGTTGGAATTAATGTAAAAATGCTTGATATTTTGAAAAATCAAAATAAATTTATTTTATTTATGAATTTACAAATTGCGCTTGATATTTTTTTTGAAAAAGTAAATTTTTTTAAATTTAAAATTGGAAGTGAATATAAATTTTCGGAAATAAAAAACTTTTTTTAAAAAATGGATATGAAAGTTCTTATTTAGTTGAAAAAAAGGGACAGTTTAGTCAAAGAGGGGACATTGTCGATATTTTTCCGCCAGATTTGGAAAATCCAGTGAGATTTGAATTTTTTGGTGATGAACTTGAAAGTATTAGATTTTTTGAAGTTGACAGCCAGATTTCGATTGAAAAAATTGAAGAAATTAAAATTTTTGGAAATATTTTGAGTGGAAATAAATTTGAGCTAGTCGAAATGATTTCGGAAATAAATAATGACGATGTTTTGATTGTTACTGAAAATGAAGAATTGGTTGACTACAAATTGGAAGAATATATTTTGTTGAATCGCGATAAAGAAAATTTATACCGAAAAAGATACGAAAATTTGAAGAAAAAAAGTTTTTTTGTTTTAGCTAAAAATTTTAGCAAAGAACAATTAGAAACTTTTAAAAATAAAGAGAAGCTGGAAAAATTGGCAAATAAAAATAAAATTTTTATTCAAACAAAAAATTATGAAAAAAAACTTTCTGATTATAATCAAATTTTGAAAAAAAATCAAAATAATTTCTTTGTTTCAAATTTTGAATTATTTGAAGGATTTTTGAGTGAAAAAAATAAAATTTTTGTTTTGACGGATAGAGAACTTGATGGCTATATTTATGAAAATTCTAAAAAAGTAAAAAAATCTATAAAATATAAAAAGTTGAATCAAATTCTAGTAGACGACTATGTAATTCACATTCAGTATGGAGTTGGAATTTATAAAGGAATTCAGACCATAGACGAGAAAGATTATTTAAAAGTAAAATATGCTGATGAAGATATTTTATACATTCCAGTTGAAAAATTGGACAGGCTTGAAAAATATATTTCTAGCGATTTAGAGCCAAAATTATTTCGTCTGGGAACTTCTGGATTTAAAAGAAAACGAAAAAAATTGGAAGAGGATATTCAAAAATTTGCAGCTGAACTTATAAAAATTCAAGCTAGAAGAAAAAGGCAAACTGGATTTATTTATCAAAAAGATACGGTTTGGCAAGAGGAATTTGAAGAAAGTTTTCCATTCGAAGTGACACCTGACCAAAAAAAGGCGATTGACGATGTTAAAAGCGATATGGAAAGTCCAAAAATTATGGATAGACTTGTCTGTGGCGATGTCGGTTATGGAAAAACTGAAGTTGCGATGCGTTCGGCATTTAAAGCAATTGACAATGGAAAGCAAGTAATTTTGGTAGCTCCTACTACAATTTTGGCTCAGCAGCACTTTGAAAGATTTAAAAAGCGATTTGAAAATTATCCGATTGTCGTAGAAAATTTATCAAGACTTACAAAAAGTAAATCAGGAGAAATTTTAAAAAATTTGAAAAATGGAGCCGTGGATTTGGTCATTGGAACTCACAGGCTTTTAAGTGATGATGTAGTTTTTAATAATTTGGGTCTTTTAATTATTGATGAAGAGCAGAAGTTTGGAGTTAAGGCAAAAGAAAAATTGAAAGAAAAAAAGATAAACTGGATGTTTTGACATTGACTGCGACTCCAATTCCAAGAACACTAAATTTATCTCTACTGGGAATACGGGATATTTCAATCATTGACACGCCGCCAGTTAATAGACTTCCAATAATAACGGAAATTTTGGATTGGGATGAAAATGAGGTAAAAATGGCAATTTTAAAAGAGTTATCTCGAGATGGTCAAGTTTTTTATATCTATAACGATGTGAAAAATATGAAAAATAAAGTGCAAGAATTAAAAGAAATTGTTCCGGATTTTGTGAAAATGGAATTTATTCACGGACAACTGCCGCCACAGGAAATTAAAGATAAACTTATTCGCTTTGAAAATGGAGATTTTGATATTTTAGTTGCTTCTACAATTATTGAAAATGGAATTGATATTCCAAACGCAAATACAATTTTAATAGAAAATTTTACTGGACTTGGTCTAGCTCAAATTTATCAGTTAAAAGGTCGTGTTGGTCGAAGTGACAGACAAGGCTATTGCTATTTACTAAAGACGAGAAATGCTACAAAATTGGGAAAACAGAAAGAAGAGAGTCTTTTAAAAGTGGAAGGAATAAAATCTGGCGGTTTTCAAATTTCTGTCGAAGATTTAAAAATTCGTGGCGCTGGAGAAATTTTGGGAGATAAGCAGCACGGGACGATAGAAACTTTTGGATATGATTTGTATATAAAAATGTTGAATGAAGAAATTCAGCGTCAAAAAGGAGAATTTAGCGAAAAAATTGAAAATGTGGAAATTATTTTGCTTGACCAAGGATTTATTCCGGAAAATTATATTCAGAATGAAGAAAAATTGAATATTTATCGTCGTTTTGCCACGCTTTCGTCAAATGAAGAGTTAAAAGATTTAGTTTTCGAAATAAAAGATAGATTTGGAAAAATTCCAGAAAGTCTAAAAAAATTTATTTTGAGTATAAAATTTAAATTATTTGCTCAAAAAAATAAAATAAAGAGAATTTTTGAAATAAAAAATGGCTATAAATTATATTTTGTGGAAAATTGTGAAAAAGAAATAAAAAATTTATCTAAAAAAATAAAAATAAAAAAAGTGGAAAGTTTGCAGATTTTGGGGGAAAATAAAAAAAATCTAAACGAAGAAAATTTTGTTGTAATTGAAGTTTTGAAAAAAGAATTTTTGGAAGTTGTCAAAAGGGGAGAAAAGTTGTGAAATATGTAGAAAATTTGGAGAGCGTAAATAAAAAAATAACGATTTTGGACGAAGGTTTAAAAATAACAGAAGATGCAATTTTGCTTTCAAAATTTATAAAAAAATATAACAAAAAATCTGGTGACTTTTTGGAAATTGGCGCAGGACAAGGAATAATTTCAATTTTAATTTCAGAAATTTCAAAAGTTTCAAAAATTTTTGCCGTTGAAATTCAAAAAGAAATATTTGAAATTTTGGAAAAAAATATAAAAAATAATTTTTTAGAAAATAAAATAATTCCAATAAATAAAAATATAAAAGAGATAACGGGACAATTTGATGTAATTTTTTCAAATCCGCCGTATAAAAAAATTAATAGCGGAAAACTTCCAAAAAAAGAATCAGAAAAAATCAGTAAATTTGAAATTTTTTTGACTTTGGAAGAACTTTTTTTTGAAATAAAAAGGCTGCTGAAAAATTATGGCGAATTTTTTGTCATAGTTCCAAATGATAGGCTTAATGAAGTTTTTTCATATGTTTATGCAAACAAAATGAACATTTTGGAAATAGAAATTAACAAATATAAAAATCGGGATTTGGTAATTTTGCACGGGAAAAAAGGTGGAAAAAATTCTGAGATAAAATTTTTGTAACAAAAAAACTCCTAAATTGGAGTTTTTATTTTATTATTATTTTATTTATTTATTTTTTTATTAAACTTTAAATTTAGAATTTAATGTTTAAAAATCGTCAAAGCTCCGTATGAAACTAAAATCATAATAATTGCCGCAATTAATACACCTAAAGTTATGTACCAAAATGATTTTTTTCTATCAAATTGAAGAAGTGCCGCAATTAATGCACCTGTCCAGGCTCCTGTTCCAGGAAATGGAATCGCAACAAATAGCATAAGTCCAATAAATTCTCCTGTTGCAAGACTTTCACTTCTTCTCATTGCTCTATCTTCTATTTTTTTTATAACCCCAGTGCAAATATTGTGTTTTTTCAAAAAGTCAAAAACTTTGACTGAAAACCACAAAATGAATGGAACTGGAAGTAGGTTTCCAATGACACTGACAGCCATATTTAGATACCATGGAAGTCCTAAAGCCGCTCCCACAGGTATTGCTCCACGAAGTTCAATAATTGGCAGCATTGAGATGAAAAAGACTCCCAGCGCTTTATTTAAAAGTGGCGCCGTCAAAAGTGAAGTCTGTATAAATTTACTAAAATCTTCAGCTAATTTCATAATTTTTAATTTTTTCCTTTCTTTCTTTCTTTTTTTTTCTAGTTTTTTCCTTTTTTCTTTTCTTTCTCTTCTTTACTTATATTTTTTTGCTCTCTTTACTAACTAACTAACTAACTTTATCAATTTAACTTACTAAGTATTCTATTTTTTATTAGATATGTTCGATAACCTAAGTTTTTTTATCTATACAAGGGGTCAAGACCCCTTGCTTCAAGATGTTTATTTTATTAAATTCTAAGTTTGTATAGTTATCGAACAGGTCTATTAAATATTTTATTGTAATTTCAAATTTTAAAATCTTAAATTTTTATATTTGAAAAAAAATCAAAGCAATTATTTATTATTCGTATATTTTTTCAAATTTTTCAAAAAACATTTTTTGAATAAACGGATATTCTCCCATTCCGATAAGTTCTGTTTCAACTTCATAACCGTTTTTTTCTAAAATTGTCTTCCAAGAATTTTCCTCATCTGACATAATGTCGTTTTTAGCGTGATCTCCAGCGACAATCAAAAAAGGTTTTAGCAAAATCTTTTTAAAATTTGTATTTTTTAATTTTTTCAAAATATGCTCAATCGTTATTTTTCCTTCAATAGTTCCAATAAAAATATTTTCTTTCCCAAATGTTTTATAATAATTTTGCAACTTTTCATAACTTTCATCAGAAGCGTCTTCTGAGCCGTGTCCCACAAAGACGATAGCATCATTTCCTTTTGTGTCATTAAATTCTTTATTTTCAACAATTTTTTTGAAATCAAATTCATTAAATAACAAAGGTTCTGAAATTTTTCCAAATTTATCGCTTAATTTTTTGTATTCAATCCCGTTTAAAATATGTAGCGACATTGTGAAAATTTTTTCAAATCCATTATTTTTAAGATCTTGCAATGCCTCATTTTGATTAAAAATGATTAAATTTCTTTTTATTTTCAGTTTTTGTCGGACTTTGTTAGAAGTAAAAGCTCTTCTGAAATTTTCAAAACCGTATTTTTCTCCAATTTTATTTTCAATAATATCAATTGTTTTTTTTAGTGCATCTTCGTGTGTTGTTCCAAAACTTGCAATTACAATGCCTTTTTTCATATTAAATTCTCCCTTTTTTATTTTACTGATATATTGTATCATTTTAATAATATTTGTCAATAAAAATAAAAAAACTACCTAAAAATAAATTATATTATTAGGTAGTTTTTAAATGTCTTATTATTTTTCAATTTTTGTGTAAGGCATTAAAGCGATTTGTCTAGCTCTTTTAATTGCTTTTGCAATTTTTCTTTGAACTTTAGCTTCTAATCCTGTAACTCTTGCAGGAGAAATTTTACCTTTGTCGTTCATAAAGTTTTTTAATAACTCAACATTTTTATAGTTAATATCTTCTACTTTAAATTTTACTTTTGGTCTTCTTTTTCTTCTTTTAAATTCAGTAGCTGGTTTTGCTCTCATTCGATTACACCTCCTAAAGTTTTTACTTTAATTATTTTTAAAATGGAAATTGATCGTCATCTTCGTTATCATCATATTCGTCATCATCGTCGAAAGAGTTTTGATTGCTTTTATTAAAATATTCGTCGTCATTGCCTCTATTATCTTCATCATAAACATCATCTTCATCGTTAAAAATTTGTTCCTGTTTTTTAGAAGATTTTTTTGAACTTTTTCTTTTGTAAGTATTTGAATATTCGTCGTCATCATAATTTCCATAACTTCCACTATTCGCACTATTTCCAGAACTTTCAATAAACTCAAAACGGTTTACTAAAACATCGGTTGTGTAAATAGTTTGACCATTTTTTTCATAACTTCCTGTTCTAATACTTCCTTGCACTAGAATTCTTTGACCCTTTTTAAAATATTCAGAAATGGTTTTAGCAGTTTTTTCCCAAGCAATACAATTTATAAAATCGGTTCCTTCACCAATTCTATTTATTGCAATACTAAATCTAGTAAATGCCTTTCCACCTGAACTTCGACTTAATTCTGGATCCTTTGTCAATCTTCCCATCAATATAACATTGTTCATATTACTTGTCCCCCTTATTTTTACTATTTATTAGTCATTTTTGACAATCATATATTTTAAAATTGATTCATTGATGTTTAATTTTGATTCAATTTCTGTGAATCTTGTTCCATCTGTTTGGAATGTAGTTAGCACATAATATCCATTTTCTTTTTTCTTAATAGGATAAGCTAATTTTCTGTCTCCCCAAACTTCTGTTTTTACTTCAACTGCTCCAGCAGCTTTTAAAGTATTTTCTACAAATTCAACTCCAGCATTTTTTTCTTCTTCAGTCAATTGTGTAGATAAAATAAACATAATTTCGTAATTTCTCATCGATTTCTCCTTTCCTTTGGCTTTTTTAGCCCTACTTCTAAATAGAGCAGGTTTCATATAATTATATCAAAAATAAATGTCAAAATCAAGAATATTTAAAAAAATTTTTTTTGCAAATAAAGATTTATAAAAAAATAAGTCTAAAAAGACTTATTTAATATGAAAATGATTAATTTATTTTTAAAGATTTTATTTTTGTTTTGGTGGAAATGACGGGAATCGAACCCGTGTCCAAAATAAAAAGTCTTTACTACCTTCTACAAGTTTAGTTTATTTATCTTTTTAACTTTTAGATATTAAACAAACAAAAGTCTAAAAGCGAGATTATAAAATTTCCTCAAGTGACATAATCATACATTTGAGTAAGCCGTAAAAAGTAACATCATCTAGTGGAAAAACGGCATTTCCAGAAGTGATGAGCCGCTATCTTAGGCAGCTAATGCGTAATTATCGTTTCCGATTATATTTTAGTTGGATTTTAAAGCTCCCGCTTACTTGCTAGTAATAAGTTTTTTATCCTGTCGAAACCAAAACATTCCCAAATGTTTATTTAAATATTTTTTAAATACTTTTTTCAAAACTATATTAACATATTTTTTTTAATTTTTCAATATAAATATTTTATTTTTAAAAAAATTTTTAGTCGTCTTCGTACATTGGTTCTATATGCACAAATAGTGATTTTATATTGGGATGCTTATATTTTATTTTTTTTGAAATTGTATTTATAATTTCGTGAGCTTCTTCTATTGTATTGTCTTTTTTCATTCTTGCATCTAAAAAAATATAAATATCTTTTCCAGAAGTTGTCATTTTAAAGTCATGTGCATTTTCGATTTCTTCAAATTCTAAAATTTCATCTCTTATTTTGGAAAGCAGTTCTTCATTTTGGGAATCCATCAAGATTAAAGAATTATCTCTTATTAATTCATATCCGCTCTTTAAAATGTAAATTGCAACGACAAGTCCAATAATTGTGTCAAAAATTGGATTGATTTTTGAGAATAAAAGTCCAGCTAGAACTGAAGTTGAGATTACGATATCATTTTTGTAATCTTGAAGTAGTGAAGTTATTAAAGCTCCACGATAACTTTTTGTTTTATTTTTCATAAAAATTAGCTGAAAAACTTTTATTAAAATAGAAATTATTGAGATTATGATAAGAATATTGCTTAATTTCACATTTTCTCCATTTTTTGAAAAAAACTTTTCTATATTTTCTCGAATCAGCTGAACTGCAGAAAGCATGATAAATGTTCCAATTATAACACTGAAGACGGATTCTATTTTTCCATGTCCAAAAGGATGTTCCTTATCTTCGGGATTGCTTCCAACTTTTAAGCCAACAATCACTAAAATATTCGTAATCAAATCCGAAAATGAATTTAATCCATCTGCCAAAAGTGACATACTGTTAAATATTTTTCCAGAAAATATTTTTAAAAAAGCTAGAATAATATTGATAATTATTGCCACTTTTGCTACAAAAACCATATTTTTTTCCTGTTTTAAAGTTTCTAGCAGATTATTCAAAATATATCCATTTTCTGTTCGTAAAAATTTTTGTTTTTCCAAAAAATTATTCATTTTTTTGTGATTTATCACAATCAGTGAATCACACTTTTCTTTAGTTATCCAATTGATTATATATTTTAGTAGAAATGTTCCATAGCCATTATTTCTATATTTTGGAATTATAAAAATCTTTTTTAGTTTTGCATTTTTTCCCAAATTTATCGTCGCATATCCGCATAACTTTTCTTCATTATAAATAAAAAAAAGTTCGTCATTATCTAAATCTATTGAGAAATTTATATCAAGCGCTCGAAATTTTTGCAGCTCTTTTGTGATATTTGACTTTTTATCCCAGTGTTCAACTTTCATTTTCCCTCCAAATTAATTTAATTTAAAAATATAAAAAATAGAATAGCAATTGCTATTCTTTATAGATTTCATAATTTTATTTTCAAAAAAAGCGTCATACGCCAAACAATCGAAGAAATTTTACCATCCGTTTCTTAAGATAAAGACTCAAAAACAGCTACCCCATAAACCTAGAAAAACTAACTTAGTGCTGCTTCGTTCCCGACCTGACACGATTCGTAAGTTTCCTACAATATAGGACCATCTTCTCAACATCTTTAAAATAAGGCGTTGACACTAAAACTCCCCTCAAATTTGACATCACCTCTACTAAAGCGGATTGTAGATACAGGGCACCGCTATCTCCCCGGCTAGTATGACAATCGTATTTTATCATTTTTTTTTGAAACTGTCAAATATTTTGTCCTTTGTAATATCTAAAAAATAAGAAAGAGAGAAAGTATAATTTCTTTCTTGCCAAGTATTTATAATGTTTATTATCTTCACTCTTGCAATTTTTCATATATTATCATATAGTGAACTACTTCCGCTTTTAGAAGCGGGAGCTTCTTGGGAAGTATCTGCTTTTGTTAGCCAAATATATTTACCAAGCTCTTCGGACAGTCCCTGCCCTGTTTTTTTATTTCCTAATATTTCAACATTTCTTTTCCAATGTTTTTTATATTCAGTGCCGCATTGTAATCTCTATCAATTTCAATCCCACAGCACTCACATTTATAACTTCTTTCTGATAATTTCAGTTCCTCTTTAATATTTCCACATTTACTGCAAGTTTTCGACGATGGAAACCATTTATCTATCTTCAAAAATTGCTTTCCTAAAAACATCAGTTTATACTCCAGCATTCTCAAAAACATTCCCCATCCATTATCTCCTACACTTTTCCCAAAATTTAATGCCTGACTCATCCCTTTCATATTCAAATCCTCAACAACTACAGCATTATATATTTCAGACAATTTTTTCGATAATTTATGCAAAAAATCTCTTCGACAATTTTTGATATATTCATGCAATTTTGATATTTTTATTTTTTGTCTATACCAATTTTTAGAAAATTTTACTTTTCTTGATAATGATTTTTGTAATTTTTTTAATTTTTTCTCCAACATCTTAAAATATCTTGGATAATCAGCTCTTTGGTTTTCAGAACTGACAAATAATTCAGACATTGAAAAATCAAGTCCAATTACTTTATCATTAGTTGGCACTTTTTGAATTTCTTTTTCAAATTCTGTCAAAACAGAAACATAGTAATTTCCATTGCTGTTTGTCAATGTTACCGACTTTATTATATAATTCTTTGGTATTTCTCTATGATATTTCAATTTTATTCTTTTCAGTTTTGGCAAAACCAAATATTTGTTTTCTTCAATTCTTATCGAATTATTCACACAATTTGTCGTGTAACTTTTAACATTATTCTTTTTAGATTTAAATCTTGGAAACTTTGCTCTCTTTTGAAAGAAATTCGTAAACGATCGTTTTACATTCAATTGAGCATTTGAAAGTGCCAGACTATCTACTTCTTTTAGAAATTGATTTTCACTTTTCAAACTGGCAGGTGTAATTATTTTATTTTTCCCAGTTTCTTCATAAATTTTATTTGCTGTATACAAAATTGTATTGTAAACAAAACGAACACATCCAAAAGTCTTATTTATCAACAATTCTTGCTCCTTATTTGGATAAATTCTGTATTTGAATGCTAAATTATATTTCATGAAATTACACCTCCTTTTGATTTTGAATATTATTTTTAATTATTTCTCTTCGATATTTTATACAAAAATTATATCATGGATGTATCCTTTTTTCAATAAAAAAAGCAATTCATCTCCCACTTATAGAAAGCCTACGACTTCTTGCTATCTTTTTGTTAAATATATAACAAATGTAATAAAGAATTAATTCCAGATAGATTAAAATTCCTTCTCAGTAGTTTTTGAAATCTTGCATAATATTTAAAATAGTAGTATAATTAAAAAATAATCTTTAATAAAAAATAGAACAAAAATTAGGAGGAAATAGATAAATGTTGGAAAAATTGGCACAGCTTCGAGAAGATGTTCTAAAAAAACTTAATGAAATAGAAAATCTTGAAGAAGTTAATGATTTGAAAGTTAAAATATTAGGGAAAAAAGGGGAATTTACGGCAATTATGAAAGAAATGGCAAATATTGCCGCTGAAAAAAGAGCTGAATTTGGAAAAACTACTAATGAAATAAAAAAATTACTGCAAGATAAATTTGATGAAACAACTGTCAATTTGAAAGAAATTGCGAAACAGGAAAGACTAAAAAACGAAACTATTGATATAACTTTGCCAGGAAGAACAGCTAATATTGGTTCACTTCATCCAATTACACAAACTGTTATGGAAATTAAAGATATTGTGTCTGAAATGGGATTTGACATTGTTGACGGACCAGAAGTTGAGTATGTTAAATATAATTTTGACGACTTGAATATTCCTAAGACACATCCGTCAAGAGAACTTACCGATACTTTTTACATAAAAGATGATGTTGTTTTGAGAACTCAGACTTCAGGGATGCAAATTCGTTATATGAAAGATAAAGTTCCTCCATTTAGAATGATTTCTGTTGGGAAAGTTTACCGTCCTGATTATGATGTGTCACATACTCCTATGTTTCACCAAGTTGAAGGGCTTATGATCGGAGAAGATGTGTCATTTGCTAACTTTAAAGCGGTTTTGGAAAGCATAGTGAAAAAAATATTTGGAAGAGATAGAAATGTGAGATTTCGTCCACACTTTTTTCCATTTACAGAGCCATCTGCTGAAATGGATGTGGAATGTGGAGTTTGTAAAGGAAAGGGTTGCCGTGTATGTAAAGGTACAGGTTGGCTTGAAATACTTGGAAGCGGAATGGTAAATTCAAAAGTTTTGGAAAACGCTGGAATTGATTCGAAAAAATATCAAGGGTTTGCATTTGGATTGGGGCTTGAAAGAATTACGATGTTAAAATATGGAATTGATGATTTAAGAGCGTTTTTTGAAAATGACGAAAGATTTTTGGATCAGTTCTAATAATTCATAATAGTATTTTTAGCTAAAATTTTTGATGGAAAATTTATTTGAATGTAGAATAGAAAAAATCAATTGGAGTGTTAAAAATGGATGATAAAGAAATCAAAATTGATGATGAATTTGCCAAAAAAGTTTATGATGAAATTTGGGCTGAATATAAAAAAACTGCACAAACAAAGGCTTTTGCAAAAATTACATTGACGGAAGATGAACTAAAAATAACAGATAGTAAAGTTATGGGATTACCCTATGTTCCGATAGGAAAAAAAATTCCAGAAACGTCCGATGGAAATGAAATGTTTTTGATTGCACAGATTAATTGTGAAAATTTGAGAGGATTGAAGGATTTTCCCAAAAAAGGAATTTTACAATTTTTTGTAGCTAACGATAGTCTTATGGGGCTTGATTTGGGGCAAACTGTTCAAAATGGATTTAGAGTGATTTATCATGAAGAAATTGGAAAATTTTACAATACAGAAAAGTTAAAAGATATTTATAATCCACAAAAATTTGAAGAATATGGTGTTACAGAAGATAATCAAAGTTATAAAATGAATTTTGAATTACACACCGAAAAAGAAAAATTTGAAGATTTTTTTGAAGATATATTTGACAAAATTTGTGAAGAGAAAAGTTTAGACCCAGCACAAGAATTGAAACTTTATGAAAAGTTACAGAACTTAATAGATTATTCAGATGATTATCATTCACAATGTGATGGTTTTTCATATTTTACGCAGGAAGATCCAAGAAAATATGAGGAAAAATACCAAAAATATGATACATTGCTGTTTCAGCTTGACAGTGAACATGATAAAACCAAAGGAAAATGGAAAGTTTGTATCGGAGATGCTGGTGTAATAAACTTTTTTATAAATCGTGAAAAGTTGAAAAACAAAGACTTTACAGAAATTCTCTACAATTGGGATTGTTATTAATAAAAAAAGAAAAAGTTATCCACAGTATTGTGGAAAAGACATAATTTATAAATTAAAGAAAGGAGAGTGTGATAATCTATAAATTGAGAATTTATAGGTTTGTCATACAAAAATAGAATGCTAATTTCGTTAAACTGGTTAAAGCAATATATAGATTTAGATGGAATTGAAATAAGTGAACTAGAAAATGCCTTGACTATGATTGGGCAGGAAGTTGAAAAAATAGATGTAAAAGGGGAAAACCTTGAAAAAGTTGTAACAGCAAAAATCATTGAAAAAGAGATGCACCCTGATTCTGATCATTTGACAATTTGTAAAGTTGATAACGGAAAAGAAATTTTGCAGATTGTGTGTGGAGCACCTAATCACAAGGCTAGGGATAAAGTTGTTTTAGCACAGATTGGAGCAAGACTGGCTGAAGATTTTGTCATAAAAAAAGGTAAAATTAGAGGTGTGGAATCGAGCGGAATGCTTTGTTCAGAAGAAGAACTTGGGCTTGGAAGCGATTCTAGCGGAATTATGATTTTGCCAGAAGATGCACCTATTGGAATGCCGTTAAAAGAATATCTTGGAGTAAACGATGTCGTATTTGAGTTGGAAATTACGCCAAATAGACCAGATTGCTTGTCTCACATCGGGATTGCAAGAGAACTTGGAGCTTATTACAACAAAGAAGTTAATTATCCAAGTACGGAAATAAATAGTGAAACTGGTGAAAAAACAGAAGATAATATAAAAGTGGAAATTGAAAATAGCAATTTATCAAAAAGATATGTGGCTAGAATTATAAAAAATGTGACTGTGAAAGAAAGTCCAGCTTGGCTTAAAGAAAGAGTTGAGTCAATCGGGATTAGAAGTATAAATAATATTGTGGATGCTTCAAATTTTGTCATGATGGAAATGAATCAGCCAAATCACACTTTTGATTTTGATAAAATTGCTGGAGGAAAAATTTCGGTTAGAAGTGCCAAAGAAAACGAAAAACTTATGACTTTGGATGAAGAAGAAAGAGAGCTTACAACAGATGACATCGTCATTTCTGACACAGAAAAAGCAGTGGCACTTGGTGGAGTGATGGGTGGTCAAAATTCACAAATTACTGAAAATACCAAAAATATACTTTTGGAAGTGGCTCACTTTAATCCAATAAATATTAGAAGAACATCGAGAAGACTTGCACTTATCAGTGATTCTTCGTATAGATTTGAGAGAAGAGTTGATAGAAGTAACGCTATAAATGTGATTAATAGACTTGCAAATTTGATTCAAGAAGTTGCTGGTGGAGAAATTTTAGATGGAGCGGTTGATATTTATCCAGAACCTTATAATAGAAGAGTTGCGACACTTAGTTTTGAAAAACTTCACAGATTTGTTGGAAAAGTTATTCCAAAAGAAGAAGTTATTAGAATACTTACAAAACTTGAAGTGGAAGTTCAAGATAACGGAGATAGTCTTACACTAACTGCACCAACTTACAGAGATGATTTGGAAAATGAGCAGGATTACTTTGAAGAAGTTATTAGAATGTATGGTTTTGATAACATTGAAAATATTTTGCCAAGACTTGACATTAATCCAAAAGCAACTATGGATACAACTAAACTTTATGATAAAGTAAAAGTTATCGCTTCTCAAGCGGGGTTGAAAGAAGTGATAAATTACAGCTTTGTGCCAAGAGATGCGATGGATAAAATTAAATTTACAAAAGTTCCAAAAGAAAATTTGATAGACTTGCCAAGACCGATTACAGAAGATTTTGCAACATTGAGACCAACATTAATTTATAGCCTTTTGAAAAATGCTAAAGACAATATGAATAAAAATGTTTCGAATATAAGATTTTTTGAAGTGAGCAGAACTTTTGAAAAAGGGGAAGAACTTGCTAGTGAAGAAACTAAACTAGCGTTTATACTTGCGGGAGAAAACGACAAGACTTTGTGGAATGCAAAACCTGTGCCTTACGATTTTTATGATTTGAAAGGAATTGTGCAGGAAATTTTTACAAAATTAGGATTTAAAAATTATCAGATAAAAAGAAGTACTGCGACTGAACTTCATCCGGGACGATCGGCAGATGTGTTTGTTGGACGGGAATTGATTGGAAGTTTTGGGGAAATTCATCCAGATGTGCTTGAAAACTTTGATTTGAATAAAAAGGCAGTTTTAGTTGCAGAATTTAATATAGACTTAATTAAAAAATATATTGGAAGAAAAACTGCTTATGAACCGCTTGTAAAATATCCAAAAGTACCACGAGATTTTGCTTTTGTCGTAAAAGAATCAGTTTTGGTTGGAGATATTTTGAAAGTAATTGAAAAAGTTGATAAAAAGGTTGAAAAAGTGGAATTATTTGATATTTATCGTGGCGTAGGAGTTTTACCTGGTATGAAGAGCGTGGCAATTAGCGTGATTTTGAGAGATAAGAATAAAACTCTTGAAGAAAAAGAAATTGTAGAAATTTCAAATAAAATTGTGAATAAAGTTAAAAAAGATTTTGATGGTATCTTGAGACAATAAAGTCAAAAAAGTTAAATAAAAGGGGGAAAAGGTTATGTTTAAAATTATAACATTGCCGTTTGACGAGGATATGGAAGAGTTTGACCAAGATAGGCTGGAGCGGGAATTTTTATTTGCGCTGAAAAATTGCGAGATTAAAAAATATAAGCCAGAATTGGTGGAAATTGATGGAAGATATTACTGGACCGTTTTTTTGGAATATGAAAAGGTAAAAAAAGTAGAAAGTGAACACAATTCTTTTCAGCAAAACGGCGAGTTAAAAAAAAATCAGAATTTGGAGAAAAAAAGTTTACCTGAAGCGGAACTTCAAACAAAAAAGGAAGTGGAACTTTATAAGATTTTGAGAGAGTGGAGGCGGGAACAGTCGGACGATTTAGGTTATCCACCTTACATAATCGCTTCTAATAGACTTCTTGTAGAAATAATAAAAGCAAGACCTAAAAACTCTTCTGAACTTTCAAAAATAAAAGGTATGGGAGAAAAGAAGACAAGAGAATATGGAAGAGAAATTTTGCTAATTTTAGAAAATTTTTTTGAAGCGGATGATTAAAAAGCTGAAGACGCTATTAAATTAAAATTAATTTTAAAAATATATTGAAAAAATGGTTATCTAGTGATATAATCCTACAGAGAAACACTAAGTTAAAATATGGAGAACGAATTATGAGAAAAAGTGATGTTTTTGTTGCTCTTTTGGAGGAAGAGAACATAGAGTTTGATAGAGAAATAATTGATTTTGACAATGTTGAAATGAACTCGAAAAAAATTAAAGATAAAGATTTATTTGTTGCGATAAGAGGCGGAAATAATTTTGTAAATGAAGCGCTTAATAAAGGTGCTTTTGTAGTTTATGATAATTCGGATATAAAAATAGACGAAGGCTTTGAAAAAAAGGCTTTTTTTGTGCATGACAGCATAAAATTTTTACAAGAATTTGCAAAAAAGTGGCGAAATAGTCTTGATATAAAGGTTATAGGGATTACGGGAAGCAATGGGAAAACGACGGTTAAAGATATGATTTATCATATTTTATCTAAAAAGTTCAAAGGAAAAAAGACGCTGGGAAATTATAATAATCACATTGGTCTTCCGTTTACTTTGCTTAGAAGTGAAACGGATGATAAATTTATCATTTTGGAAATGGGAATGAGCGCTTTTGGAGAAATAGATTTACTTGGACAAATTGCAAATCCCGATATAAATGTCATAACAAATATCGGAGAATCACATCTTGAATTTTTAAAAACAAAAGAAAATGTTTTTCGTGCTAAGACGGAAATTTTGCCGTATATAAAAGATGCATTAATTATAAACGGAGATGACAAATATTTAAAAAATATAAAATCTGAAAAAATAAAAGTTGTAAAAGCGTTGAATTTACAAAAAAATGACTTTTTGGAAAATTCAAAAAATTTTTATTATGGAGATATTGACTTTGATAAAAATAAAACGAGATTTACATTAAAATATTTTGGACAGAACTGCAAAAAAAATGTGACAAGAAATTATGAAACAAATGTTTTGGGAGAGCATAATATCTTAAATTTAACAATGGCTATAGCAGTTACAAAACAATTTGGAATTGAGGATAAAGTGATTGAAGATGCCATAAAAAATATAAGTTTGACTGATATGAGATTTCAAATAATTGAAAAAGGGGATTTAACTTATATAAATGACGCTTACAACGCAAGTCCTAGTTCTGTGGAAAAATCGCTTGAAACATTTTCAAAAATCTATAATGAAAGTAACATAAAAAAAATTATAGTTTTGGGTGATATGTTGGAATTGGGAGAAAATGAGCTAAAATATCACGCAGATATTTATGATATCTTAAAAAATGTGAAATTTGACTCGGTTTATTTGTATGGTGAGCGAATTAAAAGTCTTTTTGACAGAATTCAAAAAGAAAAATTACCAAATAAAGAAGTTGAAGTTATTTATTTTGAGGAAAAACCTGAAATAAAAGAAAAAATAAAAGAAATCGAAGGAAAGAAAGTCGTTTTATTAAAGGCTTCGAGGGGAATGAAACTGGAAGAAATTATAGAAGAGTAAAGAAGAGTAGAAAGGAGACAGAATTTTTAAAATTCTAAAAAAATAATGTTATATTTGTTACAAAAATTATTCATAAACAATTTTGGAACGCTGAGAATTTTTAAATCTATTATAGTTAGATCTTCTGTAGCGTTTGCCGTGGCATTTTTGTTTATGCTTGTATTCGGAAAGCCATTTATCGCTTGGCTGAAAAAGAAAAAATACGGGGATACGGCGAGAGAGGAAGGACCAAAATCTCATTTTGACAAATCTGGAACGCCTACGATGGGTGGAATTTTGATAATTGCAGCTATACTTTTTGCAACTTTAATTGCAGGAAATTATGAAAATAAATTTATAGTATTTTTATTTTTTATAACAATATTGTTTACAACAATTGGATTTTATGACGATTATTTGAAATTGACACGGCATAAAAATGGACTTTCTGGGAAAAAGAAAATTGTGGGTCAGCTTATCATAACTGCGATAACTTTTTGGTTTGTATATAAATTTGGATTGATTGACAAAAAAATTGATTTTTCAATAGTGAATCCAATAATTAAAAATTCGTATTTGTATATAACGCCGATTTTGTTTTTTGTGTTTATGGGATTCGTTATAATTGGTTCGTCAAATGCGGTAAATTTGACAGATGGACTTGATGGACTTGTAAGTGGGCCTATAATTGTTGTAAGTATAACATTATTTATAATTACATATTTGACAGGACATTATGAATATGCAAAATATTTGAATTTATATTATGTCAGAGAGTCAGCGGAAATTTGTGTTTATCTTGCTTCGGTTGTTGGAGCGCTAACTGGATTTTTATGGTTTAATTTTTATCCAGCGCAAGTGTTTATGGGAGATACTGGTTCACTTACCCTTGGAGGGATATTGGGAATAGTAGTTATTTTCTTAAAGCAGGAATTGCTGCTTCCAATTGCAGGATTTATATTTATTGTGGAAGCGTTGTCTGTGATGATTCAAGTTTGGCACTATAAAACTTTTGGGAAAAGAGTGTTTAAAATGGCGCCAATTCATCATCACTTTGAGTTATTGGGACTTCCTGAAACGAAAGTTACGATAAGATTTTGGATAGTTTCAATTATGACTTGTCTAATTACATTTTTAATTTTGAAAATGAGATAAAATTAATTTAAAATAAAAAAGCGAAGGGTGATTTTTTCATCCTTTGCGAAAAAAATAAAAAAATTGTATTTTTATTTAATTTTTTTAATAAAATTTTGTTATAAGAATAAAATAAATATATATATGAAAAAGAGAGGAATAATCATATGGATAAAGCGATAGTTTTTGGAGCGGGACTAAGTGGTCACGGAGCGAAAGAATTACTTGAGAAAAAAGGTTACAAAGTGTACTTGGTGGATGATAAAGTGGCTTTGAGCTCAGAAGAAGGAATAAAAATTTTAAATGAAGGAGATATAGAGTTTGTTGTAAAAAGTCCAGGAATACCTTGGAAAGCAGAACTTTTAAAAGTGGCTAAAAATAAAGGTGTAAAAATAATTTCAGAAATTGACTTGGCATATAAATATGTTGATAAAAATATAAAAATAATTTCATTTACAGGAACAAATGGAAAGACAACAACTTGTACAAAAATGGCAGAGCTTTTGAATTTTGCTGGATTTAGAGCAAAACTTGCTGGGAATGCCGGTTTTTCATTTGCGAAACTTGTGGCAGATGAAACACCACTAGATTATGTAGTTTTAGAGTTAAGCAGCTATCAGCTGGAAAATAATCCGCAAATTCATTCACACATTGCAGGAATTATAAATTTGACACCAGATCATTTGACAAGATATGCTACATTGGAAGATTATTATTCGACAAAATTTGATATTTTTACAAAACAGACAACCGATGACTTTGCGATTATAAATTTGGACGATGTAGAGTTTTTTGAGCTTTTTGAAAAGAAAAAAAATTTGAAAGATAAGATAAGAGCGAAAAAACTTTATTTAAGTAAAGAAATAAAAGGAACGGCATTTGTATATAAAAATAATATTCGTATTATGAAAGATTTGACTAAAAAAATTGATGAGAATAATATTTCAGATGAATATATTGAAAAAAATTCTGAACTTTTGATGAATGTTGGCGAAATGTCGCTAAAAGGAAAACATAATTTGGAAAATATGCTGTTTTTGATTTTGGCAGCTAAAATTTTAAATGTTTCAAATGAAAAAATTTCTGAGTTTTTGAAATCTACAGCACCGCTTGAACACAGACTTGAGAATTTTTTTGTAAAAGGAAATACAACTTTTATTAATGATTCAAAAGGGACAAATGTGGAATCGACTTTAAAAGCAATAGATTCTTTTAATAACAAAATTATAATGATTTTAGGTGGAGATGACAAAAAAATTGATAATATGCCGCTTATAAAAGAAGTTGCTAAAAAAGTTGATTTTGTCTATTTAATTGGAGATAATGCACAAATTTTGATAGACGATATGGAAAAAGTCAATTACAAAAACTACAAAAATTTGGAAACTGTTGAAAATGTAATTTTGTATTTGAAAGAAAATCTTGATTTTGGAAAAGACCAAACTGTGCTATTTTCTCCAGCAACTTCAAGTTTTTGTCAATTCAAAAGTTTTGAGCACAGAGGAAAAGTTTTTAAAGAATTGACTGTAAAAATTTTAGGAAAATAAAAAATAGGAGAAAATAAATTGTTTAAAAATAAGAAATTTTTGGGAACGGCATTTATAATAGTTATTTTATTTCTTTTGGCAGTAAGCCTTTTAACGATGGCAAGTGTCAGTTATCCGATTGCGCCGAAAAATAAACCAGGTTTTTATTATTTGTATAAACAGATAGGTTGGATAGTTGGTGGATTGTTTTGCTTTTCTTTTGCAGCACTGATGAATTATAAAAGATATAAAGAAATTAAAATTTTTTCAGTGCTTTATATAGCAGGAATAATAGGACTTATAGCAGTATTAATTTTTGGAAGCAAGTCAAAAGGAGCGGTTCGTTGGATAGATTTATTTGGTTTTAGGATGCAGCCATCAGAATTTTCAAAATTAATAATAATTATCGTTGTTTCTGTACTTGTTGAACGATTAAAAAAGAAAAACATGATAGCGACAAAACCTTGGACTTCAGCATTTATAATTTTAGGAGCGACAGGGATTTATTCATTTCTTATTCTTGCGGAAAAATCGTATACGAGTATGGCTCAGGTTGCGCTCATTGGAATTCTAATGCTGTTTATTTCAGGAATTAATCTACCGACTTTTTCAATAATATTTGTGGGATTAGCGTTTCTTGGAAAAATTTTATTAATGAAGGATAAATATAGGGTTGACAGAATAGCGGGTCATAAAAATCTAAATGAAGTTCCTTTTCAAGTGCAGCAGTCGTTAATAGCTATAGGAAGCGGGAAATTAACAGGAAGAGGTTATGGAAATGGATTTCAAAAATATAGATTTTTACCTGAAATTCACACAGATTACATACTTTCTGGGTTTGCTGAAGAAAATGGATTTATAGGAGTTTTACTTTTAATTTTAGTTTATGTATTTTTGCTTGTCATAATTTTGATGGTCGCCTTTAAAATTAAAGATATGTTTGCAAAATATTTATTAATTGGAATTTTTGTGATGTTTGCGACACAGATATTGGGAAATATTACTGTTGCGACTAATATGCTACCTTCAACTGGAATTCCATTGCCACTTATGAGCTATGGTGGAAGTTCGATATTTGTCAGTATGTTTGCGCTAGGAATAGTTTATAATGTCATAAGGGCGCTCTATAAACAGGAGATGGGCGATGAATTGGACGAAATTAACGAAGTCGAATACATGATGTAAAAAAAATTTTTTGAAAATGAAATGAAAGGAAAGAAAATGGAAAAAGTGGTATTTACTACTGGCGGGACAGGCGGACATATTTATCCAGCTCTCGCTATTGCAAAAAAAATGAGAAAAAAAAATATAGATGTTTTATTCATAGGAACAAGTCATAGAATGGAAAAAGACATAGTTCCCCGTGAAAATTTTAGATTTATCGGACTTGATGTCTTGCCTCTAAATTCATTAAAATCTGGAATTAAAATGTTAAAAGCGATTTTTAGCACAATAAAATTATTAAAAAAAGAAAAGCCGCAAAAAATAATTGGTTTTGGAAATTACATAACAATCCCAGTTTTAGTAGCTGCAAATGTTTTAAAAATTCCTTATTACCTGCAGGAACAAAATCACACGATGGGACAAGCAAACAAGTGGTTTTACAAAGGAGCAAAAAAAGTGTTTATTGCATTTAAAAATACAATAGATAGTGTAAAAGAAAACCAGAAATCAAAATTTATCGTGACGGGAAATCCATTAAGAGAAGAGTTTTATACAAAAGATAAATTTGAAGAGAGAAAAAAATTGGGAATAGCTGCTGATGAGCATGGAATACTTATCATCGGTGGAAGTCTTGGAGCGAAAAATATAAATGAAGCTGTTTCTAAAAATTGGAAAAAGATAATGGTTGACAAAAAGTTAAAATTATTTTGGGCGACTGGAAAAGATAATTTTGATGAAGCAACTTACAGAATAAGGGATTTTGGGACATCAGTTGTCAAACCTTATTTTGAAAATGTGCCACAGCTTATGGCGGCGTGTGATTTGGTTATTTGCCGAGCTGGAGCTTCGACAATTTCAGAGTTAATTGAGTTGGAAAAACCTTCAATTTTGATTCCTTATGATTTTGTCGGTCAAAAAGAAAATGCGGATGTCTTGGAATTTGAAAACGCAGCTAAAATTTTTACAAATGAAACTGTGGAAGAAGCTATTGATGAAGCGTTGTCGCTTGTAAAACAAAAGACGACTTTGGAATTTATGAGTAGCAATATAAAAAATTTGAAAAAAGGAAATGCTTCTGAATTAATAATAAAAGAAATGGGACTATAAAAAAATGGAGGAAATAAAATGTTGACAAAAGTAAACAATATATATTTTAGTGGAATAAATGGAGTTGGAATGAGTGGACTTGCAAGAATACTTGCAGCTGACGGATTTAATGTAGCGGGTTCAGATTTGGTTAGAAAACCTGTGACAAAGGATATGGAAGATTTGGGAATAAAAGTTTATATTGGACAAGTTGAAGAAAATGTGAAAGATAAAGGAATTGATTTATTTGTATATTCAACAGCGATAAGAGAAACAAATCCTGAATATAAATATGTCGTTGAAAACAATATAAAAAAAATAAAAAGAGGAGAATTACTTGCTGAAATAATGAACCGTTTTGATGGAATTGCAGTTGCTGGAACTCATGGAAAGACAACTACAAGTTCAATGTTAAGCGTGGCACTTCTTGAAAAAGAGCCATTTATCGTAGTTGGAGGATTTATTCCAGAAATTCAAAGCAACAGTAAAATTGGAAATTCGGAATATTTTATAGCGGAAGCCGATGAGAGCGATAACTCATTTTTATACATAAAACCAAAATATTCAGTTGTTACAAATGTGGAACCAGATCATCTTGATCATCATGGAACATTTGAAAATATAAAAAAATCATTTGAAAAATTTATTGATAGCACTGAGAGAATTGCAATTTTGTGTAAAGATACGGTTGAGAAAGTGAATTTGAAACTTACAAATAAAAATATTGTCTGGTACAGTATAAAAGATGAAACAGCCGATATTTATGCAAAAAATATAAGAGTAGAAGATGGAATTACAAGTTTTGAAGTTGTGAAAAATGGTGAAGATTTGGGGACATTTAGATTGAGCATTCCAGGAGAACACAATGTGTCAAATTCACTTCCTGTAATTTATTTTGCACATGAATTTGGCTGCAATATGAAAAAAGTGAAAGAGAGAATGTTAAAATTTAAAGGTGCAAACAGAAGATACCAAGTGATTTATGACAAAGGTATAAGAATTATAGATGATTACGCACATCATCCAACAGAAGTTAGAGTTACAATAAAAGCAGCTCATAAAACAGAAAAAGGAAAAGTTACCGTAATTTTTGAGCCACACAGATACAGCAGAACAAAATTTTTCTTTGACGACTTTGTGGAAGCTTTAAAACACGCTGACGACTTGATACTTCTTCCAATTTATGCGGCTAGTGAAGATAATATTTATGGCGTAAGTTCAGAAACGCTAGCTGAAAAAATTGGTGGAAATGTGAGAGTTCAGACAAAAGACGAGATTGAAAATCTTTTGAAAAGCGAAAAAGATAGTGGAAACACATATGTATTTATGGGTGCGGGAAGTGTTTCAAAACTAGCTCATGAAATAGCGCAAGATTTAGAAAAATTATAAAATACTTTTGAGAAAAAGCGAAAGGAAGTTTTATGGAAGTTATAAAAAATGCACAAATGAAAGAATATTCCAATATGAAAGTTGGTGGAATAGCTAAAGAATTAATTTTTGTGGAAGAAAAAAATGAATTAAAAGAAATAATAGATACGAGAAAAAACATTTTTATTCTAGGAAATGGAACAAATACTTTAATATATGACGGAAATTTGGATATAAGTTTTGTTTCACTAAAAAAATTGAAAAAAATTTCTATTGAAGAGAAAAATAAAGATTTTGATTTGGTCAGAGTGGAGTCTGGATTGGATTTGGATGATTTAATTAAATTTATGGAAGAAAATAACTATACTGGACTTGAAAATATTACAGGAATTCCTGGATCTGTCGGAGGTCTTGTCAATATGAACGGCGGAGCTTACGGGACTGAGATTTTTGACTGCATTGAAGAAGTGGAAGTTTGTAAAAACGACGGAAAAATAGAAAAAATAAAAACAAAAGACTTGCATTTTAAATATAGAACTACTGAAATAAAAGAAAATAAATGGATTGTCATTTCAGCACTATTTAAATTTAAATTTGGTTTTGATCGTGCCGCTTCAGAAGATAAAAGAGAGCAAAGAAAAGTAAAACATCCGTTAGATTTGCCAAATTTGGGAAGTACATTTAAAAATCCTGAAGGGAAATTTGCTGCAAGATTAATTTCTGACGCTGGATTAAAAGGTTATCAAGTGGGTGGTGCAAGAATTTCTGATAAACATCCAAACTTTGTCACAAATGTTGGAAATGCCACTTTTAACGATGTAATTTCAGTGATTGAGCATGTAAAAGAAGTAGTTTTTGAAAAATTTAATATAAAATTAGAGACAGAAATTATCATTTTAAAATAAAATTAAACAATTTAATTTTTTTGGCAAAAAAATTGAATAAAATTGAAAAATAGTGTATAATAATATTAAAAAAGTGGAGTTAAAGTTAAGAATGAAAAGAATAGTTAAAATATTGGTTATATTATTTTTGCTGTTAGGAATTATATTTTTTTGCAAAAGATTTATTGATTCTGATTATTTTAAAGTTCAAGAAGTTGTAGTAACTGGAAAGACAAAGCTTTTACAGCAAGATGTGACGGAACAAGTTGAGAAAATGAAAGGGAAAAATATAGTTTATTTAAATACTAAAGAAATTGAAGATTTTTTAAGAAATGATGTAAGAGTAAAAAAAGTTTCAATTACAAAACAGTTTCCAAGTAAAATATTATTTAATATCGAAGAAAGACAACCTTATGCGTATGTAAGAAAAGGAGAAAATTTATTTTTAGCAGATGACGAATTAAATATTTATGGAGATAAAATAGAAGATTCGCCAAAGAGTATGCCAATTATAGATTATACAGATGAAGCAAGTTTTGAAGGAATGAAAATTATAGTTTCCAAAATAAAAAATAAGGATTTATATTCTATGATTTCAGAAATAAGAAAAACTCCCAAATGTTATGAAATATTACTTGTAAATGGTTTAGTATTAAAAACAGACACTGATGTAAGTGAAGAAAAGTATAACAAAGCATATAATGCGTATGATCAAATAATAAGAAAAGAAGAACCATTGACTTATATAGATTTAAGATATAAACTTATTTATAAAAAATAGTCTTAAAAGAATTTAAAGAAAGGAGATGCTATTTTTAAAATTAAAATAAGATTTTTAAGTAGCAAGTAAATAATGGAAAATTTGAATAGTACTGTAAAATTAAAAGTAGTAGGAGTAGGTGGAGCTGGTGGAAATGCAATAAATGATATGATTGAAAGTAATATAACAACTGTGGAATTTATAGCTATAAATACCGATCAGCAAGATTTAGATAGATCAAAAGCAACATCAAAAGTTCTTTTAGGAAGAGGGACAGGAGCAGGAGCAGATCCTGAAAAAGGTAGAAGTGCCGCAAGAGATTCTGAAGACAAAATAAAAGAAGTGCTGGAAGGTACAGACATGTTATTTATTACAGCAGGAATGGGTGGAGGAACAGGAACAGGAGCTTCTCCAATCATAGCTGAAGTGGCAAAGTCAATGGGAATTTTAACAGTTGCAATCGTAACAAAACCTTTTAGTTTTGAAGGACCTATCAAAAAAAATAATGCACTGGCTGGAATTAAAAATTTAAAAGAAAATGTCGATACATTAATTGCCATACCAAATGATAAGTTATTTGAAATTCCAGGAATGAATATCACTTTATTAAATGCTTTTAAAGAAGCAAATGGAATATTAAAAATAGGAATAAAAGGAATTTCTGATCTAATTATGAAACAAGGGATTATAAATCTTGACTTTGCGGATATTAGATCAATTATGCAAAATTCTGGTATTGCTATGCTTGGTTTCGGAGAGGCAAATGGGGATGAAAAAGCAAAAAATGCCACAGTTCAGGCACTAAACAGTCCATTATTAGAAAAATCAATAGAAGGTGCAAGAAAAATATTGATAAACATTACAGCTGGACCAGATGTGGCATTAAATGAAGTGTATGAAGTTGCAAATACAGTAACGGCTAAAGCTGGAAGTGAACCTAATTTAATTTGGGGATATATTTTAGATGATGAGCAGGAAGGAACAATAAGTGTGTCAATCGTAGCTACAGACTTTCAAGATAATGCTCAAATAAATGTGCAAGGAAATGATAACAATAATTCAAAAACTGTGAGATTTGCTCCAGAAATAAAAAAAGAAGAAATTAAACCATCAGCAGAAGTAGAAGAAGAAAAACAGCAAAAGTCAGAAGTTTTCTCAGAAAATAAAGATGAAACTCAAAAAGAAAATTTTGATGAAGATGATGACGATGAGGATGACGACGACAATATGTCTGATTTCGTTTTGCCACCATTTTTTCAAGAATAAAAAATGACTTTTGTTATTGAAAATTTATTAAAAATGTGTTATACTCAAAGTGTAAAAAATATATTAAAACTTTAATATATAAAATTTTTAGGAGGTATTATTAAAATGGCAGTTAAAGTAGCAATTAATGGATTTGGAAGAATCGGGAGATTAGCATTAAGATTAATGTCTGAACAAACAGATAAATTTGAAGTTGTAGCAATTAATGACTTAACAGATTCTAAAATGTTAGCTCACTTATTCAAATACGATTCATCTCAAGGAAGATTCAATGGAACTATTGAAGTTAAAGAAGGAGCTTTCGTAGTAAACGGAAACGAAATTAAAGTTTTCGCAGAAGCTGATCCTGAAAAATTACCTTGGGGAGATTTAGGAGTAGACGTAGTATTAGAAGCAACAGGTTTCTTTGCAACTAAAGAAAAAGCTGAAAAACACGTAAAAGCAGGAGCTAAAAAAGTAGTTATTACTGCACCTGGTGGAAACGATGTTAAAACAGTAGTTTACAATGTAAACCACGAAATCTTAGATGGTTCAGAAACAGTTATTTCAGGAGCTTCTTGTACAACTAACTGTTTAGCACCAATGGCTAAAGCATTAAATGACAAATTTGGAATTGTAACTGGAACAATGACAACTATCCACGCTTACACAGGAGACCAAAATACATTAGATGCACCACACAGAAAAGGTGACTTAAGAAGAGCAAGAGCTGCTGCAGTAAATATCGTACCTAACTCAACAGGAGCTGCAAAAGCAATTGGATTAGTAGTACCTGAATTAAATGGAAAATTAGATGGAGCTGCTCAAAGAGTACCTGTTCCAACTGGTTCATTAACTGAATTAGTATCTATCTTAAACAAAAAAGTAACTGTCGACGAAGTAAATGCAGCTATGAAAGAAGCATCTACTGAATCATTCGGATACACTGAAGAACCATTAGTATCTTCTGACATCGTTGGAATCCACTTTGGATCATTATTTGATGCAACTCAAACTAAAATTGTTCAAAATGGAGATGTTCAATTAGTTAAAACAGTATCTTGGTATGACAATGAAATGTCTTACACTTCTCAATTAATCAGAACATTAGGATACTTTGCAAGTAAAATTTCTAAATAATTAATTGCTTTTAAAATTTTTTAAAGGTCAAGTTGAAACAAAGGTAAAAAGTTAAATCGGCTAGTTTTAGTCGATTTTTCTTTTTATAATTTAAAATTATTTTATTTATTATTTTATTTAAGAATAAAAAAAAAATAAAAAATAAAAAAAGGAGAAAAAAGATAAAAAAATAAAATGACAGAGAAAGAAAAAATGATAGCAGGAATGATTTATGATGCTAATTATGATGAAGAACTTTTGAGAGAAAGAACGAAAGCAAAAGAATTGTGCCATGAGTATAATTATTTAGTGAAACCGTCAGAAATTGAAAAGCAAAATAAAATTTTAAAAAAATTACTTGGAAAAACAGGAAAAAATTTCACAGTGACAGCACCATTTTGGTGTGATTATGGCTATAATATTGAACTTGGTGAAAATTTTTACAGTAATCATAATGTTGTAATTTTAGATGGAGCAAAAGTAAAATTTGGAGCTAATGTATTTGTTGCTCCAAATTGCGGATTTTATACGGCAGGACATCCTTTGGATAGTGAACAGAGAAATGCAGGACTTGAATACGCAAAGCCAATAACAGTGGGAAATAATGTATGGTTTGGAGCAGGAGTTCATGTAATGCCTGGAGTTACAATTGGAAATGATGTTGTAATTGTCGCAGGAAGTGTCGTTACTAAAGATATTCCTTCTGGAGTTATGGCAGCTGGTGTACCATGTAAAGTTGTAAAAAAAATAACAGATTAAAAAACAAGGAATTTTACTATTTGTAAATTTTAAGTGGTAAAATTATGGCTCTATAATATATATGGGGATGGAAAAAGAAATAAAAAAAGTTGAAATTATCTGTGACACCTATCATGTATATGGAATAAGAGCTGATATAAGGCAGAACTGCTGTGATAGAAGGATGAATATACATGACTACAGGACTGTTACAATAAGAAGCCTCAGTTATGGAAACAGGAAAGCTATACTTCATATAGAAAAACAGAGGTATGTCTGTCCTATATGCAATAAAAGGACAACTTCCTCAATAGGTATTGTGGATAGGAACTGCAGCATCTCAAACGAAGTCAAGGATGAGATAAGAAGAAAACTTTCTGAGATGAAGTCATTCACTCAGATAGGAAGGGAAGAAAATACGAGCATATCAACTGTCATGAGGTTATTTCATGACATTGAAGTTCCTCATAAGGAGCTGGATTATGAAACTGTATACCTTGATGAATTTAAGGGGAATGCAGATAAAGAAAAATACCAGCTGGCAATATATGATACAAACCATATCCTGATAGATATTTTAAAGGACAGGAAATCATCAACTATAAGGGAATTCTTTCTCTGTCATAAAGACAGTATAAAAAAGGTATGAAGGAAATATCACAAAGCAGAATGATTTAAAAAAGACAGCTAAAAATATTTTATTATGTTATTTTGGCTGCCCCTATATTTTTTACTCTGTCATCTTATTAGAAATTTTTTTACTTTTTTATAAAAATAGAGTATAATTGTTAAACTAAAAAATATTTTTAAGAAAAAGGATAAATTATGAATATAAAATTAGCCAGACTTTTTGAAATTGTACAAATTTTATTGACGGAAAAGAAAGTGACAGCAGAAAAATTGGCACGTCATTTTGAAGTGTCCAAAAGAACGATATATAGAGATATTGAAACTTTGACATTAGCACAAATTCCAATTTATTCGGAAAAAGGAAGATATGGGGGAATTGGACTTATAAAAAATTTTACGATAGATAAATCTTTTTTATCTCAGAATGAGCAAAATGAGATTTTATTTGCTCTGCAAAGCTTAAACGCGATTCAAGATTTTAAAAACAACATCACTTTAACAAAATTAAGCTCCATTTTTAATAGAAAGGCTGATGACTGGATCGAAGTTGATTTTTCAAGATATGGTAAAAATGATAGTATTTTGTTTGAAAAAATTAAAAATTCAATACTTGAAAAAAAAGTTATAGAATTTATCTATTTTAATACAAAAGGAAAAAAGTCCAAAAGAACGGTAGAACCACTAAAATTGTGGTTTAAAGAAAAAGCGTGGTATCTTTTTGCATATTGTCGCAAGAAAAAAGATATTAGGCAGTTTAAAATAGCTAGAATAAAAAATTTGGAATTGACTTGTGAACATTTTGAAAGAGAACTTAAAAAGGAAAATTTGAAAAATCAAAATAATGTGAATGGAAAAGGCACAAAAATAGTGATTGAAGTTGATAAATCTCAAGCTTACCGTGTATACGACGAATTTTTTGAAGAAAATATCGCAAAAAAAGAAAACGAAAATTTTGAAATAACTATAGAAATTTTTGAAAATGAATGGTTATACGGATATTTACTATCTTTTGGAGAACACTTAAAAGTTTTAAAACCTGCAAGAATCAGAGAAATTTTGGCAAAGAAAGTTGAAAAAATGAGAGAAAATTATAAAATATAAATTTTTAATATGACATACTGTTGTCGTATTTTTTTTGCTATAATAAATTTGAAAATAAATTTATTTAAAAAAAACATTAAAAAAATTGTAATTATGATTTTAGAAAAATTTGCAGAATAGGAAAAATTTTTTGTAGCATTGGCACTGAATGAAAGAAAAATATTAAAGAATACAGGAGGACAAAAATGACTAAAAACAAAATAAATAATATTGATAAACTGGGAAGTTTGATTTTTATTTTATTAACAATTTTATTTATATGTTTGCTTTTTTTTAATAAATCTTTTTTAAATTGGACATTTGAACGGCATCATAATATTTTAAGCTGGTATATAAGGCCTTTATTTCTAATACCTTTTTGTTATTTTTCATACAAAAGAAAATTAACGGGCATTTTTATGACAATCTTTTTTCTTTTGACGAGTATGTTTTGGTTTCCCAAACCAACGAATGTTAGCACACAAGTAAATGAATTTTTAAATTTAGAGCAAAAATTTCTTTTAAATAGTCCTTTTTATACAAAATTAATAGGAATTTTTATAGTCTTCATTTCTCTATGGGGATTGTCAAAAGCACTGTGGAAAAGAAATTTAAAATTAGGAATTGCAGTTTTAGTGTTAATTGCTATAAGTAAAATGTTTGGAAGTGTTATTTTTGCAGGAGAAGTAGGAAAATCTATTTTTATACCCGCAATTATTGGACTTGTAGTCTGTATTTTAGGTATTTATATATTATTTTACACTTCTAAAAAAAATGATTAATTTTTAAAATATAAATATTATCATTATTTAAAATTAAAAAGTTTTTTTATAAATTGAAAACTTTTAAAAAATAAAAAGTACAAAGGAGATCGATTAAAATGAAATATGAAATAGTGAAAATTAAAGAAAAAACAGTGGTTGGATTGTCTGAAACAATGAGAAATGACAAAAATGCATCAAAAAAAATTGGAAAAATGTGGAATGAGTTTCGCTACGAAAATGGAGGAGAAATAAAAAATATAAAAGACAGAGTGAATAAAAATACAATGGCAGTTTATTTTGATTACACTAATAAAAATGGTTTTGAATATAGAAATCTTGTGGGTTGTGAAGTGAAAAAGGAAAGTAAAAATATTAATGAAAAATTGACAAAAATATTCATTCCAAGCGGAAAATACGCAAAATTTTCTCTTTTTGGAAATCCACAGACAGAAGTTACTAATTTCTGGATTAATTTTTGGAAGAATTTTGGAGAACAGGGAGAAAAATTAGAAAGAACTTATACTTATGATTTTGAAGAATATATAGCTGGAGACGATCCTAAAAATATGGAAATTAATATTTATATTGCAGTGAAATAGTTCTTGGGATCTTATTTCAAAAACGAATAATTTTGAAAAAATTTAAAATTATGGATATTACATTAATAATATTCATAAGCGTTTATTTAAGTAATAAAAAAAATTTAGAACAAAGGAAAATGATTAATTATGACATTTGATTTTAAAAAAGAAGAAAAACAATTTTACAATTCTGGGAAAAAACCTGTTATAGTAGAAATTCCTGAAATGAATTTTCTTTCCATCAGAGGAAAAGGCAATCCAAATGAAGAAAATGGAGAATACAAGAAAGCACTTGAATTAATATATGCTATCGCTTACACATTAAAAATGAGTTATAAAAGTGATTATAAAATCGAAGGATTTTTTAATTATGTTGTTCCACCGCTTGAAGGATTATGGTGTTCGGAAAAAGAACAGGAAAATAGTAAATTGGAAAAAGAAAAGTTAAGTTGGATTTCCTTAATAAGATTGCCTGATTTTATTAAAAAAGAAGATTTTGAATGGGCTATAAAAGTATCAACTGACAAAAAGAAAAAAGATTTTTCCAAAGTTGAGTTTTTTACTTATAAAGAAGGAATTTGCGTACAATGTGTGCACATAGGTTCCTATGATGATGAGCCTAAAACTATTTTATCAATGGAGGAATATGCCAGAAAAAAAGGTTACACTTTTAATATAACAGAAAAAACACCTCATCATGAAATATATTTGAGCGATCCCAGAAAAGTTGACATAAGTAAAATTAAAACGGTCATTCGGTATCCAATAAAAAAGATAAAATAGTCTGTAAAAATTAATAGAAAAAAGAAAAATTATTTAGAGAGTGTCTAGATTTTTTTATAAATATATACAAATTCAGTAATGTAGGAATTCTTTGCTGTATTTACATAAAAAAAAATTTACACTCTCTAATTCCCCCAAAATAAGATTTTTTAATCATATTTTATTAATAAGTTTTAATCATTTAAGGGTGTGTAAAAATTTTTGTGTAAACCTCTAAATAATATATGGTAAAATAACTATATAATATTTGGAGGTTTTTGTTATGGCTAAAAAGAAAATTGACAGCGAAATTTTTAAAACACTTATTGAGGATTACAATATTAAAGATACTAATGATATTAAGGATATGCTTAAGGATTTGCTTTCGGGTACTATTCAAAATATGCTTGAAGCTGAAATTGAGCATGAACTGGGGTATGCTAAACATTCTATGAAAGATAAGACTACTTCTAATGCTAGAAATGGACATTCCAAGAAAACTGTTAGAAGTGAATACGGCAATATTGACTTAGATATTCCTAGAGATAGAAATGCTGAGTTTGAACCTCAAATCATCCCTAAATATCAAAGAGAAATTACTGGCATTGAAGGGCAGATTCTTTCTCTTTATGCTAAAGGAATGAGCAACAGAGATATCGAGGACCATCTTAATAATCTTTATGGAATTGATGTTTCGCCATCTATGATCAGTAAAATTACAGATAAAATTATACCTGAAATTAGAGAATGGCAGTCCAGACAGCTTGAGGATGTATATCCAATAAGTTTTTATGGACGCTATCCATTACAGTGTAAGAAAAGATGGAGTTGTTGTTAAAAAGGCGGTATATTTAGCTATAGGAATAGATAAGGAAGGAAGAAAGGAGGTTTTAGGATTTTGGATAGGAGAAAATGAATCAAGCAAGTACTGGCTAAATGTTTTAAATGAATTGAAAAACAGAGGAGTTCAGGATATACTAATTATGTCTGTTGATAATTTAAAAGGGTTCAGCGAAGCAATATCTTCAGTGTTTCCAAAGACAGAAATTCAAAAATGTGTGGTTCATCAAATTAGAAACAGCATAAGATACATATCTTACAAAGATGTAAGGGAATTTACATCAGACTTAAAAGAAATGTACAATGCACCAACATTGGAACAGGCAGAGTTTAAACTGGATGAATTAGAAGAAAAATGGGGCAAAAAGTATATGGCGGTAATTAATTCTTGGAGAAGTAACTGGAATGAGTTGACAACATACTTTAAATATGATACAAAGATAAGAAAGCTGATATATACGACAAACCCGATAGAAAGTTTAAACAGACAATTGAGAAAGTATACAAAGACAAAATCACTTTATCCGACAGATGAAGCATTAATGAAATCAGTATATCTAAGCTTAAAGGAAGCAACAAAGAAATGGACTGGAAGAATACCAGGCTGGGGAGAAATATACTCTCAGTTAAGTATTTATTTTGAAGGAAGGATTTAAAAACAGGATGATAAAAATACCATCCTGTACCATATATTATATTTTGAGTTTACACAAAATTCTGGACACTCTCTATAGTTTACAAAAAAAAGATTAATTGCTAAATAATTTGTATATAGTTTTCTATAAGTTCCTTTTTTAGGCTTTCAGGTGGCAAATCTAAAACTTTTACTTTTATATTTTTGCTAAAATATTTTATTTCAAAAATGTCATTTTTTTTCACTTCATAAGAAGATTTTTTTTGTTCTCCATTTACAGTGATATTGCCATTGTCAGCTAGTTCTTTTGCAACGGTTCTTCTTTTTATAATTCTTGTAACTTTTAAAAATTTGTCTAATCTCATTTTATTTGATACCTTTCATACTTTCATACCATGCGGTATTTGTTTCAATAAATCCAATATTTGGATTTTCTCTTAAAAATAATCCTTTAATTTTTGAATCTTTTGTTTTTTCTTTTGGACTAAAAATATACGGATTGTCTGTAACTTCTTTAGACATCAAAGCCTTTTTGATTTTTTCCTGATCTTCTTTTGATAAAGTTTTTGTGTTAAATACAATAGGTCCGTTGTAGACAGGGATTGAACGAATTACAGTGAAACTTTTTCCAGCGTATTGTCCAAATGGTGCAACAGCTCCTTTTTTAACTCTGTAAGTTGCTCCAGTTCTAAAGTCAGTTCCAGAAGTCAACTCATAAGTTGTAAATGATTTTGGAATAGCAAATGTTGCTACATCAACATCTCCTTTAAATAATAGTGCTTGTGTTCCAGGGTGAGATGCTCCAAAGACAACTTTTGAGAACACTTTATTTGGTTCAATCAATTCATCAGTATTTTTTATTCCAAATTCGTCGGCAATAACTTTTCCAGGAATTTTAAATCCAGAAGTTGAGCTATTTGTAACAAATCCGATTGTTTTTCCTTTAAGTTTTTTTAAGTCAAAGTTATTTCCGGTTTTATATTTAGCGGCATCTTCACTACGAACAGCGATAAAACTGTAATATAGGGAATCTTTTAAAGTTCCGCTTTCTCCAGCATTTGTAAGCACGGCTTCAATATCTTTTGAACGCTCTCTTGCTTTTAAATAGGCTTCTGCACCAAGATAAGTGATTTGCGCTTGTCCAGATACGATGTTTTCAACTGTGATGTTATAGTCAGTTGTTGTTATAATTTCTACTTTTTTTCCTGTAGCTTGTTGAATGATTTTGGCAAATTCGTCTCGTGATTTTTTTAACGATTCATTCGCTTCATTTGGCAAAAAGACAATTTTTATCGTGTCGTTCTTTTTGGAACAACTTACCATAAAAAATATTGCCACAAGTAAGGTCAAAAATTTTAAAATGTTTTTTTTCATAAAAACCTCCTAAGTGTCAAATATTTAAATTATCTTATTATAACACTTGTTATTTTTATAGTCAATATAGATTCTTTTTATATTTAAAAATTTATTTAAATAATTTTTATAATAAAAAAATTATAAAAAAAATAATACTTTATAGTCAAAAAAAGTATAGAAAAAAAATTTTTTTTGTTGTATAATGTATAAAAATAGTTTTTTTAAATAATTTAAAATAATTTAATTGATTAAATTTTATTTTTAAAAAATTTGATTTAATCAAGATTTTGGAGTTTTGGAAATGAAAAAAATTTTTGAAGTTATTATTTTATCGGGTATGTTTTTAATTGGTTGTGCAAAAGGCGGGAAAGACGAAGATAAAAAAAGTAAAGAAAAAGAAAATATAGAAAATATTATCAAAAGAGAAAATATTTTTTCAAATAATTCGATTGAAACAGTACTTAAAATATTTTCTGAGAAATCGGAAAAAAATAGAATCGGAATTAATAAATTTGAAAAATTAATTTTTGAAAATAGAAATTATTATTACGCTAAAATAAATTCCAAAGAAAATTCAATTTATGCGTTAGATTACAGCGGAATAAATGTGACAGGAATATTTTTGAAAGTAAATAAAGTGGATAGTGCAAACTTAGGAGTAATTGAAAATTTAGTGGCAAATTTAATTCAAGTATCTGATAGCAAACTAAAAGATTCTGAAGCAAGAGCGATTTACGCAGAAATTTTATCAAAATTAAAAGATAACGAATTTTCCAGTTCACTTACATATACAAATGGGATAACTTACGGATTACAAATAAACAGTGCAACGGGAGAATTTATATTTTATGCAAAAGAAGCTGATACACAAAACGCACAAGAAAGTTTTCAGAATATTACCATTGACGAAAATTCAAGAATTATTGCAGAAAAAAGTGGAAGAAGGTAAAATTAATATTAACTAGGAGGTAAAATGAATTTAGAAGCATTATTAGGACTTTTACAAGGACAAGATTTAGGAAAATTAGCCGAGCAAGTTGGAGGAAGCAGCACAGAAGCGAGAAATGGAGTAGCAGCGGCTCTATCAGCAATTTTGGCAGCAGTTAATAAAAACGCAAATAATAGCGAAAAAGCACAAGGATTGAATAAAGCGTTGGAACAGCACGATGGCTCAGTATTAAATAATCTTGGAAGTTATTTGCAAAATCCAGATTTAAAAGATGGAGCAGGAATTTTGAGCCATTTATTTGGTGGAAATACACAAAATGTGGCAAATGCAGTTTCTCAGTCGAGCGGTTTGGATACTCAAGGAAGTTTGAAGATGTTAGAAACTTTAGCACCATTAGTTTTGGGAGCGTTAGGACAACAGAAAAAAGAAAATAATTTAGACGCACAGGGAATTAGTAATCTAACTTCAAATCTTGCAGCGAATTTTGCTGGAGAAGGTGGAATTATGAGTATGATTACAAATTTATTAGATGCGAATAAAGATGGAAATGTAATGGATGATTTGACTGGAATGATTGGTAAATTATTTGGTGGAAAATAAAAATAAAAATTTAAAAATAATTAGTTTTAGCAAGTTATAAAAATTTTCACTATAAAATAAATAAAATATAGTTTAGTAAATAAAAGGAATTACTTGAAATCTTGAGTAGTTCTTTTTATTTATTGAATAAATTTATTTTCAAAAAATTAAATATTTTTAAATATAGTGATTAATACGATTTCCCGTTTAAAAAGCGAATATTTATTTTAATTATTTGAAAGTAAATATCAAATTTAATCTGTTAAAAAGATTTATGATGTATTCGTTATTCAAATAGGATTTAGAATAAAATATGATACAATAAATATTATTTGTTAATTTTTTATAGTTGTTAGTGGAGGATTTTATGAGAGAAATAACAATTATTTATATAATTGCGATTACAATTTTATTGATTTACTGTTTTTGGACAGTAAAATTTTGGGGTAAAAATTTTTTTAAAAAAGATGTGCTACCAAAATTGAAAGTTCCGAAAAATATTTCTGCAATGGGAGTTGGAATTTTGAATAATTCTGGTACGGAGAAAAATTTTCATATTGGGATATTTTCTTTGGTTGAGAAAAATTTTATAACTGCGAAAAGAGAAAAGCTTTTTGAAAATATGGATTTTCAAACGGATATTTTGTATAAGAAAAATTTGGAAAAATCTAAAAGTAATTATTACAGACAAGATGAGCTTTTTGCAGAAGAGCGATGGGTTTTAGATAGCTTGGCGGATTCTGAAAAGGGGATTTTGAGTGATTATCAAAGTTCTGGGAATAGAGAGAAATTGCCGAAAATGGATGAAAAAAATATTGATAGAAGAAAAGAGATTTTTAGAGAAGTCTTGCAAGTGTTGATAACTTTTTTAGTAGCTTTTTTGATAAATGTAATTTTAAAGGGTTCTTCATCGAGTAGTTCAAGCGGCAATTATTCGAGTAGTTCATATAATCAAAAATCTTTAGATCCTTTTTTTGAAAAAATGTTTGAGATTTATGAATTATGCCAGAACACTCCCGACGCAAGGAATGAGATGAATGGAATATTTTTTGGAGACGAAAAAATTTGAAATAGTTAAATACATATGGTATAATAAAAGTGGTGATAAAATATGGCAAATATTAATTTTGGAAGAGGATATATGTATTCAATTCAATATCATATAGTGTGGTGTGTAAAATATAGAAGAAAAGTATTAATTGATGATATTGAAAAAACTTTAAAAAAATTACTAATTGAAATTTCTAATGAAAATAATATAAAAATAGTAGAAATGGAAACAGATTTAGACCATGTTCATATATTAATTGAATGTAGTCCTCAACATTTCATACCTAATATTTTGAAAATATTCAAGGGAATTTCTGCAAGAAAACTTTTTTTAAAACATCCCGAGATAAAAAATAAGTTATGGAATGGACACTTATGGAATCCTAGTTATTTTGTTGCAACTGTTTCTGAAAATACTGAAGAACAAATAAAAAGATATATCCAAACTCAAAAAGAAAAATAAGGAGGAATTATGGCAAATTATGTATTGACATTAGCTTTAAAAACTGAACTATGGCAAGAACATATTTTAGAAAAAAGAATAAACATAGCTAGAATGATATATAATTCCTGCCTTAGTGAAATTCTTAAAAGACATAGAAAAATGATAATTTCTCCTGAATATAAAGAAATCAGTAATTTAGATAAAAAAGAGCAATCTAAAAGATATAAAGAATTAGACAGAAAATATTCAATATCTAAATTTGAATTAAATAAGTATGTGAAACCTATGACACAAAAATTTAAAAAGAATCTAGGTTCTCAAATGGGACAAGAATTAGCTGAAAGAGCTTTTGCGACTTATGAAAAATTTAAGTATGGTAAAGCTAAAAAAGTACATTTTAAAAGTTATGGAAATTTCTATTCTGTTAGAGAAAAAGGGAATATTACAGGACTTAGATTTTTTAAAGAAGATTGTTGCATATCTTGGTTAGGCTTAAAGATTCCAGTAATAATAAAAAATAATGATAAATATGCACAAAGTTGTTTTTTAGATAAATTATTATATTGTAGGTTACTTAAAAGAGTTGTAAATGAAAAAAACAAATACTACATTCAAATAACTTTTGAGGGAACACCTCCTAAAAAACATAAAGTTGGTGGAGAAAATGAAATTGGAATTGATATAGGAACTTCAACAATAGCAATCGTTAGTGATAATAAAGCAGAATTAAAGATTTTAGCTGAAAATGTAGAAATAAATGAAAAAGAAAAAATAAGACTACAAAGAAAACTAGATAGACAGAGAAGAGCAAACAATCCTAATAAATATAACAAAGATGGCACAATTAATATAGAAAATAAAGAAAAATGGAAAAAGAGCAAATCATATGTGAAAACAAAGTTAAAACTTTCAAATTTACAGAGAAAAATCGCAGAGAAAAGAAAGCAATCTCATAATATTTTAGCGAATAGTATACTAGAAATTGGAACAATAGTAAAAGTTGAAAATATGAGTTTTAAAGCTTTACAGAGAAGAAGCAAGAAAACTGAAATATCTGAAAAAACTGGAAAATTTAAAAAGAAAAAGAGATTTGGAAAATCTTTATCAAATAGAGCACCTGCATTATTGATTGAAATAATAAATAGAAAATTAGGATATATTGAAAAAAATATAATAAAAATTGATACTTTTAAAGTAAAAGCTAGTCAACTAAATCATAGTACAAATGAATATGAAAAGAAAAGTCTATCAAAAAGATGGGTAGAAATATTAGGAAATAAAATACAAAGAGATTTGTATTCTGCATTTTTAATAAAGAATGTAAAAGAAAATTTAGAAGAAGTAAATATAGAAAAAGCACAAAAAGAATTTAAAAATTTTGTTAAATTGCATAATGAAGAAATTGAAAGAATAAAAAAAGGAAATGTAAAAACATTAAAATGTATGGGATTTTAAAATAAAAACTGGTTTTGAACCGAGCCAACAGGATGTAAATGTTCTCAACGGAGAGCTTATCCATTAAAGTCTTAAGGAAATTAGCTAGTATTTGAATACTAGATATTCAAAAGAAACTAAATAGTACTTAAGAACCTCACGACTTCAGTCGTGAGAGGTTCAGAAAAGGACGAAGAAAAAGTTTTTAGGTTCATTTTGGTGGCCTGAAAAATTGGAAGAATTTATAATTTACAAGAAAAATTCAGGATTTTATATTTTTTATTTTGGAGTTATTTTAGCTACAATTATAATGACGAGTAAAGATGTAAAATTTGGAAGTGGAGAAGGAAATTTTGGACTTTTAGTTTTAATTGTAATAATTGTTTTTTTCTTGGAAATTTTTTGGCTAAGAATATTATTTTTACCAGTATTTTCTAAATATACCTCAAAAATACTAAAAATTTTTATTGCATTGTTATTCTTATTTTTGGTGTATTGCTTTATGTTACTAAATATTGCATCCATATTTGAACTAAGATTTTATATTTTAGTTCCATTGGCATTTGTAATTTTATTTTTCATTTACAAGAAATTAATTGTGCGATATACTGAAAATGGACTTTTGGCCATGAATGAAATTGAATCATTCAGAAAATACATTTTAAATTTTGAAAAATTGGAAATTCCCACTTTTTCAAGTGAAGATGAATTAATCGAAAATTTTCAGCAAATGTATATTTACGCTTTTGCTTTGGGAATTGAAAAAAGATTTTTGAATTTTTTGGATATTACTTTGGAGAAAAATAATTTTGCTGGGAGAAAAGAAATTATTTATGAAAAACTTTTGATTTCGACTGTTTTTTGTGATAAAAAATTGTTGGGAGAATTGAAACTTAATGTTATGGGAAGATGATTTTTAAGGGAGGTAATTTTATGAAAAAATTTTTAGAAAAAATTGGAAAAGATGAGTTGATTGAATATTATCGTTTATCTAAAGGACGATTTGCTGTTGGAAATTTTGTTGGAATTAATGGACAATTTGCTATTTTTACTTCGATTAGTAAATATGGGAAAAATGGTGGATTTAGATTTATAAAAATAGATGATTTAAAAAGAATTGCAAAAAATACAGAATATTTAGCATCAATGAAAGAAAAAATAAAAGAAAGAAATTCTGAAAATAGAAGAATTGTTGAACTTGAAAAAAATAAGTTTTTTAAAGAATTATTTAGATATCTTAAAAAAAATAAAATAAAATTGAAAATATTTTTTGAAGATGACTACCAAAAAGAAGGGTATTTATTGAAAGAAACAAAAGAATTTTTACATTTTCAGTGGTGTGATGAGGAAGGAAATCCTGAAGAAGTTATTAGAAAAAGTGAAGCGAAGAGAATCGAGATAGGAGAAAATATTATTAAAGACATAATTATTAAAGGTGAAAAAGTTAAGAGAAATAAAATTATAGTAGCTGAAGATGATATTCAAGGAGATATTCTTTTTCAAGATGAAGATTATTCATTGATTTATGAAAATAATTTGTTTTGGGAAGATTCAAATTTTGTAATAGTGAGAACAACTGATATTTGGGAAATTACAGAAAAAGTTTATAAAATAGAAACAGAAAGCGTTTCTCCAAATGATATTTTTTCTGATATTTCAAATATGGAGATAAAAGAAATTTTGAAAAGATGTTATGAAAATAAGATATTGATAGATTTTGAATATGAACAGTCATATTATGAAAAATACGGAATCATTGAAAAACTTGAAGATGATAAATTGATTTTAAAAGAAATAAGTAAAATAAGTGGAATTTTTGTTTCTAAATCAGAAATATTGATTAAAGATATTTCATTTTTGTTTGTGAGAAATTGTAGAGTTTTGAGAGTAGTAGAGTAAAACTATGGCTTTGTTTGATATAGTAAAAAAAGAGAACTGATTTGATTGGTTCTCTTTCATTTTTATCTATTATTTTGAAAATTTTTGGATAAAATTTTTCATATTCGTGATGTCATTGTATTATAAAAATCAGTAAAATAAAATATTTTAAAATAAAAATTTTTACTATAATTCCAAAATTATAAATCCAGCAAAAAATCTATAATCTTTTTCCGTTGAATTCCATTTATATTATATTCACTTAAATTATCCATAGAAAGAACATATTTTGGATAGTTGTCTTCAATGTTTTTTAATGGAGAAAATTCTCGTTCAATGGTGTTTTCTGAGGCTAAAAGATAAGTTGCTTGAATATATAATTTTTTATCTTCTTTTTGTGCGATGAAATCAATTTCTTTTGTTTTTAATTTTCCGATATTTACATTGTATTTTCTTCTTAATAATTCTAAATAGATGATGTTTTCAAGATGACCAGCGATGTCGTTTGCTTTGTAGCCTAATTGAGAATGTTTTAAACCTAAGTCAAGAAGATAAAATTTTTCTTGTGTTTCTAAAATGGATTTTCCTTTTATGTCATATCTTTGAACTTTTGAAATAATATACGCATTTTCAAGTGCTTTTAAATAATTATAAACGGTTTCAACGCTTAACTTTCTACCTTGACTTTTTAAAAAATCTGAAATTTTTTTGGCAGAAAAAATGTTTCCAATATTGTCAAAAATATATAAAATTATTCGTTCTAAAAGTTCAATATCCCTTATATTATTTCTCGCAACAACATCTTTTAGCAAGACAGAATTATAAATATCAGTCAAATACTGATAAATAGAAGTTTTATCTTGATTGAAATTGTGGATGGCAGGTAAACCTCCAAATTGCAAATATTTTTCAAAATATTCTTCATTGCTGTAAATTTTTTCTGGATTTTGAATTTTGGAAAAATCTATAAATTCTTTAAAAGATAAAGGAAAAACCTTTATTTCAACATATCTTCCTGCAATGTAGGTAGCCAATTCCGAAGATAATAAATTAGCATTCGAACCAGTGATATAAATATCACAATCTAAGTCAACTAGCAATGAATTTATTACTTTTTCCCAAGAAGCAACTTCTTGAATTTCATCGAGTAAAATATAAATTTTACCAGCTAAATTTTTTGATTTTTCAATAATATAGCTATATAATTTTTGAAAATTTGCAAATTCGGCGAACATTAAAGACTCAAAATTAATAAAAATAATATTCTCTTTATTAATTCCCTTTTCTTCAAGTTCTTTAGATATTAATTTTAAAATCATAGATTTTCCGCTTCTACGCATACCAGTAATAACTTTTATTATCGGCTTATCCATAAATTTTCTAATTTCTTTTAAATATTGCTCTCTTTTTATCATTTTATCACCACCTATATTAATATATACAAGAAATTATATACTAAATTAAAAAGTTTTTCAACTTATACTAGAAAAACTTTTCGAAATAACATATTTTTTGCTTATATACTAGAAAAAATAAATAAAAATTTCTGATAAAATAAAAAAAGAGGCATAAAACCTCTTTTTGCTTTTAAATAAAAGTATAATAAAAATATTTAATAGTAAATTTCATTTTTTATAAATAAAAATTTATAAAGCTGTAATAAAAGTTAAAAATCCTAATATTACACCAGCTAAATTTGGAACAATAAGGATGAAATCTTTTTTAGGTTCTTTAGTCCATCCGTAAATAACCCAAATTAGACAAGAAATTGAAGCTGTGAGCGGTTGCCAAGGCTGAGCTTTTTCTCCTCCTAAATTAGCGATAATTTGAGGAATATAGGTTATAAACACAAAAACTCCAATAAATGCTCCAATTGAACCAACAATAGTGTTAATTTTCTTTTTGTTCATAAAATCACCTTCTTTTTTAAAAATTTATAGATATTATAATATCACAGTTTAATATTTTTGTCAAACTTAAATATTTTGAAAATTTCTCAAACATTGTAAACAAATATCAAAAATGATATAATTTAACGAATAAATTTAAAAATGAAATATTTAGAAAAAATAATTTGATAAAAATAAAGAAAAGGAAGGGAATTTGATGAGTTTAGTGCAATTTAATAGGGTGTATAAGCAGTTTGCTGGGGAATATATATTGAAGGATATTAATTTTACGATTGAGGAGAAGGATAAGATTGGGCTTGTTGGGGTGAATGGAGCTGGGAAATCGACGATTATTCGGATGTTGCTTGATAGAGAGCGAATTGATGGGGCGGAAGATAATTTGAATGAAGTTGGGAATATTGTGAAAAGTGCTTCGATGAAAATTGGATATTTGTCGCAAAATCATGAGTTTTCGGATGAAAAAAATACGATTTATGAAGAGATGATGTCGGTTTTTGCAGAAGAGAGGGAAATTTGGCATGAACTTCAGAAGGTTAATTTGCTTTTGGGAACAGCTGAAAATGAAGAGCTGGAAAAATTGATTAATAAGTCTGCGGAGTTGTCGTCGCTTTATGAGGCGAAGGGCGGATATGATATTGAGTATAAGATAAAGCAGATTTTGACTGGGCTGGAGTTGACTGAGGAATATTACAATTTGGTGCTGAAAGATTTGAGTGGTGGAGAGCAAACTAGGGTTTCACTTGCAAAATTGCTATTATCTGAGCCAGATTTGCTAATTTTAGATGAGCCGACAAACCATTTGGATTTGGTTTCAATTGAGTGGCTGGAAGACTATTTGAAACGGTATGCGAAGGCGTTTTTACTTGTTTCACATGATAGGATTTTTTTGGATAATGTTTGTAACAAAATTTTTGAAATTGAGAATAAGAAATTGCATAAGTATGATGGGAATTTTTCTGCATTTATCATTCAAAAAGAGATGATTTTGAAAGGGGAAATGAAGCGTTACGAAAAAGAGCAGGAAAAAATTAAGAAAATGGAAGAATACATTGACAGATTCCGTGCTGGAATAAAGGCTAGACAGGCAAAAGGTCGACAAAAAATTCTAGATAGAATCGAGCGAATGGACGATCCTGTTTTTAATCCGCAAAGAATGAAATTGAAATTTGAAACAGATACGATTACTGGGGACAATGTTTTAAAAGTGAATGGAATTTCAAAAAGTTTTGACAACAAAAAGGTGTTGAATAATGTGAGTTTTCAGCTATTTCGTGGCGAAAGAGTCGGAATTATTGGAAAAAATGGGATTGGAAAATCAACTTTGTTAAAAATTTTGGTAAATAAATTGAAGCAGGACTCAGGAACTGTCGAGTACGGTTCTCGTGTGAAAGTCGGTTATTACGACCAAAATCACATGGATTTAACTCCAGCAAACAATATTTTGCAGGAAATTAATAATTCTCTAAATTTGACGGAAGAATATTTACGAACACTTGCGGGAGCTTTCTTATTTTCAGGCGATGATGTTTTGAAAAAAGTAGAAAAATTGAGCGGTGGGGAAAAAGTTAGAGTTTCATTCTTAAAATTGTATATGCAAAGGGCGAATTTCCTAATTTTAGATGAGCCGACAAACCATTTGGATATTTACTCAATTGAAGTTTTGGAAGACGCATTAGAAGATTTTGACGGAACAATGCTTGTCGTATCGCATAATCGTCACTTTTTAGACACAGTTTGTAACACAATTTACTATCTTGACGAAAATGGTCTTACGAAATTTAAAGGAAATTACGAAGATTACAAGGAAAGTTTGAAAAATAATAAATCGAATCCGACTGCAACTGACATTGAAACAAAAGAAGAACAAAAATTGTCATATCAGGAGCAAAAGGAACTTTCTAAAAAAATCTCAAAATTGAAAAGAGATATTGCAAAATTGGAAGAGAAAATGGAGAAAATCTCAGAAAAACGGGAAGAATTGAATAAAGATTATGAAGAAGCTGGGCGAAAAAATGATGTTGGAAAATTGATGGAAATTCAGGAGGAATTTGACAGATTGGATAGTGACGAGATGGAAATGATGGAAGAGTGGGATTTGAAGAGTGAGGAATTGAAGAGATTGGAATAAAGGAGGGAAAAAGGTGTTAGAACAAGATATTAGATTTTTAGCTGAAGAATTAGAAAAAGGAAAATTAGTAGTTTTTGTTGGAGCAGGAGTTTCTAAAAATAGTGGATTGCCAGAATGGGAAGAATTAATAAAAGATTATGCCGATTATAGAGGAATAAAAGAATTTACATCAAAACAATTTTTAACTATACCAGAAGAAGTTTTTGAAAGATATGGTAGTTTGAAATATTATGAAATTGCAGAAAAAAGATTTTTAGGGAAATATGTTCCCAATTCTATTCATAGAATTTTAAAAAAAATGAAATTGACTTATATAATTACAACAAATTATGATACATTAATTGAAGATGAAATAAAAAATTTACAAATTGTAAGTAAAGATGAAGATTTACCGTACACTAATTCTAACAGAATGCTTATAAAAATGCATGGTGATTTTGAAAATAAAAATATAGTTTTGAAGAAAAGTGATTATGATAATTATGAAAAAAATTTTCAATTAATTTCAACTCTTGTAAAAGGTTTATTTACAACAAATACAGTACTATTTATAGGTTATTCATACAGTGATACAAATGTGCAACAAATTATGAATTGGATAAAAGAAATTTTGAAAGAGAAAACTAGAAAGGCATTTCTTGTTGAATTTACAAACGAGGATAATAAAGAGGAAGAAAATGGTGAACAGATAAATAAAATTTCATTAAAACTTTTGAATAATAATAACGACGAAGTACTATATGAAAGTAAAAAAGAAAGATTTAATAATAATTACGAGAAAACTTTAACTAAATTTTTATCGAATATCTATAATGAAAAAGAGAAAGTGAAGCAAGAAAAAATTTTTGAAATATATATAAATTTAAATTATTTAACAAAGCACAATTGGAATAAACTTAATAAATATTCTGAAATTCGTATAGATGAAGACTGGAAAAGAATTTTATATACAAGATTAGAGTTTAAAGATATAGAAAAATATGAAGAGATACTTTTTAAATCAAGGATAAAAAAAATTCTTCAGAGGATAAATAGAAATGAAAAAGAAATATTAATTCCTTTTTCTGAAAAAGGAATTACTCCTAAGAGAAAAGAACAAAAAAATATTTTAGAAGAAAAAATAGAAGTAGAAGAAAAATGTTTAAAAATAATTTGTGATTATGATTATAAAAATTTTCAGAATTTAGTAGAAGAATACAAAGAAAATAACAATATTAACAAATATGTAATTGTATATGGATATTTATTTTTTAAAAAAATAAATAAAGCAAAAGAAACAATAAAAAGTATGATAGAAGAAAAAGAAAATGTTAATAGTAAAAATGAAAAATTAGTTTGGGATAACTTTATATTGAGTATTATTGAATTTATGGAAATAACACATGCAGAAGAAAATTTAAATAAAACTTTTGAAAGTATAGAAGAAAGTTTGGAAGATAAGTATTTTGAATATTTTAAATATGAAACAGAACTTTTTAATGAAATATTTAAGTATTCAACTTTAGAAGCTTTAAATAAGGAAATGAACAAATTATTTGATAAAGTAAGAAAAGGGAAAAGTACTTCATATGTAATGGGAACACCTCCGTCATACAAAGCTATAATTTTGTCAAGAGATTTATTTTATTTTTATTCTTTAAATGGAATATTTGGAAATTCATTTTCTGATTATTCAGAATTTATGAAAAAGTACATTGAAATTTTACTCATGTCGTATACTAATAAGAATATTGAGGTCAAAAATCAGATGTTTAAAAACAGAAACCTTATAGAAGAATTTGAATATTTTGATTTTTTTATGATGTTAGAATTAAGTTACAGTGATTTGAAAAAATTATTTAATGAATATGAGATAAAAGATTTAAAATGTGAGAAAGAAATTTTCGATAAATTAATTGTATTACTCAAAAATATACTTGATTGGATAATAGAGAATGATAACGAATTTATGGAAAAAATAGATACTTTAGAAAGTATTTTACTAATAATCTCGAAATTAAATTTAATAGAAACTCAGTTTGAAAAATTAGTTGACATAATATTAAATGATAAAAATAGCAATGTCTTTTTTGAAAATAATTATGCTTTGGATGTAGCAGATAACTTTATAGTTATAATTTATAAAAATTTTAAAAATTTAAACAAAGAGTTTTTTGATAAGATATTGGAAAAGATTTTTTTAATTGATAGGAAAAGAATAGATGAAAATTTATTGGATCACATTACATACTATTTTAATAAAAAAGAAATGCCAAAAATTTCAAAAAATGATAAAATAAAAAACTTTATTAATAAAAATAATTTAAAAATAAAATGTTATTTTTTAAGAATAATAGATGAAATATATTTTGAAGAGTTAAAAAATGAAATACTAAAAGAAATAAAAGATACACTAAATATAGAAGTTTATAGTTTTTTATTAAATCAAAAATTTATAGATGTTATTCCAGAAACAGAAGATAAAATAATAAAAGAATTAGATAGAATTTTTCAAAAAAAAGATACAGATATAAATAATTTAATAAGTTATACATCTGAAAAAGAAAAGATTTTAGATTTTTTATTAGTATCGGGTTTAAATAATAAATTACCGATTTCTTTTATAGAAAAATTAAAAAAATATAAAAATAAGGAATTTTTTAAATCGTTGGAACAATATGAGTCAGAGATATTATGGAAATACATATTAAATCAAGAAAATTTTGATTATTCTGAATTTACAGAAAATGAGTTAGAGAAATTTTCAAAAATAAGAATAAAAAATCTTTTAGAAAAAAATAATAAAAAATTAATAAAATTAGTGAGAGAATATATTTTTTCTAAAATTAAGAATAATGATAATATTTCAAATAATAATATTGTAGAAGCTTATTTTGAATGGGAGAGTGAAAAAAATGAAGCTACAGAATAAAGATTCCGTGATGAATTTAGGAGATACAAGTTTTAGAAGAAAAAATTTGTTAGATGATTACAAAATAATGTTGCAAGGAATTACGGAACAATTGGAAGAATGGTCTACGAAGAATAGTTCACAAATGACTTTTTATCAATATGTTGCTAAAAGTGGATTGATAAATGATACATTTTATGGAGATTATTATTCTTTTATATCTGATAAATTTAAAGAAAGTATTTTTGAAAAATATAAAAATAAAAAGGAAGTCACAGATTATAAGAGTTTAGTAAAATATTTTATTTTAGAACAGAAAAAAAGAGGGAGAACTTATACGAATGCACTTGTAAAAATAGGACTTGTAGATGAAAAAAGAAAAATAACAGCAGTTGGAGAAGCGTTGTTAGACGGAGATACAAAACAGGATGATATTGAAAAATTATTTAATTTATCAGCAGACAACATTATTTTTTTAAGACAATTATTGAAATTGAGAGTTTATGAATCTGAAGGAGAAAATTACATTTATCCATTTAGAATGGGAATTTATTTACTGAGTAAATTTGATGATATTCCACAAAAGGAATTTTGTACGATTTTGTCTTTAATCAGAGCAGGAAAGAAAGAGGAAGAATATAGAGAAATACTGGATAAATATAAATTCGTAAAAAATAAAAATATGAGTTTTGGTGAATATGTTTCAAGATATATACAAGAAGAAACTTTAGAAATAAAATTTGAAGAAAAGTATAGAATTTCAAAAGAGAAATTTGAAAAATATTTTTTAAATAGAAAAAGTAAAGATAAAATAGAGGATTATTTTGAATTTTACGAAATATCTTTAGATTTTTTTGAAAATAGAGATTCGGAAACATATAAAAAATTAGAAAAAATAAGTAAAAAAGAGAGTATAAAAAAGGCTTTTGGATTCAATAGAATTCCGTTTAAATTTAGTAAAACAGTAAAAGAATTTTTGGAAGAGAATAAAGAAACGATATTTGAATCTAAAAATATTGAAGAGTTCAATAAATTATTTTATGAATTATTTCGAGATTCTAAAAACTATGATTTGATTTTTGAATATAATGATATGACAATTAGAACTTTTAATCTTTCAGGAATAATTAGTTTTGAGAATGGACTGGTAAATTTATCGTATAAATGGTTGAGTAAAAATATTTTTTCAGAAATTATAGGTATGAAAAAGTTAAATAATGAAGTAGTCAAAGATAATTTTCATAAAAATATTTCATTTTCAGAGATTTTTGATTTATCAGAAGAGAGAATTGAAAGTTTTATAGAAAAACTAAGAAAAGAGAACAATATTCCAAAAGAATTATCAATTTTTGAATATTTTTCGGACAAAATAGATAAAGATTTTGAAAAAAAATTGGAAGAAAGATTTTCAAATGATAAAGTCTGTAGCATATTAAATTTGTTTAAAAATAGGGAAAATGATGAAAAAATTTCAAAAGAAGTTACAGATAATGCAAAAATTCCTACAATTTTTGAATATATGTTGGCAATCGCCTGGCATAGAATTTCTAATAAAGAATTTAATTTGAAGAAAAGTCTGAAATTGTCGCTTGATGGAGATGGATTTCCGCTTTCACATGCTCCAGGTGGCGATGGCGATATAATTGCAGAATATTCAGATTTTGATGTTATGCTAGAAGCAACATTGATGGATAGAAATACTCAGAAAAGAGGAGAACTTGAGCCTGTAATACGCCATACAACGAATTTGACAATAAAAAATATGGAAGAAAATAAAAAAACATATACTTTTTTTGTTGCAAACGAATTAGATGCAAATGTAATTAATATTTTTAGAGTAACTTCACAAATTCAACTTCAATCAACACAAAATAGAGAGAAATATACAAACGGAATAAAGATTTATTCATTAACGATAGACAAGATAATTTATTTACTTGAAAATAATATAAATTATAAATATTTTCTAAATAGAGTTTTTGAGAATTACAGCAAAATAGAATTTATAGGAAATAACTGGTGTGAAGATACATGGAATAATTCTGTAAAAGGAGAAAATATTGGAAAGATTTAAAATATATAATAGAAGATATTTGGGAAGTAAATATAAATTGTTGGAATTTATTGAAAAAATAGTAGAAAAAAATACAGAAAATAGTAAAGTATTTTTGGATTTATTTGCAGGAACAGGAGTTGTAGCAGATTATTTTAATAAAAAATATGATGTTGTACTGAATGATTTGCTAAGATGTAATTATTTTTCTTATGAATGTTTTTTTTCAAATTTGGAATATGATGAAAAAAAATTGATTGAGATTATGAAAAAATATAACGAAAAAATTATTGAAGATAATAATTATTATTCTGAAAATTTTAAAAATACATATTTAAGTGAGAAAAATTTAAAAAAAGTTGGATTTATAAGAGATGGTATTGATGATTTATTTGAGAAAAAAGAAATAAATAAACGAGAGAAAGCAATATTAATAACATCTTTAATATATGCTGTTGATAGAATTGCTAATACAGTGGGACATTATGATGCTTACAGAAAAAATGGAGATTTAGAAAAAGAATTACTTTTGAAATTTCCTCAAATTGAAAATGAAAATAATAAAAACAATAAAATTTTTTGTATGGATGCAAATGAATTAGTAAAAGAATTTAGTGCAGATATTGTGTATATTGATCCACCTTATAATTCAAGGCAGTACAGCGATGCTTATCATTTTTTAGAAAATATTGCGACAAATGAAAAACCAGATGTATTTGGAGTTGCTAGAAAAATGGATAGAACCCACATAAAAAGTAAATATTGTTTATCAAGTGCAAAAAAAACTTTGGAAGAATTGATTGAAGATATTTCGGCAAAATATATTCTTTTTTCGTATAATAATACACAGCAAAAGGCTAATTCTCGTTCAAATGCAAGGATTAGTGATAGTGAAATTTTAGAAATTTTGGAATCCAAAGGGGAAGTTACTGTATTTGAAAAAGATTTTAATCCGTTTACAGTGGGAAAAACAAATATTGAAAACCATACAGAAAGAATATTTTTTTGTGAAGTAAAAAAATTTAAAAAAGATGATAGAAAAGAAAAACAGAAACAAAATAAAATAAAAAAAGAAAATAAACTTTTTGAAATAAATAATAGAGAAAAAAAATTAAGCCAATCACCACTTAATTATACAGGTGGAAAATTTAAATTATTAAAAAAAATTTTTGAAAAAATACCCAAAGATATTGAAATTTTTTATGATATTTTTTGTGGTGGCTTTAATGTAGGAGCGAACTTTAATGCTGGAAGAGTAATAGGGATTGATAAAAATAAAGAATTGATAGAATTACTTAATTTTTTGAAAAAACAAAATTATGAAAAGTTGGAAAAAGAAATAGAGAAAAAAATAGAATATTATGGTTTAAGTAATTCTTTTGAAAATGGGTATGAATACTATGGCTGTAATTCTCAGAATGGTTTGGGAAAATATAACAAAGAAAAATTTTTAAAATTACGAGAAGATTATAATAATAAAAAAAATGAAATATTGTTTCTTCTATTAATTTTTTATTCTTTTAACAATCAAATTAGGTTTAATAAAAAAAATGAATTTAATTTACCTGTCGGAAAGAGAGATTTTAATTCTAATTTACGAAAAAAATTAAAAAATTTTATTTATAATTTACAGTTAGTTGAAACAAAATTTCAAAATATGGATTTTCGTGATATAAATTTAGAAAGAATTGACAGCGAAAATGCTTTTTTTTATCTTGATCCGCCATATTTATTGGGTCAGGCGAGTTATAATGAAAATAATTCCTGGACTGAAAATGATGAAAAGGATTTATTAAAATTTTTAGAAAGATGCAATGAAAGAAAAATTAGATTTGCTCTTTCAAATGTTTTGGAACATAAAGGGAAAGAGAATGAGGTTTTAAAAGATTGGTGTTTAAAAAATAATTTTTTTATAAATGAAATGGATTTTAATTATTATAATTCCAGTTATCAAGTTAAAAATAAGAATACTACGACAAGGGAAGTTCTAGTTACAAATTTTAGTAAGACAATTAGTTATAAAAAATAATACAAATAATTTTTATAAGAGGGGGAAATAAATGACAAATAGCAAATACAACTGGGAAAACAAAAGTGACAAAATTTTAAAAAGGCTAGTTTCTCAAGACGAAGAAGAATTTTTGAGTAAAAGAAGGGCAAGAGAATTGTTTGATAATGGGATATTGAAAAATATTCAAGTGGGAACTTTTGAAGGAAAGTTTGACAAGTGATACAGAGGATAGAGATGTGTTGATGAATGGAATTAATCAGTCTTACGAGTATGAAAATATTGGGAAATATGATGTGAAAGAATTGAAAAAATGAATGAAAAATTGAATTTTTGAGATCACAGAAATTGAAAAAATGAAAAAGAGTGAAGAAAGAGAGGTCAAAATGGAAAAATTAGTAAGAAGAGGTGGTGGCGGACATTCTCATGGTGGTGGACATGGTCATTTTCATGGAAGTGGTGGAAGTCATCATTATGGTGGTCACTATGGTGGAGAACATAGTAGCGGAGAGCATTCGAGAGGACATTCAGATGGAGAAGGAGATGGAAAATCTAAAAAATCTGGTGATGATGAGCAAGAAAATTCGTCATCTTTTTGGAGAAGTCGTGGTTCTCATTCAAGCAGTTCAGGGAGAATAAACTGTGAAAGTATTGTTGATGCAAAAGAAAGAGAAAATTGTATTAATAGGAGTCAAAATATTGGTCTTTTTGATATATTTATCATTTTTGCAGGTGTAATACTTTTTATTGGTTCAGGATTTTATAAAATAATAAAAAAATTATCTTAATAAAATTTAGCAAGAAGTTGTAGGCTTTTTATAAAGGGAGTAGCTCATTAAGAGAAAAAATTAACGCAATTTACTGATGAAACGACCTTGTAATTTAAAATGAAAAGGTATATAATGAATTATAAAAAAGTTTAAGGAGTCAGTTTATGTTGCAAAGTTTTTATGGCGTTATTCAAGTGAAACATTATCAAAATGGACGTTTGCGATTGCAGACGGAAGTGTTAAAAGATGACGAAGAGTTGAAAGAGGAATTTTTAAATAATATTCGTAAAATAGAAGGAATAAATTCTGTGGAAGTTAATTCTATTACTGGAAGTATTCTGATTTATTTTGATGAAAAAGTTATTGAAAGTTCTTTTTTGTATTTGGTAGTGTTGAGATTGCTTCATTTGGATGAGGAAGCCTTGAAAAATAAACCTGGGAGAATAAAAGAGTTGTTAAAGCAGATATTTGAATCAGCAGATATGGCTGTTTATAACAAGAGTAAAGGTTATTTGGATTTGAGGACATTAACTGCAGGTATTTTTATTTTTTATGGAATAAAAAAATTATGGAAAGTTCCAGGATTACCTAAAGGAGCTACATTGTTATGGTGGGCTTCAAGACTTTTATCAGACGAGAAAAGAAAGTAGTAAACAAAAAATTGAAAGGGAAAAAGATGTTAGAAAATTTTTTTAGAACAACATATCTGATGTTTAATCAGATAAAGGTAGTGCACAGCATTCCTGGAAGACTTAGGCTATTTGTTCCAAATTTATCAAAAGTTCCAGAGGAATTAAAAAAATATGATAATGAAGTAAAAAAACTTATTTTATCAAAAAAAGGGATAAAAAGTGTTGAATATTCGTATATAACGAATAAAATTTTGCTTTATTATGATCCAAATTTGATTTCAGAAAAGGAAATACTTGAATGGATGAACAAAGTTTGGAAAACGGTTGTCAATCATCCTGAATTGTATGAAAATAAATCTTTGAAAGAAATAGAAGATAATTTGGAAATTTTTTATGATTTGATAAAAAGACTTTAAGTTTGTGGAATAAAAAGAAAGGAAAATTTTATGGCTGGTAGAAATTATTTGCTAAATTGTGAGATTTTGCATGAAATTCGTGGGAGAATCAGAATTCGTTCAAGAGCGTTAAAATATCTTGGCGTTCACAAAGAAGAAATAACAAAGCGTTTAATGCAAGTTCATTATATAAAAAGTGTTGAAATTTCAACTATTACAGGTTCTGTACTTATTTATTTTGATAACTTTTCGCTAACTGGAGAAAATTTTGTATCTTTGCTTCAAAATACATTGAATGGGTATTTGGTGGATATTTACAAAAATGAGAAAAAACAAGCATCGAATAAATATGTGATAGAAAGACGATTACAGGAAGAATCACCAAAAGAAATTATGAAAAATATTGGAGCGGCAGTATTATTACTTTTGCTTCCAGGTCCAAAAACGAAATTGACTGGAATTAGAAGATTATTTAATTACAAAACTATTTCAACAATTTCTTTGGCATTGCCTGTTTTAAAAAATGGAATTTTGTCATTGATTCATAATAAGCGTCCGAATGCGGATACATTGAGTTCTACGGCGATTGTAAGTAGTATCGCTTTAGGAAGTGAGCGAACAGCTTTGACAATTATGATTTTGGAAAGAATTGCAGAACTTTTGACGGCTTATACTATGAAAAAGACTCGTGGTGTAATTAAAGATATGCTAAGTGTTGGAGAAAGCTATGTTTGGAAAGCATCTGAAGATGAAGACCAAGTGGCGAAAAAAGTTCCAATTGAAGAAATTAAAAAGGGTGATTTGATACTTGTTCAAACTGGAGAAAAAATAAGTGTCGATGGAACAATTGAAAAGGGAAGTGCGGTAATTGACCAATCGGCGATTACTGGAGAATATATGCCTGTTAAAAAGGAAACAGGACAGGAAGTTTTTGCTGGAACGCTTTTGAAAAGCGGAAATATTACTGTAAGAGCTGAAAAAGTTGGAGATGATAGAACGGCTTCAAGAATTATAAAATTGGTGGAAGATGCTTCGTTTAACAAAGCGGACATTCAATCTTACGCCGATGCATTTTCTGCACAGTTGATTCCGTTAAATTTCCTTCTTGCTGGAATAGTTTATGCTTCGACTAGAAATTTACAAAAGGCATTGAGTATGCTTGTAATTGACTATTCATGTGGAATAAGATTGTCGACAGCGACAGCATTTTCTGCTTCAATTAATACAGCTGCTAAAAACGGAATTTTGATTAAAGGAAGCAATTATTTGGAAGAACTTTCAAAGGCTGATACTGTAATATTTGATAAAACTGGAACAATTACAGAAGGAAAACCTAAAGTTCAAACAGTAAAAACTTTTGCTAAAAATATGAAAGATAATAGAATGATTGCATTAGCTGCGGCTGCTGAAGAAACTTCTACACACCCTTTGGCAAGTGCGATTTTAAACGAAGTAAGAAATAGAGGATTAAAAATACCACGACATAAAGAAGATGTAATTAGAGTGGCAAGAGGAATCGAAACTTATGTAAATAAGGATATTATTCGTGTGGGAAGCAGAAGATACATGGAAGAAAATAATATTTCGGTAGAGATGTCAGTTGACGTGGTAAAAGGAATGCAAAATAATGGAGAAATCGTTATTTATGTGGCTAAAAATGAGAATTTAATCGGTGTAATCGGAGTTTCTGATCCACCAAGGGAAAATATCAAAAAAGCTATGAACCGTTTGAGAAATCAAGGAATAGACGATATTGTGCTACTTACAGGAGATTTGAGACAACAGGCTGAAACCATTGCAAATAGTATGTCGATGGATAGATACGAATCTGAATTGTTACCAGAAGATAAGGCAAAAGATATATTGAAATTCCGTTCAATCGGATCAAAAGTTATTATGATTGGAGATGGAATAAACGATGCTCCAGCTCTTTCTTACGCAAATGTAGGAATAGCACTTGGAAGCACTAGAACAGATGTCGCAATGGAAGCTGCCGATGTTACAATAACTTCTGACGATCCGTTGTTAATACCAGCTGTAATCGGTTTAGCTAAAAATACTGTAAAAATTATAAAACAAAATTTTGTGATGGCGATTGGAATAAACAGTTTTGCACTTGTATTAGGTGCGACAGGATTGCTACCAGCAATATATAGTTCAGTTTTACATAATTCAATAACAATTTTAGTAGTTGGAAATTCATTAAGACTTCTAAAATATGATGTCAATAAATAGAATTTTTGTGGCGTATCTGATTTTGGAGGAAATTATATGAAAAAATTAACTTTGACGGTATTGCATAAGTTACCGAATCGTGTCAGATTTAAAGTTTCACACGAAATTATTGACACAAAAAAATTTTTTGAAACAATAAAAGTTGGAGCAAAAAGTACAGCGTTACGATATAATAAAACTATAAATACATTGCTTATAACTTTTGAGCCAGAGGAAATTACGATTGATGAAGTGATTTATCGAACTGCGACAGCATTATCAGTTGAGCATGGCATGACTTCGGTAAAATTAGTGGAAGATTTTGAGGAAAAATCAATAGATTCGTTGTCTGTATATTCTGGAGCTGCGATTTTGCTTTCTTTCTTGTACGGACTTGGAAAAAGTAAAATTGAAAAATTACAATTGGATATAAACAATTTTACAGCGGGACTTACGACAGCGGCAATTATGGAACACGCCTACATGGAAACACAACGAAAAGGTTTCTTTGACATTGAAATTTTACCAGCATTGTATCTTTTAAGATCCTATATGGCAAATAGATCAGTTACAGCAATAGCACTTATGTGGCTTACAACTTTTGGACGACACCTTGTATTAAATAATGTATCGAATAAAGAAGTGAGAATTTATCGGTTAAAAGCTGAAAATGGGAAATTCCATTATGTTGTGGATGTGAAAAATGATAAAACTATTGAGAATGTAAGTGATTTAATAGATCATATATTCTTTAGCAAGAGATCAGATGAAGATTCGGATGATAAATATATAGCTTTGAAATAAATTGTGATTTAAAGTAAAAGAATTTAACAAAAGATATCAAGAAATCACCAGATTCTACAAGTAGGAGTAATTCACATAGTTATAAAAAATATTAATATATAATTATTTGAAAAAATATAATAAATAAATTAAAAATTTGGAGGTAATAAAATGATAAAATTCGGAAGTATAAAGAAAGAGCATTTAGTGGGAGCGGCAGTTGGAGTGGGAACAGTTGCAGTTGGTTACTATTTATACAAAAAAAATCAAAGCAAAGTTGACAGTTTTTTAAGAAAACAAGGAATAAATATAAAAACATCTTCTCAAGCGATTTATGACAATATGGCTTTGGAAGAATTGGTTACAACAAAAGAACATCTTGAAGATTTAATTGCTGAAAAAGAACTTTCTACAAATACTGCCGTTTCAGAAACAGTTGTGGAAGTTGACGAAAAATAGTATAATATATATTTTAAGCGAGGACAAATTGAAAAAGTCCTTGCATTTTTATTTTGTTTTTTAAAAAATATAAATTTTAAAGAATAAGGATGGTGAAAAATATGACTTTGGAAATAACTACACCAGCGGTATTGTTTCCTACCGTATCTCTTTTGTTACTTGCATATACAAATAGATTTTTGGCATTGACATCAATTGTTAGGCAGATGGATTCAAGCGGAGAAGTGGAACATGAATTTTATCAAGTAAAGAATTTGAAAAAAAGACTTAATTACATAAAAAAAATGCAGTATTTTGGGGTTTCAAGTTTGCTTATGTGCGCTATTTCGATGCTATTTCTATTTTTTCAGATAGATTTTGTTGGAAAAATAAGTTTTGCAATAAGTCTTGTGCTACTTGTAATTTCGCTCTTATTTTCACTTTTGGAAATACAGATTTCACTTGAAGCGTTGAGAATTCACTTAAATTATAGTGAAAACGAAAGTAATGAAAGCGAAGATAAAAATAAAGAATAAATTATTTATTTTTTTATAAAAAATTTTCGATATTATTTGAATAAATTGAAAAAATTTGATATAATTAAATTAAGAAAATAGTTTGTCTGTCAAAATTAAGTTTTGTTAAATATTATTTTTTATGAATTAGATAAAAAATTAAATTAAAGGAGGATTTATGAAATTAGTATTAATCAGACATGGTGAAAGCCAATGGAATTTGGAAAACAAATTTACTGGATGGAAAGATGTAGATTTAAGTCCTAAAGGTGTGGAAGAAGCAAAAGCTGGAGGAAAAGCATTAAAAGAACAAGGCTTAGTTTTTGATGTTGCTTATACTTCTTACTTAAAAAGAGCTATCAAAACTCTAAATTATGTTTTGGAAGAATTGGATGAATTGTATATTCCAGTTTACAAATCTTGGAGACTTAATGAAAGACACTACGGTGCATTACAAGGATTGAATAAAGCAGAAACTGCTAAAAAATATGGAGATGACCAAGTGCTTATCTGGAGAAGAAGTTTTGATGTTGCACCACCTGCAATTGACAAATCAAGTGAATATTATCCAAAATCAGACAGAAGATACGCAGATTTAACTGATGAAGAAGCACCACTTGGAGAAAGTTTAAAAGATACAATCGCAAGAGTGTTACCTTACTGGCATTCAGATATTTCAAAAAGCTTAAAAGAAGGTAAAAATGTTATTGTAGCAGCTCATGGAAACAGCTTGAGAGCATTAATAAAATATTTGTTAAATATTTCAGATGAAGATATCTTGAAATTAAACTTAACAACTGGAAAACCATTAGTTTTTGAAATAGACAAAGATTTAAATGTGGTTTCATCACCAGATTCTTTCTAAAAATTTTAAAATTTTTGAGCAAGAGTAAGTTTTTATTCTTGCTTTTTTTTTTAAAATAAAGAAAACTTTAAATAAAAGAAAAACAAAGTTTTGTATGGTATAATTGACTCACAAGTTAATAATTAGATTACATAAAAATAAAAAATTTAAAAGCATTAGTTAATGTAGTAATGGTTGCTGCTTTTATAACAGCAATTGCTGAAACAAAAAATAATACAGTCAAGCAAAGATTTTTAGTAAAACTTGTTTGACTATATTTTTTAAAAAAATTTTGGAGGAGATAGAAATGTTTAAAATAAAAGGAATATTGTATTTAGTAATAACGGGACTTATGGCAGTGGTACCGCTTAATGCAGCTGGAACCGATAAAGGTTTAGTTTGTATTGATCCTGGTCATCAATTAAAAGGAAATTCAGGACTTGAACCTGTAGCGCCAGGATCGAATGTGAGAAAAGTGAAAGTTTCATCTGGGACAAGAGGAGTTGCAACAAAAAAAAATGAATATCAGTTGACTCTTGAAGTTGGATTAAAATTAAGAGATGCATTAAAAACAAAAGGTTATCCAGTTTATATGATAAGAGAAACAAATGATGTAAATATAAGTAATAAGGAGAGAGCTGAAAAAGCAAATAGCATGGGATGTGAAGCCTATATCAGAATACATGCCGATGGAATAAACAATTCAAGTACAAACGGAGTTTCAGTTTTGACAGCTTCAGCAAAAAATCCATATACAAAAGATGTTCAGCGTCCGAGTGAAAAATTGTCAAGAGATATTTTATCTGAATATGTAAAAGCGACAGGTGCTAAAAACAGAGGAATTTCATACAGAGATGACTTAACAGGGACAAACTGGTCAAAAGTTCCAACTACATTAATAGAATTAGGATTTATGTCAAATCCTGCAGAAGATAGAAAAATGGCAACACAAGAATATCAAAATAAAATGGTGACAGGAATTTTAAATGGAATAGAAAAATATTTTAGAGAAAAATAAAGATGTAAATTTATTTGAAACTAAAAAAGATATTCTAAAATTATTTTTTTGAAGGGAATTTTGGAGAGCTAAGTTAAAAAAAAACTATTGTTTACCCTTGACAAAAGGTCTTTTTTAGTATAAAATGTTTTTGGTAAAATGTTGCAAAATAAAATTGCAATAGTTCAGGGTTGAGCGTCCGTTGTGCCTGATATGAAATATTGGGAAAAGCTTTCCGTTATAACTCATAAACTAAATCATTAAAAATATTTTTAATATTTTTATAGAGTGAATTTAGAAGTAAGTTGCTACATTTAAAATAAATGTACACCTATGTTTTTTAATAAAAGACATAAACTGAAGAAATGAGCTTTATTTGAAAAAAGTTTTAGTTTTGAAAATAACGACAGAATATATATAAATTAAAGAAATTTGAGAGGAGGAAAAAGATGCCTACTATTAATCAATTAGTAAGATTTGGTAGAAGTACAACTGAAAAAAAGAAAAAATCACCTGCATTAAAAGGTAATCCACAAAAAAGAGGGGTTTGTGTAAGAGTATATACAACTACACCTAAAAAACCAAACTCAGCGTTAAGAAAAGTAGCAAGGGTTAAATTAGTAAATGGAATTGAAGTAACTGCTTATATTCCAGGAATCGGACACAACTTACAAGAACACAGTATCGTTCTTTTAAGAGGAGGAAGAACAAAAGATTTGCCAGGGGTTAGATATAAAATAATCAGAGGAGCATTGGATACAGCAGGAGTTGTAAACAGAAAACAAGGTAGATCAAGATACGGTGCAAAAAAACCGGCAGCAGCTAAATAATTAAATTTTTTGAAAAAGTAAGGAGGACAAATAGTGTCAAGAAGAAGAAGAGCGGAAAAAAGAGATGTTTTGCCTGATTCGCAATACAATGATAAAGTAGTAACTAAATTCATAAATGGATTAATGAAAGACGGAAAAAAATCATTAGCAGAAAGTATTTTTTATACAGCATTAAACGAAATTAAGGAAGAAACTAACGAAGAGGGAATTGAAGTGTTCAGAAGAGCAATGGAAAATGTTAGACCTCAATTAGAAGTTAGATCAAGAAGAATCGGAGGAGCTACTTACCAAGTACCAGTTGAAGTTAGAAAAGAAAGACAACAAACTTTAGCAATCAGATGGTTAGTTAGATACACAAGAGAAAGAAAAGAATATGGAATGGTAGCTAAACTTAAAAAAGAATTAATTGCAGCCGCTAATAATGAAGGTGGATCAATTAAGAAAAAAGAAGATACTTATAAAATGGCTGAAGCAAATAGAGCGTTCGCACATTACAAATGGTAATTTTCTTATAAAAAAATCTCTTGATATAGCAGATTTAAGAGAATTTTTAAAAGTTTTTGTAAAAAACTTTTTATTTGTCAGAAGACAGTTAATAAATTAAGGAGGAAAACTTAAATGGCAAGAAAAGTTGCTTTGAAAGATACTAGAAATATTGGTATCATGGCTCATATTGATGCTGGAAAAACAACTACAACTGAAAGAATTTTATTCTATACAGGAGTTAACCATAAAATTGGAGAGGTTCATGAAGGAGCCGCTACAATGGATTATATGGAACAAGAACAAGAAAGAGGAATTACAATTACATCAGCAGCAACAACTGCATTTTGGAATAAACATAGAATTAACATCATAGATACACCAGGTCACGTTGACTTTACGGTTGAAGTTGAAAGATCTTTAAGAGTATTAGATGGAGCGGTTGCAGTGTTCTCAGCAGTTGATGGTGTTCAACCACAATCTGAAACAGTTTGGAGACAAGCTGATAAATACAACGTTCCAAGAATGGCTTTCTTTAATAAAATGGATAGAGTTGGAGCAGATTTCGATATGTGCGTCAACGACATTAAAGAAAAATTAGGTGGAAACGGCGTACCTATTCAATTACCAATTGGTGCTGAAGATGATTTCGAAGGAATCATTGACTTGGTAACAATGAAAGAATATTTATTTAAAGATGAAACTATGGGTGCAGACTATGATATTACTGAAATTAGAGCAGAATTAGCTGAAAAAGCTGAAGAAGCAAGAGAGCATATGATTGAATCTGTAGTTGAAACTGATGATGAATTAATGGAAAAATACTTCGGTGGAGAAGAAATTTCTGAAGAAGAAATCAAAAAAGCATTGAGAGCTGCTACAATCGAAGGAACTGTTGTACCAGTATTATGTGGAACAGCATTTAAAAATAAAGGAATTCAACCATTACTTGATGCAATCGTTGCTTATATGCCTTCACCAGTTGATATCAATGAAGGAAAAGTAAAAGGAACTGATCCTAAAACTGAAGAACCAATGGAAAGAGAAATTAGCGATGACGCTCCATTCTCAGCATTGGCATTTAAAATTATCACAGATCCATTTGTTGGAAGATTATCATTCTTCAGAGTTTATTCAGGAATTTTAGAAAAAGGTTCTTATGTATTGAACTCAACTAAAGGTAAAAAAGAAAGAATGGGAAGATTGCTTCAAATGCACGCTAATAAGAGAGAAGAACTTGATGTAGTTTACTCTGGAGATATAGCTGCTGCAGTTGGATTAAAGGATACTACAACAGGAGATACATTGTGTGCTGAAAATGCGCCAATTATCCTAGAAAAAATGGAATTCCCTGATACAGTTATTCAAATAGCTGTTGAACCAAAAACAAAAGCTGACCAAGAAAAAATGGGAACAGCACTTTCAAAACTTGCTGAAGAAGATCCAACATTTAAAGTTACAACTAACCAAGAAACTGGACAAACATTGATTTCAGGAATGGGAGAATTACATTTGGAAATCATCGTAGACAGAATGAAGAGAGAATTTAAAGTTGAAGCAAATGTAGGTAAACCACAAGTTGCATACAGAGAAACAATCAATGGTGCAGCGGATGTTGAAGAAAAATATGCTAAACAATCAGGAGGACGTGGACAATACGGACATGTTAAGATGAAAGTTGAAGCAAATCCAGATAAAGGCTATGAATTTATCAATCAAATTACAGGAGGAGCTATTCCAAGAGAATATATTCCAGCTGTAGATAAAGGTATTCAAGAAGCACTAGAAGCGGGAGTAGTTGCAGGATACCCAGTTCAAGATGTAAAAGTTACATTATACGACGGATCTTACCACGAAGTCGATTCATCAGAAATGGCGTTTAAAATTGCTGGATCAATGGCAATCAAAAAAGCTCTAAGAGCTGCAAACCCAGTATTATTAGAACCAATTTTTAAAGTTGAAGTTACAACACCAGAAGAATATATGGGAGATGTAATCGGAGACTTGAACTCAAGAAGAGGACAAGTTTCAGGAATGACTGATAGAAATAATGCAAAAATTATTGATGCACAAGTACCATTAGCTCAAATGTTTGGATATGCAACTGACTTAAGATCAAAAACTCAAGGAAGAGCTTCATATTCAATGGAATTTGAAAAATATGTAGAAGTGCCTAAAAATATTGCACAACAAGTTATTGATGAAAGACAAGGAAAGTAAAGTAAAGTAAAACTAAATAAAATTAAAAAAAAATAAAAGAAATTTAAAATAAAATATGGAGGAAAAAGAGAAAGATGGCAAAAGCTAAATTCGAGAGAAGTAAACCACATGTAAACATAGGAACAATTGGTCACGTTGACCACGGAAAAACAACAACAACAGCAGCAATTTCAAAAGTATTATCTGAAAAAGGATTAGCTGAAAAAGTTGATTTTGAAAACATTGACCAAGCTCCTGAAGAAAGAGAAAGAGGAATTACAATTAACACTGCTCACATTGAGTATGAAACTGCAAAAAGACACTACGCTCACGTAGATTGTCCAGGACACGCGGATTATGTAAAAAACATGATCACAGGAGCAGCTCAAATGGATGGTGCTATTCTAGTAGTATCAGCAGCTGACGGTCCAATGCCTCAAACAAGAGAACACATCTTGCTAGCAAGACAAGTAGGAGTACCTTATATCGTAGTATACTTAAATAAAGTAGATATGGTAGACGACGAAGAATTATTAGAATTAGTAGAAATGGAAGTAAGAGAATTATTAAATGAATACGGATTCCCTGGAGACGATGTACCAGTAATTAAAGGGTCTTCATTAGGAGCATTAAATGGAGAACAAAAATGGGTAGATGCAATCATGGAATTGATGGATGCAGTGGATGAATATATCCCAACACCAGAAAGACCAATTGACCAACCATTCCTTATGCCAATTGAAGATGTATTCACAATTACAGGAAGAGGAACAGTAGTAACAGGAAGAGTAGAAAGAGGAGTAGTAAAAGTTGGGGAAGAAGTAGAAATCGTAGGAATTAAACCAACTTCAAAAACAACAGTAACAGGAGTAGAAATGTTCAGAAAATTATTAGATTCAGGACAAGCTGGAGATAATATAGGAGCATTATTAAGAGGAACTAAGAAAGAAGAAGTGGAAAGAGGACAAGTATTGGCAAAACCAGGAACAATCACTCCACATACAGGATTTAAATCAGAAGTATATGTATTGACAAAAGATGAAGGAGGAAGACATACTCCATTCTTTACAGGATACAAACCACAATTCTATTTCAGAACAACTGATATTACAGGAGAAGTAAACTTACCAGAAGGTGTAGAAATGGTAATGCCTGGAGATAACATTGAAATGACAGTAGAATTGATTCACCCAATTGCAATGGAAGAAGGATTAAGATTTGCGATTAGAGAAGGTGGAAGAACAGTAGCTTCAGGAGTAGTTGCAACTATTACTAAATAATTGATTAATTTAACAAAAAGATAGCAAGAAGTCTCCAACATCTATAAGTGGGAGATGAATTGCATTTTTGATTGATATTTATAGCAAAATGTATTACACTAAATATATCAGGGTAGGAATTACCCGAAGAGCTTGGTAAATATATTTGGCTAACAAAAGCAGATACTTCCCAAGAAGCTCCCACTTCTAAAAGCGGGAGTAGTTCACTAAAATAAAATTTTCAAAGGTTTGGGAGAAATATTTTCTCATTCCTTTGGAATTCAATAAAAAAAAAGATTTTGTAACTTTGAAAAGTGTTTTATAAAAATAGGAGGAAAAAAATTGGATAAATTAAGAATATATCTTCAATCTTACGATCATAAATTGTTAGACCAATCTGCTAAAAAAATTGCAGAAGTAGCTAAAAAGAATGGTTCACAATTAGCAGGACCACTTCCATTGCCTACAAAAATCAAAAAATATACAGTTTTAAGATCTGTTCATGTGAACAAAGATTCAAGAGAACAATTTGAAATGAGAATACATAGAAGATTTGTAGAAATTAAAAATTCTAATCAACAAATCGTAAATGCATTAGCATCATTGAACTTACCATCAGGTGTGGGAGTTGAAATTAAGCAATCGTAAGCTTAGTACAAGTTGGGGTAAGCTCAACCAATATATTAAGGAGGAAAATTAAAAAATGATATTAGGAAAAAAAGTTGGAATGACTCAAATTTTCGAAAATGAACAATTAATCCCAGTTACAGTAATTGAAGCTGGAACAAATTTTGTAACACAAATCAAGACAGTTGAAAAAGAAGGATATAACGCTATAACCTTAGCATATGGAGATAAAAAAGAAAAAAATACAACTAAACCAGAATTAGGAATTTTCAAAAAAGCTGGAATTACTCCGAAAAGATTTTTAAGAGAATTTAAAGTTGAAAATCCAGAAGAATTTTCATTAGGACAAGAAATTAAATTAGATGTTTTAGAAGGAATTGAATTTATTGATATTACAGGAACTTCAAAAGGTAAAGGAACTGCTGGAGTTATGAAAAGACATAACTTTGGAGGAAACAGAGCTTCACACGGGGTTTCAAGAAATCACAGACTTGGAGGATCAAATGCCGGAGGTGCTGCTTCAAACAGTAATGTACCTAAAGGTAAAAAAATGGCTGGAAGATTGGGAGCTGAAAAAGTTACAGTTCAAAACTTGCAAGTTGTTAAATTTGATGTAGAAAATAACCTTTTATTAGTAAAAGGTGCGGTTCCAGGACCTAAAAATGGATTTTTAATAATAAAAAAAGCAGTAAAAAAATATTAATTAAGTAGGAAAGAGAGGAGGATAAAATGCCAGTTTTAAACATATACAAATTAGACGGTTCACAAGCAGGAACTGTAGAAGTAAACAACGAAATTTTTGGAATTGAACCAAATAAAAATGTAATGCACGAAGTTTTAGTTGCAGAATTAGCAGAAGCTAGACAAGGAACTGCATCAACAAAAACTAGAGCAGAAGTAAGAGGTGGAGGAAGAAAACCTTTTAGACAAAAAGGAACAGGAAGAGCTAGACAAGGGTCAACAAGAGCACCACATATGGTAGGTGGAGGAGTTACTCACGGACCAAAACCAAGAAGTTATGCTAAAAAAGTTAATAAGAAAGTTAGAAAATTAGCTTTAAAATCTGCATTAGCTACAAAAATTAACGAAGGAAATGTAATTGTATTGGATGATTTCACATTAGAAACACCAAAAACTAAAACATTTATAAACTTTGCAAAAGCTTTAAATTTTGATGGATTGAAACAATTATTCGTAGTAAGTTTTGATTCAGAAAACTTTGATAGAGATTATTCTGTAGAACTATCTACTAGAAATATTGAAAAAGTTACTACAATTAGTACGAGAGAATTAAATATTTACTGGTTAATTAAACAAGATAAAGTAGTTCTTACAAAAGAAGCACTAGCAACTATCGAGGAGGTGTTAGCGTAATGCATATTACTGATATAATCAAAAAACCTGTAATTAATACAGAAAAAGCAAGAACTTTATTAGAAAACAATGAATATGTTTTTATCGTAGATAAAAGAGCAAACAAAATCCAAATAAAAGAAGCTGTAGAAAAATTATTTAATGTAAAAGTTAAAGGTGTAAATACATTGAACATTAAACCAAAATCTGAAAGATTTAGAATGTCTATGTATAAAACTCCAGCTATTAAAAAAGCAATTGTTAAATTGAAAGATGGAGAAACTATCTCAGCTTACGAAGGATAAAAAGATTTAAAATAATTTTTAAAAAATAAAATTTTAAATAAATAAAAATTTTATAATTTTTTTGTGGAAATTATTTGAAAAAAATGTTATAATACATACAATATTTAAAAAATTTAGAGAAATTATAAAAGAAAAGAGGTAAAAAAAGTTATGCCAATTAAAAAGTTGAAACCAATAACTAGTGGGACAAGGCATATGTCGATATTAGTTAATAATGAATTAGATAAAGTAAGACCTGAAAAATCTTTAGTTGAACCATTAAATTCTTCATATGGAATTGACAACTATGGACATAGAACAGGAAGAAACAGACATAAAGGACATAAAAGATTATATAGAGTAATCGACTGGAAAAGAAATAAAATTGGAGTGCCTGCAAAAGTTGCAACTCTTGAATATGATCCAAACAGAACTGCAAACATTGCATTGTTACACTATGTTGATGGAGAAAAAAGATATATCTTAGCTCCAAACGGATTAAAAAAAGGTGATACAGTAATAGCTGGAGAAAATGTTGATATTAAACCAGGAAATGCTTTAAAATTGAAAAACTTGCCAGTTGGGACTGTAATTCACAATGTAGAACTTATGCCTGGTAAAGGTGGACAGTTGGCAAGATCTGCAGGAACAGCTGCAAGACTTGTTGCAAAAGAAGGAACTTATTGCCATGTGGAATTACCATCAGGAGAATTGAGATTAATTCACAAAGAATGTATGGCTACAATTGGAACAGTAGGAAATTCTGAACATTCATTAGTATCATTAGGTAAAGCTGGAAGAAATAGACACTTAGGAAGAAAACCTCATGTTAGAGGATCAGTAATGAACCCTGTGGATCACCCACATGGAGGAGGAGAAGGAAGATCTCCAATAGGTAGAAAATCACCAGTTACACCTTGGGGTAAACCAACTCTTGGGAAGAAAACTAGAGGTAAAAAACTTAGTGATAAATTTATTGTTAGAAGAAGAAAAAAATAGTATTTTAATGATATTAGATGAAAATGTTGCTTAACGCATCTAAAATATTATTTTATGGTGTGTAAGCGTCATTTTTATGAGTTTAGAAAATTTGATAAAGGAGGAAAGAATGGCTCGTTCATTAAAAAAAGGACCTTTTGTTGATGCATATTTATTAAAAAAAGTTGAAGCATTAGGAGAAAAAAAACAAGTTATTAAAACATGGTCAAGAAGATCAACTATATTCCCTCAATTTATTGGACACACATTTGCTGTGTATAACGGTAAAAAACATATACCTGTATATGTAACTGAGGAAATGGTAGGACATAAGTTAGGTGAATTTGCACCAACTAGAACTTTCTATGGACACGGAAAAGATGCGAAAAAAGCTAAAAAATAAGTAAATTAACGAAAGGAGGCCTTTAAATGGCAGTAGTAGCTAAATTAAAATATCAAAGATTAAGTCCTCAAAAAGCAAGATTAGTTGCTGATATAGTAAGAGGTAAAAATGCGCTACAAGCATTAAATGTATTAAAATTTACAAATAAAAAAGCAGCAAAATATATAGAAAAAACTTTAAGATCAGCAATTGCAAATGCTGAACATAACAACAATATGGATCCTGATAAATTATTTATCTCAAAAATCTTAATTGACAAAGGACCTGTATTAAAAAGAATCAGCCCAAGAGCAATGGGAAGAGCGGATGTTATAAGAAAACCAACTGCTCACATAACAGTTGAAGTTGATGAAAGACAAGAAGGATAATTTTAGACAAATAAAGGAGGTAAGTCTGTGGGACAAAAAGTAGATCCTAGGGGGATAAGATTAGGAATCACAAGAACTTGGGATTCAAAATGGTTCGCTGAGGGAAAAGAATATTTAGTAAACTTTCATGAAGATTTAAAAATAAAAGAATATATCAAAAAAAATTATTACCATGCAGGAATTTCTTCTATTCAAATAGAGAGAACATCACCTACTGAAGTAGGAGTTGTTGTTGAAACTGGAAAAGCAGGAATTTTAATTGGTAGAAAAGGTCAAGAAATTGAAACTTTAAAAATAAAATTAGAAAAATTAACTGGTAAAAAAGTTCAAATTAAAGTTCAAGAAATCAAAAACCCAAATAAAGATGCACAATTAGTAGCTGAAAGTATCGCAACAGCAATTGAAAAAAGGGTTGCTTATAAAAGAGCGGTTCAACAAGCTATTCAAAGAGCTGAAAAAGCTGGAATCAAAGGAATTAAAGTTATGGTATCTGGAAGATTAAATGGTGCCGAAATTGCGAGAAGTGAATGGACACTTTCAGGAAGAGTACCATTACATACTTTAAGAGCGGATGTTGATTATGCAACAGCGACAGCACACACTACATATGGTGCATTAGGATTGAAAGTATGGATTTTCAATGGTGAAGTTCTTTCTGCTACAAAGGAAGGAGGAGAAAAATAATATGTTAATACCTAAAAGAACAAAATATAGAAAACAGTTCAGAGGGAAAATGGGAGGAATTGCAACTAAAGGAAACAAAGTTAGCTTTGGAGAATTTGGACTTGCAGCAAAAGAGTTTGGTTGGATTACTTCAAGACAAATAGAAGCTTGTAGAATTACAATCAACAGAACATTTAAAAGAGAAGGTAAAATTTGGATTAGAATATTTCCTGACAAACCTTATACTAAAAGACCTGAAGGAACAAGAATGGGTAAAGGTAAAGGTAATACAGAAGGTTGGGTAGCAGTAGTAAAAAGAGATAAGGTAATGTTTGAAGTTGGCGGAGTATCGGAAGAAAAAGCCAAAGAAGCATTAAGAAAAGCTGGACATAAACTACCTATAAAAGTTAAATTTGTGAGAAAAGAAGTAGGTGGTGATAAATAATGACAATCAAAGAAATTAGAGAATTATCATTAGAAGAATTGGAAACTAAAGTAAATGAGTTGAAACAGGAATTATTTAATTTAAAATTTCAAAAAACTCTTGGACAATTACAAAACACTGCTAAAATAAAAGATGTTAAAAGAACAATAGCAAGATTAAAAACTGTTGTGACTGAAAAAACTGTTAAATAGGAGGATCCTAAGTGGAAGCTAAAAGAAACGAAAGAAAAGTAAGAGAAGGAATCGTTGTTTCTGATAAAATGGATAAAACAGTAGTCGTTTTGGAAGAGACAATGAGATTACATAAAATTTATAAAAAAAGAGTGAAAACTTCTAAAAAATATAAAGCACATGATGAAAAAAATGAATGTGGCGTAGGGGATAGAGTTCAAATTATGGAAACTAGACCATTAAGTAAAGATAAAAGATGGAGAGTTGTTACTATTTTAGAAAAAGCTAAATAGTTTTAGATTAATAGTAAAATTCAAATTTAGACATATTTTTAATTTTTGAGAGGAGGAAATTTTAAATGGTTCAACAACAAACAATACTTAATGTTGCTGATAATACTGGAGCTAAAAAAATTATGGTTATCAGAGTATTAGGTGGTTCAAGAAGAAGATTCGGTAAAATTGGTGATATTGTAGTAGCGTCAGTTAAAGAAGCTATCCCTAATGGAAATGTGAAAAAAGGGGAAGTTGTAAAAGCTGTAATCGTTAGAACAAGAAAAGAATTAAAAAGAGCAGATGGTTCTTATATAAAATTTGATGATAATGCTGCTGTTATTTTAAACACTGCATTAGAAGTTAGAGGAACGAGAATTTTCGGACCTGTGGCAAGAGAATTAAGAGGTAAAAACTTTATGAAAATTGTTTCATTGGCACCAGAAGTACTATAATTAAATAAAGTTTTTTATAAAAGATAAATTAATAGGAAGGAGAGTTTGAAAGTGGCAAAACCAAGAGTAAAATCAGTACCTAAAAAATTACATGTTAAAACTGGAGATACAGTTATTGTAATTAGCGGAAGATCAAAAGATTTACCTAGAAATGAAAAAAGCGCTCAAACTGGAGATAAAGGAAAAATAGGAAAAATATTAAAAGTATTCCCTAAAACTGGAAAAATTATTGTTGAAGGTGTAAATATTCAAAAAAGACATGTTAAACCTAATGCAACGAACCCACAAGGTGAAGTTGTCGAAAGAGAAATGCCAATATTCGCTTCTAAAGTTATGATTTGGGATGAAAGTGCTAAAAAACCAACTAGAACTAGAAAAGAATTTAGAGATGGAAAAAAAGTGAGAATATCAGTAGTATCTGGTAATGAAATATAATATTTGAGAGAGGAGGATGAATAAATGTCTGAAAAATACATGCCAAGATTACAAAAATTATATAAAGAAGAAATTATCTCTTCTTTGATGAAAGAATTAAATTTAAAAAACATCATGCAAGTGCCAAAAATTGACAAAATTATCGTAAATATGGGGATTGGTGAAGCAGTAAACAACCCTAAATTAATTGATACAGCATTAAATGAATTAAAACTGATTACAGGACAACAGCCTGTTGCAAGAACTGCTAAAAAATCAGAAGCTGGATTTAAATTGAGAGAAGGACAAAAAATCGGTGTAAAAGTAACATTGAGAAAAGAAAAAATGTACGAATTTTTAGATAGATTAATTAGTGTTACTTTACCAAGAGTTAGAGATTTCGAAGGTGTTTCACCTAAAGGATTTGATGGAAGAGGAAATTATACATTGGGATTAAGAGAACAAATCGTATTCCCTGAAATCGAAATTGATAAAGTAGATAAAATCTTTGGATTAGGAATCACAATTGTATCTACAGCAGAAAATGATGAGCAAGGAAGAGCTTTGTTAAAAGCATTCGGAATGCCGTTTGCAAAATAGTATTATTTTGAAGGAGGTGTAATTTAATCAATGGCTAAAAAAGCAATGGTTGAAAGAAACTTAAAAAGAGAAAGAACAGTTGATAAATATGCAGCTAAAAGAGCTGAATTAAAAGCAAGAGCTAAAAAAGGTGATAGAGAAGCAGTTTTAGAGTTATCAAAATTACCTAGAAATGCTTCACCTACAAGAGTTAGAAACAGATGTCAAATTAATGGTAGACCAAGAGGATATATGAGAGAATTTGGAATATCAAGAGTTATGTTTAGACAATTAGCAGGAGAAGGAGTTATTCCTGGAGTTAAAAAATCAAGTTGGTAATCTTAAGTTAAGCAATTTGTTATAAAATTGCTAAAAATATTTAAAATTAAAATTTTTCAAAAGATTGAGAGGAGGAAAATTAATGTATTTAACAGATCCTATTGCTGATATGCTTACTAGAGTTAGAAATGGTCAAATGGCTAAACATTCAAAAGTAGCAGTTCCATTTTCTAAAATTAAAGAGAGTATGGCTAGTATATTAAAAAATGAAGGATATATAGCAGGATATGAAATAAAAGAAGAAGGAGCTATAAAAAATATAGTTGTATCTTTAAAATATGTAGATGGGGAAGCTGTAATCAAAGGTTTAAAAAGAATATCTAAACCAGGAAGAAGAGTATACACATCTGTTGAAAATTTACCTAAAGTATTAGGTGGGTTAGGAATTGCCATTGTCTCAACGCCAAAAGGTGTTATTATAGACAAAGAATGCAGAAAGCATAATGTTGGTGGAGAAGTACTTTGCTACGTGTGGTAATTTACGCATTTTATAAATATAGGAGGATAAACAATGTCAAGAATAGGTAATAAACCTATAACTATACCAGCTGGTGTAGAAATTAAACAAGATGGTAATAAATTCACTGTAAAAGGACCTAAAGGACAACTTGAAAGAGAACTTAGCAGTGAAATAAAAGTAAATATAGATGGTAATGAGATTACATTTGAAAGATCAAGTAATTTACCAAATATTAGAGCACTTCATGGAACTACAAGAGCAAACTTAAATAATATGATTGTAGGAGTAAGTGAAGGATTTTCTAAAGGATTGGAATTAGTAGGGGTTGGATACAGAGTACAAGCTAATGGAAAAGGATTAACTTTATCGTTGGGATATTCTCATCCAGTTGAAATCGAAGCTGTGGAAGGAATTACTTTCAAAGTGGAAGGAAATACTAAAATTTCAGTAGAAGGAATCGATAAACAACTTGTTGGACAAGTTGCTGCAAATATCAGAGCAAAAAGAGCACCTGAACCTTACAAAGGAAAAGGAGTTAAATACGCTGACGAAGTAATTAGAAGAAAAGAAGGTAAAAAAGGATAGAAAGATAGGAGGTAGATTTTAGTGATTAAAAAACTTGATAGAAATAAATTAAGACAAAAAAAACATAAAAGTATTAGAAAAAAAATCGCAGGAACTGCACAAAGACCTAGACTTTCTGTGTATAGAAGTTCAAAAAATATTTTTGTTCAAATAATTGACGATGTGACTGGAAATACTTTAGTTTCTGCATCAACAATTGAAAAAGATGCAAAACTTGAAAATGGTTCTAATATTGAAGCAGCAAAAAAAGTCGGAGAATCAATTGCTAAAAAAGCGTTGGATAAAGGAATAACAACTGTTGTATTTGATAGATCGGGATACATTTACACAGGAAGAGTTAAAGCATTAGCAGATGCTGCAAGAGAAGCAGGATTACAATTCTAAGAGAAAAGGAGGAAAATAACTTTGGCAAGAGAGAGAGAAAGTAGAGATTCAAGAGATAATAAAGACAATGAATTTAGAGAAAAATTGTTAAGAATAAGCAGAGTATCAAAAACTGTTAAAGGTGGAAGAAGAATATCGTTTTCAGTATTAGCAGCAGTTGGTGATGAAAAAGGTAGAGTAGGTATCGGACTTGGAAAAGCAAACGGTGTACCTGATGCAATTAAAAAAGCAATTGCAAGTGCTAAGAAAAATTTAGTAACTGTATCATTAAAAGGTGGAACTTTACCACACGAACAAATTGGTAAATTTAATGCGACATCTGTATTATTAAAACCAGCTTCTAAAGGGACTGGAGTTATCGCAGGTTCTGCAGCGAGAGAATTATTAGAATTAGCAGGAGTAACAGATATACTTACAAAAATTAGAGGTTCAAAAAACAAAGATAATGTTGCAAGAGCTACATTAGAAGGTTTAAAACAATTAAGATCAATTGAAGAAGTAGCTAGACTTAGAGGAAAATCAGTTGAAGAAATTTTAGGATAATATAGGTTAGGAGGTAAAATTAATGTCTAAAATAAAAGTAACACTTGTTAAAGGAATTAATGGAAGAAAACCTAATCATGTTGCGACTGTTAAATCACTTGGATTAAGAAAAATCAGTCAAAGCGCAGTTCATAACAAAACTGCTGATATAGAAGGAAAAATTAAATTAGTTTCTTATTTACTTAAAGTAGAGGAGGTTTAAAAATAAATGAATCTTAATGAATTAAGACCTGCCGAAGGTTCTAAAAGAGAAAGAAGAAGAATCGGAAGAGGACATGGTACTGGTTGGGGGAAAACAGCTGGTAAAGGACATAACGGACAAAAACAAAGATCAGGTTCATATGTATCACCAATATTTGAAGGTGGACAAATGCCAATAGTTAGAAGAATCCCTAAAAGAGGATTTTCTAATCACCCATTTAAAAAAGATTTTATCGTAATTACATTAAACGATGTTGTTAAAAAATTCAACGACGGAGATGTAGTTAGTTTAGAAACATTAGTTGAAAATGGAGTAGTTAAAAACCCAAGATTTATAACTAAATATTCAGATGAAACATTGAGAAATATTAAAGGAAAAAGAGCTGTAAAAGCTTATTTAAAAGAAAATATTGACTCTTATGTAAAAGAAAGAGAATATACAAGTTTATTAAAAGTTATTGGGAATACAGAAGTTGATAAAAAATTAACAGTAAAAGCTCACAGAATTTCAAAAACAGCTAAAGAATTAATTGAAAAAGCTGGTGGAAGTGTAGAGTTATTAGAAATTAGATCATATTCAGCTAAAGCAGGAAATAACAAAAAAGAAGAAGAAGTTAAGTAAGATTTTAATATCTTGCTTTTTCTTCATATATTAAAGGAGTGATGAAATTGACTCTAGCTGAAGCAGTAACTAGTAGATTAAAAGCTATATTTAACATTCCTGAACTAGAAAAAAGAGTTACATTTACGCTGCTTATGATACTTGTTGCAAGAGTTGGAATTCATATTGCAGTACCAGGAATAAATCAGGAAGCTTTTAAAAATTTTCAAAGTAACAATGCAATTGCTCAATTTTTAAATTTATTTTCTGGTGGAGCAGTAGAAAGAGCATCTATTTTCGCATTGGGAATAGTTCCGTACATTAACGCTTCGATTGTATTTCAATTGTTGGGAGTAATTTTTCCTAAAATTGATGAAATGCAAAAAGAAGGTGGAAAAGAAAGAGATAAGATAACGCAGTGGACTAGATACATAACTATTGTATTGACTTTAATTCAATCATTTGGTATAGCTATAATGTTGCAAAATCAAGGATTGGTTTTAGAGCCAGGAGCTAAATTTATAATTAGTGCGGTAGTTTTAATTACAGGAGGAACTTCATTTTTAATGTGGATTTCTGAGAGAATATCTATAAGAGGAATTGGAAATGGAACTTCTGTGTTGATTTTCTTGAATATTGTCGCAGGTTTGCCAAATGTTGTAAATCAGATGATGATTTCATTAAAATCAGGAATGGGAACAGTTTTACAGACATTGTCATTTGTAGCTTTTGTTGTATTTATTGCTCTTATGGTGTATATTCAGTTAGCTGAAAGAAGAATTCCTATTCAATATGCAGGAAAAGGAAGTCTTGGTTTTGGTGGAGGAACAAGTTCAGTTGGAAAAAGAACTTATTTGCCGTTAAAAATAAATATGTCTGGAGTAATGCCAATCATTTTTGCTTCAGTATTAATGGCAGCACCACCATTTTTAGTGGGAATGATGAAAAGTGGAAGAATAAAAAATATATTGACCGCTCAGTTTGAGCCAAAAGGACCATTATATTTATTATTGTTCGCAGTATTAATTACAGTTTTTTCATTTTTTTATACACTTACAATAGCTTTTGATCCAGAAAAAGTTGCCGAAGATTTGAAACAAAGTGGAGGAACAATTCCAAGTATAAGAGCTGGAGCTGAAACAGCAGATTATTTAGAAAAAGTTGCGACAAGAGTAACATTTGGAAGTGCCTTATTTTTATCGGTATTGGGAATTATGCCAAATATATGGTTTGGATATGTTCTAAATCTTCCTGTTATGCTTGGGGGAACAAGTTTATTAATCTTAGTCGGAACAGCGGTAGAATTACTACTTCAAATTGATTCTTATCTAGCGGTTAAAAAAATGAAGGGTTTTATATCAAAAAAACATAGATAAAAAATAAAGTGCTTTTGAATGTTTAACATTTTTAGCACTTTTTTTATTTTTTTTATTTATTTTTTTAAATAATTTTTTTTCAAAAAATAAGAAATAAATTCTAATATGATTGCAACTGAAAAAATTAAATAGACAAAAACTCCAATTTCTTGAATGTCAAAGTACATCGTTCCCGCCATAAACATATCATAACCAATTCCACCAGCTCCAGCAGCAGCTCCAACTAAAACAGCATTTGTAAAATTTATTTCAAAACGGATAAAAGTCCAAGATAAAATAGAAGTAATCGTACTTGGGAAAATTGCGCAAAATATAATTTGCCAAAAAGAAGCTCCAGTCGACTTTAATGCTTCAATTATTCCATCGTCAAGTTCTTCAAAACTTTCCGAATATGCTTTTACAAGATAAGCCACGCTATGAAAAGTCATTCCAATTACAGCGGCTTCCACTCCGATATTTGCCACAACCGAAAAAACCATAACCCACAAAATAGTTGGAATTGCACGAATAAATGACATAATTACTTTTATAATTTTTGAACTTTTTTCGCTTGCCAAATTTTTTGCAGAAAAAAATGCTAAAAAAAGTGCAATTATTGAACCAATTATTGTTGAAAGTACAGCCAATGCAATTGTAATTACTAGATTATTTAAAACTTCTAAAAAAGTATATCTTTCAGATAATTTTGGTGCAAAAAACATAAGTTTTAAGTCTTTAAGCAAACTTTTTGTCGCAATTTTTATATTTACTCCGCCAAAGTCCATCGTTGCAAATGTATAAATTGTCAAAAGAAATAAAATTGTAAAAGTTACATATAAATATATCTTTTGTTTTGTAATTTTTCTTATTTTTATATTTTTATAATTGTCATTCAAATTAAAATCACTTCCTTTTTTTCTTTCTTATCATAAACAAAGAAACTCTCTTTCTCTCTTTCTCTCTTTCTTTCTTCACTTTTCTTTTTCTCTTTTTTTATTTTATTTATTTATTTTTTTTTACATCATTTCACTTCGCAGTTTGTTAGAAAGCAATTCAATACTTATTACAATTATTGTAACAATTAAAATTACCAATCCTGCAGCGTCGTATCTAAAACTTCTGTAATATAAGTTAAATGTAAATCCGATTCCTGTTCCTGTCAAAATTCCGATTAATGTCGCTTCTCTTATACTGTTTTCGATAAAATATAGAAGCCATGAAAGAAATTGCGGAAAAACAGTTGGAAAAACTCCGCAAAAAATAATTTGCAGATAGGAAGCTCCAGTTGATTTTAACGCTTCTATGTTATCGGTTGCAACTTCGTCTATTGTTTCTGAAAAAGCTCTTGTCAAATAGCCGAAAGTTATAAAAAATAGGGATAAAAATCCAGTAAACTCACTTTGTTTAAAAGAAAAAAGCAGAATTAAAGACCAAGCGACAACTGGCATATTTCTAAAAAATGAAGCTATAATTTTGGATATAATTTTTGTTACAATATTGATTCCTGTGGTATTTGAGCCAATAATTGACAAAAATAGTGCAAATATTGCTGAAACCATTGTAGAACTTATGGAAAGCAAAATAGTTTTTATGGCAGAATCCAAGATTACTGGAAAATATTGAACAGAATTTTTGGTTGGAATAAACTTTTGAAATAGCCAAATTATTCCAGATGGAATCGAGAAAAAAGCAGTTCCATTTTTAAAACCAGCCAAAACAGCCGAAATTATGTAAAGTCCTACAAGCATTACAAAAAATGTGATTTTTGAGTAAAGCCGTTTTTTGAAAATATCTTTTTGATTTAACTCCATATAATCCTCCTATTCATTCTCTTCGTTTTTATAAACATCTTCAATCATTTTATCTGTCAAATTTTCAACTTTGCCATCAAAAACTTTTTTCCCCTTGTTAAGTGCAACAATTCGAGTTGAATATTTTTTTGCAATGTCGACTTGATGAAGATTTATTATACAAGTAATTTTCATTTCTGTGACAATTTTTTTCAAATAGTCCATTACATTTTCTGAAGATTTTGGATCAAGAGAAGCGATTGGCTCGTCGCATAAAAGCAGTTTTGGATTTTGCATAATTGCTCTGGCAATTCCAATTCTCTGTTTCTGTCCACCAGATAATTCACTACATTTTTGATAAGCATATTTAGTCATATTAACTTTTTCTAATAAATTAAAGGCTTCTTTTTTTTCTTCTTTTGAATAAAGTCCAAAAATCGAAGAAAAAGTGGATTTATAGCCAAGCTGACCATGAAGCACATTTTCAATAGCCGTAAGCCGTTCCACTAAATTATAATTTTGAAAAATCATTCCCATTTCTCTGCGGATATTTTTAATTTCTTTTTTTTCATATTTGTAATATCGTGATTTTCAAAATAAATAGATCCAGAAGTGACATCAATCATTTTGTTGATACTTCTAAGCAATGTCGATTTTCCTGAACCAGATGGTCCAATTATTGAAATAAACTCTCCTTTTTCTACATCTAAAGAGACATCACTCAAAGCGTCTATCCCATTTTTATATCTTTTTGAAATATTTTTTATACTAAGTAACATAAATTTCCTTTCCCAAAATATAATTAATAACTTTTTAAATATATTTTTAAAAGAGTTAAGTTAATATCAGTATATCATTTTTTCTAATAATAGTAAATATTTGTTATAAATTTTAATTTTTTATTAAAAAAAATCAAAGTAAATTTTTGATAAATAAAATATTAAAGTTAAAAAAATCAATAAAAATTTTTATTTAAATTTTTCTTTTTTTGTTACAAATCTAAAAAATTGTGATATAATTTTAAATTAAAAGAACAAAAAATTATTAAAAATTTGGAGGAAAATTGAAAAATATAAAAGAATATTTTTTATTAATTTTATTTTTAATTTTTAGTTTTAGTTGCAGCAAATTTGAAAAAAAAGATTTAAAAAATGGAAATAACGAAAAAATTAAAGATAAAAAAGAAATTTCAATTATTGGTGTCGGAGACATCATGCTGGGAAGTAATTATCCAAACGAAGATTTACTGCCAAATACGAATATTTTACAAAATGTTGAAAGTATTTTACAAAATGCCGATATAACAGCTGGAAATTTGGAAGGAACATTGTTTGACAAGGGAGGAGATCCAAAAAAATGTGAGAATCCATCAGTTTGTTATGTCTTTAGAATGCCTTCAAAATATGGCAAATATTTAAAAAACGCTGGTTTTGACTATTTGAGCTTGGCAAATAATCACAGCAACGATTTTGGCGAAGTTGGAATTTTGCAGACAATGGAAAATCTTAATTCATTGGGAATTAAATATTCAGGAATCAAAGAAAAAGCAGAATATTCAATATTAGAAAAAGATGGTATAAAATATGGATTTGTATCATTTGCACCAAATTCTAAAACTGTTGATATAAATGATTATGAATATGCTTCAAATCTTATAAAATCTGTAAAAGAGAAGTCTGATATTGTAGTTGTATTTTTTCACGGCGGAGCTGAAGGAAAGGAACATGAGCATATAACTCGAAATAATGAGATTTTTCACGGCGAAAATCGGGGAAATGTGTTTAAATTTGCTAGAAATGCTGTAGATTCAGGTGCTGATATCGTTTTTGGACAAGGTCCGCATATAACTCGTGCGATAGAACTTTATAAAAATAAATTTATTTCATATAGCGCTGGAAATTTTGCTACTTTTGGAAATATAAGTTTATCTGGAATAAGCGGAATTGCTCCAATTTTTAAAATAAATATTGATAAAAACGGAAATTTTATCAATGGAAAAATTATATCTATAAAACAGGAAAGCGGAGTTTCTAAAGTGATGTTGGACACAAGAAATTCAGCTGCTAAAAAAATTATTAATTTAAGTAAAACTGATTTTCCTGAAGGAAATAATCTTGAAATTTTGGAAGCTGGAGAGATTAACAAGAAATAAAATATTTTTAAATATTTTTTGAAAAATAGTTAAAATTTAAGAGTTTAAATTTTATCGCCATTTTTTTTTATTTTCTAATCTTTTATTTTCTAATTTTTTATTTTTTAATTTAGTAGAAAGAATAGAAATTTACTGATATAATGAAAATAAACATAAAGAATAAAAAAAAGTAAAAATAAAGAATGTGAAATCAAGAATCAAGAATAAAAAATAAAGAATAAAGAGTAAAGAAGAAAAACCAAAAATAAAAAAAAGAAAGAGGAAAAAATGGTACAAAAATTTAAAAGAATGGCAAAATTATCAGAAGTTCTCTTTAAATATGGATTTGAAGAGCTTTTTGACCGCAGCGGAATTGAAAAATTTATTCCGAATAGAATTAAACAAAAAAGTAAGAAAATTGAGAATATAAAGGCAACTTCATTTCCTGAAAGAATCAGAATGGCGATGGAAGAATTAGGACCGACTTATGTCAAATTAGGACAGATGTGCAGCAATAGAACGGATATTTTTTCAGAAGAATTAATTGTGGAGTTCCAAAAACTTCAGGATAAAGTCGAGCCAGAAAAAATAGATATTTATGAAAAAATAAAAAAAGAATTAAATATTGATCCGCTTCAGCGTTTTGAAGAAATTGAAGAAAATCCAATGGCTTCTGCTTCGATGGCACAAGTTTTTAAAGGAAAATTAAAAGATGGAAGCAAAATTGTTCTAAAAGTTAGAAGGGAAAATATAAAAGAAATTGTGGCAGCAGATTTGATTGTGATGAAAGATTTAGCGGCGTATCTTGAAAAAACAAATGAAGAAATAAAAAAGATAAATTTATCATACATAATAAATACTTTTGCAAATTCTATCACAAAAGAGCTCTCGTTCAGAAATGAATTAAACAATATGGAGCGCTTTGCAAATAATTTTAAAAATGATGAAAGAATTCATGTGCCAATAACTTTTAGAGAACTTTCAAATGATAACATTCTCTGTATGGAATTTATTGACGGATTTAAAATTACAGACAAGGAAAAAATTGAAAAATATGGATTTTTGCCTCAAGAAATAGCAAGAACAGGATTAGATTTGTATATTAAACAAGTTTTAAAATATGGATTTTTTCACGCTGACCCGCATCCTGGAAATATTTTGATGATGGAAGATGGAAAGATTGTATTTATTGACTTTGGAGCGATGGGAAGCCTTTATCCGCAAGATAAGGAACTTTTGGAAAGTTTTTTGCTATATTTTATACAAAAAAATATAAAAAAGGCGATAGAAAAAATTAGAGAACTTTCGGTTATTTACAATGTTCCCGATGAAAAAAGTCTTGAGCGGGAATTGACAGAGATTGTGTATATGGTCGATGGAAATTCATTAAATGAAATTAGCTTGGAAGATATTTTTGAAAAAATAAGAATTATTTTAGGAAAAAATCAAATAACACTTCCTGAAGACATTTATCTTTTGGCAAAAGGGATTGGACAAATTGAAGGAATAGGAAGATATCTGGATCCATCTCTTAATATAACAAAAGTTATGAAACCTTATGCCGATGAAATTTCTAAAAAAAGATTGAATCCAATTTATGTTTTTGAAAAAGGCAGCCAAAGATTTTCTCAAATATCTGAAAGTTGGCTCTCACTTCCTGAAGATTTAAAAAGTATATCTCAAAAACTTTTAAACGGCGAATTAAAGCATAAACACGAAGTCATCGGATTTAAAGAACTGCAAAAGACACTGGATAGGCTTGTGACAGCAATAATTATTGCGGCATTACTTATCGCTTCATCAATATTGGTATTGTCAAATGTTCCACCAAAAATAAATGGAATTCCAGCGCTTGGTTTTTTAGGTTATGTAATTTCAGCAATTTTGGGAATCAATGAGATAATAAAAAAAAGAAAATAAAAATTTTTATAAAAAAAAAAATAGGAAATAAAAGAAATTTCCTATTTTTATTTATATAATTTAATTTTGAATTTGTGAATTTAAATTATTTTTTTTGTCTGTTTGATTATTTTCGTTTGTTTGGTTATTAATATTTTCTGAATTTGGTAAACTATTATTTTTATTTTGCTCATTATTTTGTGGTTCCAATGTTACAATTTTATCAAGTGACAGCAAATCTTTTTTTAGTGCATCAAGTTTACTAATTTTAACATTCACATTTTCAATAAGACTTTCAATCGTTTTTGTCTGTTCCGCATATTTTGTCATCAATTGGTTATAGTCATTAGTTTTTAAACTTTCCATTTTTTGCATTAAAAGTTGTTTTTCTTCATCTGTTAAAACCGTGTTATTCAAGTTTTTAAAGCTATTGTTTTCTGATACAACTTCAGAAACCAATTTTATCGCTTTCCCAGGAATTAAATTATTTTTCAAATATTCAATTATAAGATCTATTTTTTTATCCGAATACAATGTTTTTATCAGCAAATCATTTTCATGAGAAGAAATTTGATAATCTCCATCTTTTTTACTTATCAATGCTTTTAAATTATTTTGAGAAATATATCCATTTAAATTTTGTGGATTTTTTAAATCGTTTATCACAACTTCTCCATTATTTATATTGATATTGCTAATAGAAAGTTTTAATTTTTCAATTTCTTTTAATAAATTTACAATTTTAAAAGATCTACTTAATGTATCGCTAATTGCTTTTCCTTTGTCCATAAAAATATATAAATTCATATTTTGAATGTTATTATTATTCATTTTATTGACATCATTTAAAGAAATTTCTTTTTCCAGTTTTTCAAGTTCATTTGAAACATTTTCTAGCATAAGATTTCTTTCATCTTCAATTTTTGAAACAGTCTTTTCTGCATCTTCCTTCTGTTCATTAATTGATTTTACAAGCGGATCAAGTTCACTGTTCAAATCCAAAATCTTTTGAGCTTTAGTTTTTAAATCTTGGGAAGTATTGTAATCATTTTTTAGAACATTTGTTTTTATTATATTTTCTCTTATTTTATTATAAATAAAATCGTCAATGTTATTTGCTAAAACTTGGGTATTAAGTGTTGTTTGGCTTACAAACTCGTCTGTTGACTTAGTTTCTTTGTTAGAATCTGTTGGCACTTCCAATTTTTCAATAAAATTGTCAATTTTTCCATCTTTTTCGCCATATATTTTTTCTAAATTCACTTCTTCCAATTTAAGATTTGCCAATTTTATGGAAGGAATTATTTTAAATAATCCACTTCGAGTTGGAATAACAGTAGCTCTACCTTTTCCTAAATCTTTTCCGTTTATTACAAAATTATCAAAAGTCATCTCTTTGTTTTTAAAAGAAAATTTCACATTTTGAAATTCCGAATTTTTGGTTTTAGTCATGTACGAAATAATATTATTTGAAAAAATTACTCCGCCAAGTAAAAAAAGTAAAACTAATAAAACTAAAACGAGCATAGATTTTAAAAATTTCATAAATTTCTCCTTATTAAACAAGCTGTCAAAAATAGAAAATCTTTCTATTTCAAACAGCTCCTATTTTTTTATTATTTTATTTAATATTAATTATTTAACATCTTTTATTTTATCAGCGATATTAGTTAATTTAAATTCATCAGCAACTGATTTCATAAAGTTTTGTTGTTCCATTTGTCTTTTTTGTGTTCTAATTTGTGTTTTTATATCTTCTTTAACTGTTTCAAAAGGAATTTGTCCTTTAGGATTTTTTTGTAGCACTTTTACAATATATAATTCATTTGCTCCAACAGGAATTACGCTATTTACAACTTGACCGTTTGAAACAGATTGTACAGCTTTGCTAATTGGTTCAAAGCTTTTTGCTAATTGTGACATTGGTATTTCTTGAGTTTCCCCAGTTCCAGTTCCTGAATTTCCGTTATATTTTTGAACAAAAGAAGTAAAGTTTGCTGGATTTGCCATAACTTCTTTCAAAGCAGCCTCAGCTTTTGCCTTGTCACTTGCTCTAAATACGATAAGCTGTAATTTTACAGTATCTTCAGCTCTTTGGAATTTTGCAGCATTCGCATCGTAAGCTGCTTTTGCATCAGAATCAGATACTTTTACTTTTTCATTCAAGTCATTTACTATCGCAAGAGAAGCTAATGACTGTTCTTTTAAAATATCTTCACTTTCTGTATATTTTTTATCTTGATCCAATTTTTGTTCTTTTGCTTTTAAAACTAATGCTCTATTTAAAGCTATATTCTGAATAATATTTTTTTTCATTTGAGCTATTTGATCTGGTGTCAAATCCTTTTGTGAAACTCCACTAGAAAATAAGGATTTTTCTAACTCAAGGTTTACTTCGTTTTCATAAACTTTTATTTTTTTATCATCTGATTCAAATAAAACTTTTCCTCCTTTTCCGCTATTTCCACATGACATAGCAAAAGCACAAAGTGCAGCTGCAACTATAACTAATTTCATTTTGTTTTTCATTAAACTATCCTCCATTTTGAATTACAATTAAGTAAATCTTTTTTCTTATTTTTATATGCTTTTATTCTATTATAGAATTATACTTTTGTCAAGATATTTCTAAACTTATCATTCTTTATACCGCAACTATTCTATGGAACAAACAAAAATACGAAAATAAAAAATTTCTTGAAAAAATTTGTTAAATATTGTAAGAACATTCGTAGCTTCAGTCGTGAGATGAATTGCATATCTTTTTCTTAAAAAAACTTGAAATAATCAGATAAATATGGTAAAATAAAAATGATTTTGGACCAAACCAATAGGACATTAATGCTCTCATTGGAGAACTTGTCCATTAAAGTCTTAAGAAAGTTAGTTAGTGCTTGAGTGATGGATATTCAAGAGAAGCTGAAAAATACTTAAAAGTCTTGCAACTTTAGTTGTGAGAGGTTCAGAATAAGTGTTATTATAACTTGTAATTTTATTCGGGAATAGTCTAATGGTAGGACGCCCGGCTCTGACCCGGTAGGTAGTGGTTCGAATCCATTTTCCCGAGCCAATATGAATAAAAGTTTGTTAATTTAATAAATTTTAAAATAAAATTTTAAATTTTCAAGAAAATTTACTAGATATTTTTAAAAGAGAAATGATTAATTTCTCTTTTTTTTATTGTTATATGTAATGCACTAAAAATACACTAAAACAGCAATTAAATAAATTCAAAAAAATAAAAAAATACCCTTTATTATTATTTTTAATTTTAAATTAACAGAAAAATATAGTTTTATCTTTTTAAATAGCGATTTTTAAAACTGCAAAAGCACCTAAAAAATTAAATTTATAATTGTTATCATAAAAAAATAATTTTTAATAATTATAAATTTTTATTTTATGGGGTTTAAGCTATGAAATTGGATTTAGAAGAAAAAGACTTTTTACAAGAAATAATAAATTTTAAAATTATAAATCGAAAGGACATTGAAGAAAGATATGGATTTAATCATCTAAAATATATGATTTTAAAATTCAACAAGATTTTTAGAATCTTTGATGAAGAAGGTATTCACGATAATAGTAATTATATTTATTATTTTGGAAATTATACAACGAAAATTTTCAAATTAGAAAGTCAAGACAAAAAATTAAAAATGACATATAGAAGAGAACTAATCGAGCTATTTTTACTTTTCAGTGAGAAAAAATTAAGTATTTACAGAATTCTAAAAAAAATGCATTTAAATGAAGATGAAAAAAACAAAATAAAAAGAGATGTTTATAAAGTATTATTCAAATATAAAATAAAATACTCAGAATATAAAGATTTTGAAGATATAAAAGAATTATTTCAAACTAAAGGATATAAAATAAATAAAGTTAGAGAACAATTTTTAGTAGAGATTTTGTCAAAAAGATTGGAGAGAGAGAAAAATGACATTTATTCAGAAAATTTTTATCTTGAAAATTTAGAATTGACATTGAACACAAAAAATATTACATATATAAAGAAAATATTATTTTCATATTTAGATGAAAAAACTGTTATAAATTCAATAAAAGAAAAATATCAAATATTGACTAAATTTTTGATGAATTTAAAGAATCAAAAATCTAAAATAAAAAAAGAAAATTTTGTTAAAAATCAAATACAAAAAGAATATTTCAAAATGGTTGAAAAAATTTTGAAAAAAGAAGAGATAGAATTTTATCCTAAAATAATAAAAGATATTTACAAAAAAGTGGAGAAAAACTTAAAAGAAGAAAAAGAAAAGGATGAAGTTGAAAGTATAAATAATAAAATCAACGAACATTTGACACAAGAAAATTCAATAGAAGATAAAATAGAACTTTATAAAATTGAAGAAAAAAGAAGAAAACACAATAATCAAGAGTTTATAGATAAAAGAATAAAAAAAATATATGTTTTCCCTAGTGAAATAAAAAGAACAAAAACTTTAATTTTAATGGATGTGGAAGAAAATAATATCTCTAGAATTTTTTCCGAAATACAAAAAATGGCAGGATTTTTAGAAATAGTAAAAGTTTCTAAATTAAGTGAATTTAAAAAAAGTATAAACAAAACTGAAAAAAGATATGAACAAATAGTAATAGTTTCAACTTCAAACAGAATAAATGACATGAAAAATTTTTCAAAGATACCAGTCTATTTATTGAGTGTAGGAAATTTAAAATCATCTATGACATCAGTAAAAAGAAAAGACTATTTAATTGGAAAAATTCTTATACTAGAAGATTTAATTAAAGAATATCAGGCTTTAATTTCTGAAAGAGAAGCAAGTATAAGACTTATAAAAAGAAATAAAAGAAGAAAAGAAAAAGAATTACAAAAGAAAAAGAAATTATTAGAAATTAAAAGCAAGATTGAAAGAATGAGAAAACAAAAAAAGTAAAAAAAACAAAAAAATTTCAAAAAAAGTGTTGACAACAAAATTTTTTTTTGATATAATATATTTCGTCGATAAGAAAAGATTCGACACCAAGGACAATGAAAAAAGAAGAAGAAAAAGTAGTGTGATAGATAAAAAGCAAGTCAAGATTTAGCAATAAATCTCGTCAATGAATAAAAGGTGAAAAAAAGATATAGAAATATATTATTGAATGAAGAGTTTGATCCTGGCTCAGGATGAACGCTGACAGAATGCTTAACACATGCAAGTCGATGGGGAAGCGGTGCTTGCACCGTGAAACCATGGCGGACGGGTGAGTAACGCGTAAAGAACTTGCCGAATGGACTGGGATAACAGCTGGAAACGGCTGATAAGACCGGATATTATGAACTTGCTGCATAGTGAGTTTATGAAAAGAGATGCCATTTGAGAGCTTTGCGTCCTATTAGCTAGTTGGTAAGGTAACGGCTTACCAAGGCGATGATAGGTAGCCGGCCTGAGAGGGTGGACGGCCACAAGGGGACTGAGATACGGCCCTTACTCCTACGGGAGGCAGCAGTGGGGAATATTGGACAATGGGGGCAACCCTGATCCAGCAATTCTGTGTGCACGAAGAAGGTTTTCGGATCGTAAAGTGCTTTCAGCAGGGAGGAAGAAAGTGACTGTACCTGCAGAAGAAGCGACGGCTAAATACGTGCCAGCAGCCGCGGTAATACGTATGTCGCAAGCGTTATCCGGAATTATTGGGCATAAAGGGCATCTAGGCGGCCAGATAAGTCCGAGGTGAAAACTGCCGGCTCAACCAGCAGCTTGCCTTGGAAACTACCTGGCTAGAGTATTGGAGAGGTGGACGGAACTACACGAGTAGAGGTGAAATTCGTAGATATGTGTAGGAATGCCGATGATGAAGATAGTTCACTGGACGATAACTGACGCTGAAGTGCGAAAGCTAGGGGAGCGAACAGGATTAGATACCCTGGTAGTCCTAGCTGTAAACGATGATTACTGGGTGTGGGCATGAAGAGTGTCCGTGCCGAAGTTAATGCGATAAGTAATCCGCCTGGGGAGTACGGCCGCAAGGCTGAAACTCAAAGGAATTGACGGGGACCCGCACAAGCGGTGGAGCATGTGGTTTAATTCGACGCAACGCGAGGAACCTTACCAGATCTTGACATCCTCGGAAGGTGATGGAAACATCACCGTGCCCTCGGGAACCGAGTGACAGGTGGTGCATGGCTGTCGACAGCTCGTGTCGTGAGATGTTGGGTTAAGTCCCGCAACGAGCGCAACCCCTATCGCTAGTTGCCATCATTAAGTTGGGGACTCTAGCGAGACTGCCTGCGAAGAGCAGGAGGAAGGTGGGGATGACGTCAAGTCATCATGCCCCTTATGATCTGGGCTACACATGTGCTACAATGGCTGGTACAGAGAGCCGCAATGCAGCAATGCTTAGCTAACCTCTAAAGCCAGTCCAAGTTCGGATTGAAGTCTGCAACTCGACTTCATGAAGTTGGAATCGCTAGTAATCGCGGATCAGCAATGCCGCGGTGAATACGTTCTCGGGTCTTGTACACACCGCCCGTCACACCACGAGAGTTGTTTGCACCTGAAGCTGCCGGTCTAACCTTTCGGAAGAAGGTATCTAAGGTGTGAATAGTGATTGGGGTGAAGTCGTAACAAGGTATCCGTACCGGAAGGTGCGGATGGATCACCTCCTTTCTAAGGAGAGTTTTTCTTACACTTCTTCTTCTTTGTAGTTTTTCCTTTTAAGGACAATGGGAAATGAATAGTAGGTAAAAGATTACAACAAAATAGATTATTCTGTTAATAAAAAAAAGCTAATTAAGGGCACACGGAGGATGCCTAGGTAATAACAGCCGATGAAGGACGTGATAAGCTGCGATAAGTCAGGTCGAGATGCACATAATCAATGACACCTGAATCTCCGAATGGGGCAACCCGCATACTTGAAGAGTATGCACGAAAGTGGTAAGCCTGCGAACTGAAACATCTAAGTAACAGGAGGAAAAGAAAGTAAAAACGATTCCCTAAGTAGCGGCGAGCGAACTGGGATAAGCCTAAACCGTACCGGTGCCAAGCTGGCAGCGTTGCCGGTACGGGGTTGTGGGATTTCATACGACTGATGCCATAATGTCTAAGTAGTCTAGCAGTAAGTAGAATCAGATGGAAAGCTGAACCATAGAAGGTGATAGTCCTGTATCATGTATATGCTATGCTATGACTTGAAACTCCCGAGTAGCGTCAAGCACGAGGAATTTGGCGTGAATCCGCGTGGACCATATCACGCAAGGCTAAATACTGTTATTGACCGATAGTGAAGAGTACCGTGAGGGAAAGGTGAAAAGAACCCTGTGCAAGGGAGTGAAATAGAATTTGAAACCGTGTGCTTACAAACGGTAGGAGCCCTTCGGGGTGACTGCGTGGATTTTGGTTAATCATCCTGCGAGTTATGATTAGTGGCAAGGTTAATTAATGAAGCCGAAGGGAAACCAAGTCTTAATAGGGCGTCTCAGTCGCTAGTCATAGACGCGAAACCTAGTGATCTAGGCCTGTCCAGGCTGAAGCTGAGGTAAGACTCAGTGGAGGGCCGAACTCACCGCCGTTGAAAAGTTGGGAGATGAGATAGGTCTAGGGGTGAAAAGCCAATCGAACTAGGAAATAGCCCGTTCTCTCCGAAATGCATTTAGGTGCAGCCTGAATTTTAGATATCTGGGGGTAGAGCACTGTATGATCTAGGGGGCATATTGCTTACCGAAATCAAGCAAACTACGAATACCATTTATTACTGATTCGGAGTGAGTCCGTGGATGATAAGGTCCGCGGACAAAAGGGAAACAGCCCAGACCACCAGCTAAGGTCCCTAATTATGTCTAAGTGGGAAAGGAGGTGGATATTCACAGACAACCAGGAGGTTGGCTTAGAAGCAGCCATTCCTTAAAAGAGTGCGTAATAGCTCACTGGTCGAGAGTATCTGCGCCGAAGATGTAACGGGGCTAAAGACATAAACCGAAGCTGTGGAAGCGGTTTTGCCGCTTGGTAGGAGAGCGTTCTGTAGGTCTATGAAGGCCGGCTGTAAGGCCGGCTGGAGACATCAGAAGCGAGAATGCAGGAATGAGTAGCGAGAAGGAGGGCGAGAATCCCTCCGGCCGGAAGTCCAAGGTTTCCGGGGGAAGGTTCGTCCGCCCCGGGGAAGTCGGGACCTAAGCGTAAGCAGAGATGTGATTGCGAATGGTAAATAGGTTAATATTCCTATACCACTATCAGTCGTTTGAGTGATGGAGTGACGCAGTAAGGTATGTGAGAAGGCTGTCGGATTAGCCTTTCTAAGGGCGTAGCTTGGACACGCAGGTAAATCCGCGTGTCTATAGGTGAGACCTGATGGGTAAGTGCTTTTGCATAAGTCACAGATCCTACACTGCCAAGAAAAACTTCTAACAAGACTCGTTAGTGCCCGTACCCTAAACCGACACAGGTGGACAGAGTGAGAAACTTAAGGCCGACAGGATAACTCTAGCTAAGGAACTCTGCAAAATAGCCCCGTAACTTCGGGAGAAGGGGTGCCTGATATACCTAAAGAGAGAAACACTCCCAGGGGAAACAGGCCGCAGTGAAGAGTCTCAAGCAACTGTTTACCAAAAACACAGGTCTATGCTAAGCTGAAAGGCGACGTATATGGGCTGACACCTGCCCAGTGCCGGAAGGTTAAGAGGAGGAGTGAGAGCTCCAATTTGAAGCCCCGGTGAACGGCGGCCGTAACTATAACGGTCCTAAGGTAGCGAAATTCCTTGTCGGGTAAGTTCCGACCTGCACGAATGGTGAAATGATTTGAGAGCTGTCTTGGCTGGAGACCTGGTGAAGTTGTAATGCCGGTGAAGATACCGGCTACCTGCAGTAGGACGGAAAGACCCCGTGGAGCTTTACTGTAGCTTGGCATTGGGTTTTGGCAATGTGTGTATAGGATAGTTGGGAGACTTCGAAGTTAAGGCGTCAGTCTTTTCTGAGTCGCTGTTGGAATACCAACCATATGTTGTCGAAATTCTAATCCGCTTGCGGAGACAGTGCTAGGTGGGCAGTTTGACTGGGGCGGTCGCCTCCAAAAGAGTAACGGAGGCGTTCAAAGGTTCCCTCAGGTTGGATGGAAATCAACCTTCGAGTGCAAACGCATAAGGGAGCTTGACTGCAAGACCGACGGGTCGAGCAGGTACGAAAGTAGGAGTTAGTGATCCGGCGGTCCCTCATGGAAGGGCCGTCGCTCAACGGATAAAAGCTACCCCGGGGATAACAGGCTGATACTTCCCAAGAGTCCATATCGACGGAAGTGTTTGGCACCTCGATGTCGGCTCGTCTCATCCTGGGGCTGGAGAAGGTCCCAAGGGTTGGGCTGTTCGCCCATTAAAGAGGCACGCGAGCTGGGTTCAGAACGTCGTGAGACAGTTCGGTCCCTATCCACTGCAGGCGCTTGAATACTGAAAAGTTCTGTCCTTAGTACGAGAGGACCGGGATGGACAAACCTCTGATGTATCAGTTGTCACGCCAGTGGCACGGCTGAGTAGTCACGTTTGGTCAGGATAATCGCTGAAAGCATCTAAGCGAGAAACCCCCTTTAAGATGAGTATTCACAGTATCCATAGAGACTATGTGGTCGATAGGCTGGAGATGTAAGTGCAGCAATGCATTCAGTTGACCAGTACTAATATTACTTAAGCTTTTTTAATCTTTTACTTGCCTACTATTTATTTCTCATTGTCTTTTGACATTTAATTACTTGTTTGGTGACCATTGCAGCAGGGATACACCCGGTTACATCTCGAACCCGGAAGTTAAGTCTGCTTACGCCTACGATACTTAGTCCGTACTAGGGAAAATAGGTAGTCGCCAAACTTTTTCTTTTGCGTCTCCGTAGCTCAGCTGGTTAGAGCATCTGACTGTTAATCAGAGGGTCGTTGGTTCGAGTCCAACCGGGGACGCCATTTTTTTTTATTTTATTTTTTGGAGTGTTTTTATGGGAGTCAAAAGTGAGTTATTTGATAAGATTGTAATTTTTTGGAATGAAAATTTTAAATTTAGATTGGGACTATTTTTATTAGTAACTATTTTTTTTGCTTTTAAATTTCTTGAAAATTTTGAAATGTCGATAGATGTGATGATTATTTTTGTTGTTTACATGTTTTCAATGACTTTTCATGAAATTGCACATGGATATGTTGCATATTGTTTTGGAGATAATACGGCAAAAAATATGGGAAGAATAACTTTGAATCCCCTAAAGCATATTGATTTATTTGGAATGGTTGTTCCTTTTATAATATTTTTATGTGGATTTAAATTTTTAATTGGATGGGCAAAACCTGTACCTGTAAATTTTTATAAGCTGATTCCTCGAAAAAAAGGCATTTTTTGTGTCTGTATAGCTGGAGTTGTGGTAAATTTTATTTTAGCGGCAGTTTCATTAATTGTACTTCGAATTATTGGAAATAGACTTGGAATTGATAGTAATGTTGTAAAAATATTTATTTATATTTATTTAATAAATTTGTTGTTAGGAATTTTTAATTTAATACCGATAACTCCTTTAGATGGCGGAAGAATTGTCTATTTTTTTTCTTCTGGAAAAATAAAAAAAATTTATGATTTTATTGAAAAATATGGAGTTGTGATAATAGTAATGATAGCATATTTTGTAAACGAATATTTTTCTGATAAAATTTTATTAATGTTTGATTTTTTTCTTAAATTGGCAGGAATAAATTTAGGTCTTTAAGAATTGTATTTTATGAAATAGTGCAAGAACACTCGCAACTTTAGCTGTGAGATGAATTGCACGAAAATTTAGTAAGCATATGGAAAAATTTTATTAGGTAAAATGTAGAATATATAATATAACATCTTTGATTGAAGACTGTAATGGAGTATTAAATATTCTAAAGAAAAGTAAAGTTGTGGACTTAAAAGTTGTCCTATACAATGGGGGCGAGTTGAACACGCCTAAAAGAATAAAGAATAAGGATAGTTGTTGTGCTATCAAACTTCTTAGAAAATTTTTAAATATTTTTAAAGATTTTAGAACTCTGCGACTTTAGTTGTGGGAGGTTCAGAAAAGTAGTTCAAGATAAAAAAGTAAAAATTTGAAAGGCTGTCTCATAAAAAAAGTACGAAACAGCCTTATAAAAGTTAAAATTTAAAATTATCTTTGAATTTTAATCAAAATTTCCCTCATTTTTCCAAATTCACCCCAATTTTTTTCATTCACAAATTTCTTCCAACTCTCAAAATCATTTTTTCTCATATGTTCTCTCAAAGTGGAAGCATTTATTTTTATGTCATCTCTAGAAATTACAATAAAATTTACAGATTTTTTTATTTTCTCACTAAACCAGCTCTTGCATTTAGATTCTTCTCCATAAACAATACAATCAACTTTTCCCAAAATTTTTTCCGCTTCACAAAATAAATAATCCCCCCATTTTGTAACATTTCCAGCACCCAAGTCAGCGAGTGGAGAAATTATCAATTTATTTTCCACGATTTCATTCCCATAAATTTTTTTTATCAATTTTTCTCTTAGTTCATAGGAAAAAGGATTTTCAATTGTTCCAGATTTATCACTAGAACCGATAAATACCAAAACTTTGTCACATATCTCAAGAGCTTTATTTATAATGTATTCATGTCCTTTATGAAATGTCTGGAATCTTCCCAGAACTAAGCCTGTTTTATATTTTTTCATTAAAGTTTCTCCGTTTTTTTTATAAATTAAATATAAAATTTCAAAATTTTTTATATATTTTTACAAGGAGTCAAGATTTCTTGCTGCTATAACTGCTTATTTAAAGATTTAAACTTTTTTAATATTCTTTTTCCCGCTCTAGCCTAAATTTTACTGACGCCTTCAAATATTTTAAATATTTTTCATCATCACACATAACTTTTCCTTCCACATCACTTAATTTGGCAACTGGTCTACCATTTACATACTGAAGTTTTATTACGATATTCAGCGGTTTTTCTTTCGTGTCATTAGTTATAAATGTCCCTATTCCAAAAGAAAGTTTAATCTTATCTCTAAATGTCTTGTAAATTTTTTCTGCTTCGTCAAAATTTAGCGAATCGCTGAATAAAAGCATCTTTGTTTTTGAATCTATTCCATATTTTTCGTAGTGATTCAATATTTTTTCAGCCCAGATATATGGATCACCTGAATCATGCCGCACTCCTGTGTAGTTATTTACCATGCTTCTGTCAAAATCCCTTAAAAATAAGTCTGTCGTTATTGTGTCGGTAAGTGCTGTCCCGTTATCTCCCTTGTATTCGTCATACCAGTCTTTTAATGCGTAATGATTTGTGTAAGATAGCGGTATTGAGTCGATTCCTTGGTACATTTGGACATACTCGTGTGCATAAGTTCCGATTGGCACTAAATTGTATTTCATTGCCAAAAATACATTGGAAGTTCCTACCATATTTTGAGTTTCGCTGGATAATTTTTTCACTACTTCTTCCTGCCATTCTCTTGAAAGCCGTCTTCTGCAGCCGAATTCAGCAAATTTAAAGTTATATTTTTTATTTTTAAAATCCAAAATCTTTTTTTCTAATTTTTCTTTTGCAGAAACAAGCAATTCATCATAATTAAACTTCATTCTAAAATACACTTCGTTAATAATTTCAAGCAAGTAAATCTCAAACTGCATTGCACTAAAAAGCGGTCCAGAGACAATAACTCTAAGTTCTTCATTTTCAAGAACCGTAGTCACATAATCCTTAATCGGATGCCAAAGCCTTAAAAACTCGACATAGTCTGGCTTTATGAATCTTATCGAACGCAAGTAGTTTAATTCTTCATTTTTAAACCGTAAACTGCACAAATGGTCAATTTGCTCGTTTATTTCCGCAACCATTTCTTTTGTAAAGAAAATATTTGGAGTACGGCATTTAAAGTGATATTCTCCAACTAAATCAGTATGTTTGTGAAAAATTACCTGGTTCATATTAAATTTGTAAAGATCTGTATCAAGCAGTGATGTTATAATTGGCTTTAGTTTCATTTTATTTTTCTCCTTTTTTATACGATGGCATAGGTAAAATTTTGTGTAAATTTATTTTGTGTAAATAGTCTATTTTTTCTTTTATTCTCAAATCTGAAATATTTCCTGTTCTAATATATTCATCCAAAACTTCGTAGCTAAATCCCAATTTTTCCTCATCAGATTTCCCGCTCATTCCATCTTCAGGCACTTTTTTCAAAAACATTTCAGGAAGTCCAAGTTCAGCTCCAAGTTTTCGCACTTCGGTTTTTGTAAAATCAGAAATTGGAGAAAAATCCCCCGCAGCATCTCCAAATTTTGTTGAATAACCCACAAAATCTTCCGACAAATTACAAGTATTAGCCACTCTCCCACCAACAATGGCAGAAATTCCATAAAGCACAGCCATCCGTATTCTGGCAGGCTGATTAGTCTTGTAGGCATCAAATTCATCAGGATTTACTCCCGTTTGCTGCGAAATTAATTCTTTTAAGTCATTCACAGGCTTCTCCACATTTATTTCATAATGTTTTATTTTCAAAAACTCAACTAATTTTTTGGAATAATCAATATCATGCTGCATACCTTTTGGCATAAGAACTCCTATTACATTTTCTCGTCCCAGAGCTGCCACACAAAGTGCTGCCGCAACCGAAGAATCCGTTCCACCAGAAATTCCTACAACTGCTTTACAGTTTTTTCCATTTTCTTCAAAATATTTTTTTATCCATTCGATAACTTTTTCTTTTTCATTTTTCATAAAATCACCTCTTTACCTTATTATACCTGGAAATTTTGTGAATGGCAAGTTTTATGAAAAAAATTACAAAGTAATATCCATATTAGACTTTTCTAATGATAAATACAGTATGTTATATTTTAAGAAATGTATAATTTAAGAAAATTCATAATTAAGAAGATTTAGAATAATAAGATTTAAAAAAAGAAGGAATAAAGAAGAAAAATGAATAAAGTAAATAAAGTGAATAAAGTGAATAAAAATATAATGGCATTGATAGAAAATTTGATTTCGATAAATAAAAATATATTCGCAGATTTGTTAATTGATAATTTTAACAGTAATAAATTTGAAGAAGTTTTTTTTAGCAATGTTAAGTCAAATAAAAGTTTTTTTGAGAAAAAAATTGAAATTATTGCAGAAATAAAAAAAGGAAATAAAAACATTTTAAAAAAATTGATAAATTTTAACAATGAATATGTTAAAAAGAATTATTTAAATTTGTCGGAAAAAAGTATTTGGAAGAATTTAGAAAAATCAAAATACGAAAAATTTTTGGTCGTGGAATAAATCCTGAACAAATGATACTTTATATTTTGACTACAGGTGAAATGAGTGAGCGTTTAGAATTTTTCAAAAAAGAATATTTAAATTTGTGTAAAAATTTAAACAAAAAAAATATTAAAATTTTTGAAAAAGCTCCATTTTTAAAAGAAATTTTTAAATCTAAAAATTTTCAAGAAGAATTTGAGAATTATTTAGATATAAAATTTAAAAATATAAAAAAAAGAAATTTAGAAAAAATATCAGAAAAATATGGTTTAGAGTTTAATAAAGAATTAAAATATTTTTCTGTTCCAATAGAATATGTAATTTTTTTTGACGAAAAAATAAGAGAATGTTTTGAGATGTTAGAAAAACTCAAAATAAGTTTTGAAATTCTGGATGCAAATTTTAGCAAAATGAGTGACCAGGAAAAAGAAGTGGAAGAATTAATGGCTGAATTGGAAAAAATTGAAGGAGAAAATCTTTTTTTTATTTTGGAGCATGATAAACTAGAAATAGAAAATAAAAAACTAAAACAAAATTTGAAAAATCAAGGAGATAATAAACTTGAAAAACTAATTTTAAAACAGCAAAAAGAAATCGAAAAGTTGAAAAATAAAATTGAAAATATGGAGCAAGACGAAAAAATGGAAGTGACTGAAAATATAAATATAAAAGAACTTCCAGAAGAACAAACTTTAAATTTTAAAGATAAAAATATAAAAGTCGTCGGCGGAAAATGGAGTTTACAAAGTATGGAAAAAGCTCAAAAGTACGCAGAAGAAACAAAGTTTGATATAGAATTTATAAATGCAAAAGAAGTTTTCAGGAACTCGGATAAATTAAAAAATTCAGATATAATAATTTTCGATACATCCTACAATTCTCACTCTGCTTATTATAAGTTAAAAAGCTATGGGTTAAAAATATACCGTATTTCAACTTCGAATTTAGAAAAAATAAAAAAATTAAATTATATCTAAAATTATAAAAAAATTTAAACATAAAAAAACCTAGAAAAGAAGTTATCAAAAATAAGAAATCAAAAAAAAACAAAAAAATTTCAAAAAAAGTGTTGACAACAAATTTTTTTTTTGATATAATATATTTCGTTGATAAGAAAAGAGTCGACATAAAGGACAATGAAAAAAGAAGAAGAAAAAGTAGTGTGATAGATAAAAAGCAAGTCAAGATTTAGCAATAAATCTCGTCAATGAATAAAAGGTGAAAAAAGATATAGAAATATATTATTGAATGAAGAGTTTGATCCTGGCTCAGGATGAACGCTGACAGAATGCTTAACACATGCAAGTCGATGGGGAAACGGTGCTTGCACCGTGATAACCATGGCGGACGGGTGAGTAACGCGTAAAGAACTTGCCGAATGGACTGGGATAACAGCTGGAAACGGCTGATAAGACCGGATATTATGAACTTGCTGCATAGTGAGTTTATGAAAAGAGATGCCATTTGAGAGCTTTGCGTCCTATTAGCTAGTTGGTAAGGTAACGGCTTACCAAGGCGATGATAGGTAGCCGGCCTGAGAGGGTGGACGGCCACAAGGGGACTGAGATACGGCCCTTACTCCTACGGGAGGCAGCAGTGGGGAATATTGGACAATGGGGGCAACCCTGATCCAGCAATTCTGTGTGCACGAAGAAGGTTTTCGGATCGTAAAGTGCTTTCAGCAGGGAGGAAGAAAGTGACTGTACCTGCAGAAGAAGCGACGGCTAAATACGTGCCAGCAGCCGCGGTAATACGTATGTCGCGAGCGTTATCCGGAATTATTGGGCATAAAGGGCATCTAGGCGGCCAGATAAGTCCGAGGTGAAAACTGCCGGCTCAACCAGCAGCTTGCCTTGGAAACTACCTGGCTAGAGTATTGGAGAGGTGGACGGAACTACACGAGTAGAGGTGAAATTCGTAGATATGTGTAGGAATGCCGATGATGAAGATAGTTCACTGGACGATAACTGACGCTGAAGTGCGAAAGCTAGGGGAGCGAACAGGATTAGATACCCTGGTAGTCCTAGCTGTAAACGATGATTACTGGGTGTGGGCATGAAGAGTGTCCGTGCCGAAGTTAATGCGATAAGTAATCCGCCTGGGGAGTACGGCCGCAAGGCTGAAACTCAAAGGAATTGACGGGGACCCGCACAAGCGGTGGAGCATGTGGTTTAATTCGACGCAACGCGAGGAACCTTACCAGATCTTGACATCCTCGGAAGGTGATGGAAACATCACCGTGCCCTCGGGAACCGAGTGACAGGTGGTGCATGGCTGTCGACAGCTCGTGTCGTGAGATGTTGGGTTAAGTCCCGCAACGAGCGCAACCCCTATCGCTAGTTGCCATCATTAAGTTGGGGACTCTAGCGAGACTGCCTGCGAAGAGCAGGAGGAAGGTGGGGATGACGTCAAGTCATCATGCCCCTTATGATCTGGGCTACACACGTGCTACAATGGCTGGTACAGAGAGCCGCAATGCAGCAATGCTTAGCTAACCTCTAAAGCCAGTCCAAGTTCGGATTGAAGTCTGCAACTCGACTTCATGAAGTTGGAATCGCTAGTAATCGCGGATCAGCAATGCCGCGGTGAATACGTTCTCGGGTCTTGTACACACCGCCCGTCACACCACGAGAGTTGTTTGCACCTGAAGCTGCCGGTCTAACCTTTCGGAAGAAGGTATCTAAGGTGTGAATAGTGATTGGGGTGAAGTCGTAACAAGGTATCCGTACCGGAAGGTGCGGATGGATCACCTCCTTTCTAAGGAGAGTTTTTCTTACACTTCTTCTTCTTTGTAGTTTTTCCTTTTAAGGACAATGGGAAATGAATAGTAGGTAAAAGATTACAACAAAATAGATTATTCTGTTAATAAAAAAAAGCTAATTAAGGGCACACGGAGGATGCCTAGGTAATAACAGCCGATGAAGGACGTGATAAGCTGCGATAAGTCAGGTCGAGATGCACATAATCAATGACACCTGAATCTCCGAATGGGGCAACCCGCATACTTGAAGAGTATGCACGAAAGTGGTAAGCCTGCGAACTGAAACATCTAAGTAACAGGAGGAAAAGAAAGTAAAAACGATTCCCTAAGTAGCGGCGAGCGAACTGGGATAAGCCTAAACCGTACCGGTGCCAAGCTGGCAGCGTTGCCGGTACGGGGTTGTGGGATTTCATACGACTGATGCCATAATGTCTAAGTAGTCTAGCAGTAAGTAGAATCAGATGGAAAGCTGAACCATAGAAGGTGATAGTCCTGTATCATGTATATGCTATGCTATGACTTGAAACTCCCGAGTAGCGTCAAGCACGAGGAATTTGGCGTGAATCCGCGTGGACCATATCACGCAAGGCTAAATACTGTTATTGACCGATAGTGAAGAGTACCGTGAGGGAAAGGTGAAAAGAACCCTGTGCAAGGGAGTGAAATAGAATTTGAAACCGTGTGCTTACAAACGGTAGGAGCCCTTCGGGGTGACTGCGTGGATTTTGGTTAATCATCCTGCGAGTTATGATTAGTGGCAAGGTTAATTAATGAAGCCGAAGGGAAACCAAGTCTTAATAGGGCGTCTCAGTCGCTAGTCATAGACGCGAAACCTAGTGATCTAGGCCTGTCCAGGCTGAAGCTGAGGTAAGACTCAGTGGAGGGCCGAACTCACCGCCGTTGAAAAGTTGGGAGATGAGATAGGTCTAGGGGTGAAAAGCCAATCGAACTAGGAAATAGCCCGTTCTCTCCGAAATGCATTTAGGTGCAGCCTGAATTTTAGATATCTGGGGGTAGAGCACTGTATGATCTAGGGGGCATATTGCTTACCGAAATCAAGCAAACTACGAATACCATTTATTACTGATTCGGAGTGAGTCCGTGGATGATAAGGTCCGCGGACAAAAGGGAAACAGCCCAGACCACCAGCTAAGGTCCCTAATTATGTCTAAGTGGGAAAGGAGGTGGATATTCACAGACAACCAGGAGGTTGGCTTAGAAGCAGCCATTCCTTAAAAGAGTGCGTAATAGCTCACTGGTCGAGAGTATCTGCGCCGAAGATGTAACGGGGCTAAAGACATAAACCGAAGCTGTGGAAGCGGTTTTGCCGCTTGGTAGGAGAGCGTTCTGTAGGTCTATGAAGGCCGGCTGTAAGGCCGGCTGGAGACATCAGAAGCGAGAATGCAGGAATGAGTAGCGAGAAGGAGGGCGAGAATCCCTCCGGCCGGAAGTCCAAGGTTTCCGGGGGAAGGTTCGTCCGCCCCGGGGAAGTCGGGACCTAAGCGTAAGCGGAGATGTGATTGCGAATGGTAAATAGGTTAATATTCCTATACCACTATCAGTCGTTTGAGTGATGGAGTGACGCAGTAAGGTATGTGAGAAGGCTGTCGGATTAGCCTTTCTAAGGGCGTAGCTTGGACACGCAGGTAAATCCGCGTGTCTATAGGTGAGACCTGATGGGTAAGTGCTTTTGCATAAGTCACAGATCCTACACTGCCAAGAAAAACTTCTAACAAGACTCGTTAGTGCCCGTACCCTAAACCGACACAGGTGGACAGAGTGAGAAACTTAAGGCCGACAGGATAACTCTAGCTAAGGAACTCTGCAAAATAGCCCCGTAACTTCGGGAGAAGGGGTGCCTGATATACCTAAAGAGAGAAACACTCCCAGGGGAAACAGGCCGCAGTGAAGAGTCTCAAGCAACTGTTTACCAAAAACACAGGTCTATGCTAAGCTGAAAGGCGACGTATATGGGCTGACACCTGCCCAGTGCCGGAAGGTTAAGAGGAGGAGTGAGAGCTCCAATTTGAAGCCCCGGTGAACGGCGGCCGTAACTATAACGGTCCTAAGGTAGCGAAATTCCTTGTCGGGTAAGTTCCGACCTGCACGAATGGTGAAATGATTTGAGAGCTGTCTTGGCTGGAGACCTGGTGAAGTTGTAATGCCGGTGAAGATACCGGCTACCTGCAGTAGGACGGAAAGACCCCGTGGAGCTTTACTGTAGCTTGGCATTGGGTTTTGGCAATGTGTGTATAGGATAGTTGGGAGACTTCGAAGTTAAGACGTCAGTCTTTTCTGAGTCGCTGTTGGAATACCAACCATATGTTGTCGAAATTCTAATCCGCTTGCGGAGACAGTGCTAGGTGGGCAGTTTGACTGGGGCGGTCGCCTCCAAAAGAGTAACGGAGGCGTTCAAAGGTTCCCTCAGGTTGGATGGAAATCAACCTTCGAGTGCAAACGCATAAGGGAGCTTGACTGCAAGACCGACGGGTCGAGCAGGTACGAAAGTAGGAGTTAGTGATCCGGCGGTCCCTCATGGAAGGGCCGTCGCTCAACGGATAAAAGCTACCCCGGGGATAACAGGCTGATACTTCCCAAGAGTCCATATCGACGGAAGTGTTTGGCACCTCGATGTCGGCTCGTCTCATCCTGGGGCTGGAGAAGGTCCCAAGGGTTGGGCTGTTCGCCCATTAAAGAGGCACGCGAGCTGGGTTCAGAACGTCGTGAGACAGTTCGGTCCCTATCCACTGCAGGCGCTTGAATACTGAAAAGTTCTGTCCTTAGTACGAGAGGACCGGGATGGACAAACCTCTGATGTATCAGTTGTCACGCCAGTGGCACGGCTGAGTAGTCACGTTTGGTCAGGATAATCGCTGAAAGCATCTAAGCGAGAAACCCCCTTTAAGATGAGTATTCACAGTATCCACAGAGACTATGTGGTCGATAGGCTGGAGATGTAAGTGCAGCAATGCATTCAGTTGACCAGTACTAATATTACTTAAGCTTTTTTAATCTTTTACTTGCCTACTATTTATTTCTCATTGTCTTTTGACATTTAATTACTTGTTTGGTGACCATTGCAGCAGGGATACACCCGGTTACATCTCGAACCCGGAAGTTAAGTCTGCTTACGCCTACGATACTTAGTCCGTACTAGGGAAAATAGGTAGTCGCCAAACTTTTTCTTTTGCGTCTCCGTAGCTCAGCTGGTTAGAGCATCTGACTGTTAATCAGAGGGTCGTTGGTTCGAGTCCAACCGGGGACGCCATTTTTTTGTATTAAAAAATTCCAATCCTATATTTCTTAGAATTGGTATTTTTTATTTTAAAGACTATTTTTATTCAGCAATTTCAGTTACATTTTTGACTTTGTAATGACCAGCATTATTTATTAAATTAGCGATTAAAATGTCATCTACTTCTTCATTTAAAGTTATTTTTGCATTTTTTTTGTCTAAATTTACTGTCGCTTCTTCAACTTCTGGAATTGAATATAGTGTGTCTTCAACTTTTTTTTTGCAATGTTCACAGTGCATTCCTTCGATTTCAATTAATTTTTTTATCATAAAAAACATCTCCATTCATTTTAAACTTTCACTTTTATTATATAAAATTTTTTTTTAAAATTCAAGTTTTATGAAATATTTTTTAATATTTAAAAAGTAATTTTTTATTTAAAATTGTTAAAAAAAATGGTATAATGCTCTTAAGTTGACTTTTTAGAAAAGGAGAGATGGAGAGGTTATGTATGATTTTACAGCGTGTATTGTAACATATAATACTCCAAAAAATGATTTGAAGAAAATAATTGAATGTTTTCAAAAAATCAAATTGAATTTTAAATTATGGATTTCGGATAATTCTGAAAAAGATGATTTAAGAAGTTTTTTTAAGGAAATAGATGACAATAGAATAGAATATATTTTTAATAATTTGAATAAGGGATTTGGGGCTGGTCATAATGTAGTTATTAATAAATTAATTAGCAATTCTGAAATATCTGAATTTCATTTGATAATTAATGCAGATATTTTTTTTGAAGAAAATGTCATTGAAAAAATTTTTGAGTATATGAAAAAGCAGGGCGAAATTGGGCAAATTGGTCCTAAAATTAAAGATTTGGGAGGAAATTTTAGTTATACTTGCAGATTGTTTCCAAAACCTTCGAATCTTGTATTTAGAAGATTTTTACCGTTTAAAAATATTATTTATAAAATGGATTACGATTATGAAATGAGATGGGCTAATTTTGACAGAATAATGGAAGTTCCAATACTTTCAGGATGCTTTATTTTTTCAAGAGTTTCGGCATTAAAGGAAATTGGCGGATTTGATGAAAGGTATTTTATGTATATGGAAGATTACGATTTGTGCCGAAGAATTGGGCAGAAATATAAAGTTATTTATTATCCAGAAGTTGAGATATTTCATGAGCATGGAAAAGCTTCGTATAAATCAAGAAAATTAATGATGTTTCATATAAAATCTGCCATTAAGTATTTTAATAAATGGGGATGGTTTTTTGATAAAGAGCGAAAAATTAAAAATGATGAAACTAGAAGAAAATATCAAAATTTAGGAGGGAAATAAATGAAAACATATTTAGTAACAGGAGCAGCGGGATTTATTGGTGCAAACTTCTTGAAATATATTTTGAAAAAGTATGAAGGGAAAGAAGATATAAAGGTTGTAGTTGTTGATGCATTGACTTATGCGGGGAATTTGGGGACGATTAAAGAGGAATTGAAGGATGAAAGAGTAAAATTTGAGAAGGTCGATATTAGGGATAGGAAAGAGATTGAGAGAGTTTTTTCTGAAAATGATGTTGATTTTGTGGTGAATTTTGCGGCGGAATCGCATGTTGATAGATCGATTGAAAATCCACAAATTTTCTTGGAAACAAATATTTTAGGAACTCAGAATTTGTTGGAAAATGCAAAAAAAGCTTGGACTGTTTCAAAAGATGAAAATGGATATCCAATTTACAAAGATGGTGTGAAATATTTACAAGTGTCTACTGATGAGGTTTATGGAAGTTTGTCTAAGGATTATGAAACAGCGATTGATTTGGTAATTGAAGATGAAGAAGTGAAAAAAGTTGTAAAAAATAGAACTAATTTGAAAACTTATGGAGATAAATTTTTTACAGAAAAGACACCGCTTGATCCTAGAAGTCCTTATTCTGCTTCAAAAACAGGAGCTGACCACATTGTAATTGCATATGGAGAAACTTACAAAATGCCGATAAATATTACAAGATGTTCGAATAATTATGGTCCGTACCATTTTCCAGAAAAATTGATTCCTTTGATGATAAAAAACGTGCTTGAAGGGAAGAAATTGCCTGTTTATGGGAAAGGTGACAATGTAAGAGATTGGCTTTATGTTGAGGATCACTGTAAAGGAATTGATTTGGTTGTGAGAAACGGAAGATTGGGAGAAGTTTACAATATTGGTGGATTTAATGAAGAGCAAAATATTAATATTGTAAAATTGGTAATTGATATTTTGAAGGATGAAATTACTGCGAATGACGAATACAAAAAGGTGTTGAAAACTGACTTGGCGAATGTAAATTATGATTTGATAACTTATGTTCAAGATAGATTGGGTCACGATATGAGATATGCGATTGATCCTTCAAAAATTGCGAGGGAACTTGGATGGTATCCTGAAACTGATTTTGAAACAGGAATTAGAAAAACAGTAAAATGGTATTTAGAAAATCAAGAATGGGTAAATGAAGTGGCTTCTGGAGATTATCAAAAATACTATGATGAAATGTATGGAAATAAATAGGGATATTGAATAACAAAGTTTTGAATTTTTATAAATTATGATTTTTGGATTTTAGATTGAGAAGAAGGATTTTGCTATAAAAAGGATTAAAGATTAAAAAAATGAAAAAGAAAGGAGAATATGGCATTTGTTATAATGTCATACAAGAAAATTATGAATAATTTTGAAGTAATTAAAACACCAATAAAAGATTTAGTAGTAATTCAGCCAAAAGTTTTTGGAGATGAAAGAGGATTTTTCTTGGAAACATATAATAAAAAGTCGTTTGAGGAATTGGGACTTACGATGGAATTTGTTCAAGATAATCATTCAAAATCGAAAAAAGGCGTATTGAGAGGGTTGCATTTTCAAACTCAAAATACTCAAGGGAAACTTGTTAGGGTTGCAAAAGGTAGTGTTTACGATGTTGCTGTTGATTTGAGAAAGGATAGCGAAACTTTTGGTAAGTGGTATGGAGTTTTGTTGACAGAAGCTAATAAGACTATGTTTTTTGTGCCAGAAGGGTTTGCGCATGGATTTTTGACATTGGAAGATGATACAGAATTTATGTATAAATGTACAGATTTGTATTCGCCAGAATATGATAGCGGAATTATGTGGAATGACGAAACTATTGGGATTGACTGGAAATTTGAGGAGTTTGGGATTGCTCCTAGTGAATTGACAATTTCTGATAAGGATACTAAACATCAGAATTTTGATAAAAATAAGAAATATTTTGAAAAATATTAATGTTGCAAGAGTGTCTAGAATTTTGTCTGAACTAATAGAAAATCTAGTAAATTAAGTACTTCGCTATTTTATTTACACAAAAATTTTTACACTCTTAATATTCGTATAGAAGTTCTCATTTTATTATTAAAGTGGGAACTTTTTTTATGCAAAAATATTTTCATATTTTTATAGTGAATTGTGTTATAATAAATTAAAATTATTTTACTTAAATTTTCAATATTTGTTTTAGTATTATTTGTTTAGATAAATTTAGAAAAATTGAGTGAATTTTGGATAAAAAAGAAGGAGGTTTGTATTGTGAAGAAATTAGAGGAGAGTAGAATTCTTGCTATGGCTCCGAATGCTTCGGCGATTTCAAATGCAAAAAAATTGTGCGATAAAGGGGCATTTTTGAAATTATGGCGTTCGGTTGACGATACTTTGTATATGGGCGAGTGTAAGGGAAGTGGGAAATCGAATTATACGGTTTCGGTGGATTTTATTGATGAAGAAAATCCTGTTACACGATGTACTTGTCCAAGTAGACAATTTCCTTGTAAGCATGGATTAGCTTTGTTATTTGAGATATTGAGAGGGAAAAAATTTGAGGAGTGTGAAATACCAGAAGATATTTTGGCAAAGAGAGAAAAAAAGGAAAAATTAAAGGCTAAAAGGGCGAATGAGGAAAAGGAAGTTAAGAAAAAAACTTCTTCAAAAGCATCTAAATCAGCTAGAACAAAGAAAATTAAAAAGCAACTTGAAGGGCTAGATTTGATAAAGAAAATAAGTTCGCAATTATTGAAAGTTGGACTTTCTGCAATGGGGAGTGTTTCGATTACAGAGTATCGAGATATTGTAAAACAATTGGGAGATTATTATTTGCCGGGACCACAAGTTTTGTTTCAAAGATTACTTTTGGAAATTCAGGCATATAAAGAGGATCAAGATAAGGGACATTATCAGACGGCTTTAGAATGTTTGAAAAAGTTGAGGGCGATTGAGAAAAAAGGTAGAGAGTTTTTGAATGAGCAACTTGAAAAGAATGATCCAGAATTGACGGATAATACGTTGTATGAGGATTTAGGAGGCGTGTGGAAGTTAACTCAGTTGAATGATTTGGGGTTAAAAAAGGAAAATGCGAGATTGGTGCAGCTTTCATTTGAAGTGAATTATGATGAGGCTAGTAAGATTTTTACAGATTGTGGATACTGGATTGATTTAGAGAGTGGGGAAGTGTCATATACTGCCAATTATAGACCTCGTTCGGCGATGAAATATATTAAGCAGGAAAATTCTAATTTTTCATTATTGACGGTGCCTACATTAACTTTTTATCCAGGTGGAGTTAATAAGAGAATAAGATGGGATGCCGCTAGTTTTGATAAAATTGAAAGTTCTTGTTACAAAGAGATAAAAAAACATGCTCAAAGTATAGATCAAGCTATAAAAATTGCTAAAAATGAATTAAAAAATATTTTGACAAATAATGAAGTGGCTTTATTACTAGAATTTGAAAAAATTATGTTTGTTGAAGAAGAAGGTAAGAAAAAATATATTTTAATTGATAAAAATCAAAAGATGATAGAGTTTAGAGATAAAAAAAGCAAGGAATTTTCAGAAAATTTCTATGAACTTTTGCCAAATGAATGTTTGGAAAATCAAGTGATGTTTGTAAAATTATTTTATGAAGGTAGAAATATTTATGCCCAAGCACAAAGTATCATAACTGATGATAAAATTATTCGTTTTGGATTTTAGAATGAAGTTTAGGAAGGAGAAAAAATGAATTTAGAACCGTTATATGAATTGAAGAATAGGCTTGAAAATGTTTCGATTGTTGGGATAAATTTGGTGAAAGATGATTTTCGTTTACAAAGAGCTGTTGATCAAATGAAGGGGTATGCTTCGGCTGCCAAAGTATTTAAACAAATTTATGAAATGGGGCAAAAATTGATTGAAGGCGATGAGGAAGATAAATGTGATTTATTATTAGATTTGTTGGCTTTGCTTGATGCGGTGCTTTGTACCCAAGCGACAACTTATTCAGGTGATAATTTGCAAAAAATGGAAACGACTGCTGGAAAAGAAAATTTTTATCAAGAACTTCATTACAGTGAGTTGAGCGAATTAATTGCTGCATTTAAAGGAACTGGCGGTGGTCGTTTTAGAGTTATTGATTCGACATTACGATGGAATAATCCTGAAATAGTGAATGACTTTAGAGTGAAGAAATTTATGATAAACGGACTTAATGATAGTTATTCTGGAATTATAGATTTAATGATTAAAATGTTAAAGAAACAGGGGAAAGAGATAGTTCCGCTATTGAAAGAAGGATTTAATCCTCAAGGTAAAAAGGAAATGATTGCCCGATTGGAAATTATCGAGGATATTTGTAAAGGTGATGAAAATGAATTTTATAAATATTGTGTTGAAAATGGTGGAAAAGAAGTGAAAGAAGTTGCAATTGGAGCTTTGGCATATGATCAGGATAACGTTGATTATCTTTTAGATTTAATGAAAAAAGAACGTGGGAAATTGAAGAATAAAGTTTTTGAAAGTCTTGCGTATATGGATGATGAGAGAGTCAAAAAAGAGTGGGATAAATTTTTTAGAAAAAAACCGTTTGAAAATATGGAATATATGGCGAGAACAGAGCAGCAATGGGTATCAGATTATATTAATAATTATATTAAAGAATATACAGAAGATTTAAAAAATAAAACATTAAAAACAAAAGAAGAAAGAAGAAAAGTTCAAGAAGAGGTTGCAGAATTGTGTTCAGTTAGTTCAAATAAAAGAACAGAAAAAACTTTATCATTATACAAAGAACTGTATCCTTATAATAAAGCTGCTGTAAAAAGAATTTTAAGCCATTACATAGTAACCGAAATAAATAAAGAAATTACGAATTTAATAAAGAAACTGTCTAAGATATATGAAGGAGAGTTCTTAGAACAAGAATTTTTAATTTCACTTATTAAAGATAAACCTGAAACTACATATAAGAATTTTTCTAAATTTGCAGGAGTAGGAAAAGATGAAAAAGGAATAAAAAAATTATTCCATACATTCTTTGCTAATAATAAACTTTCTAAAAATAAGGAAGAAGCTAAAGTTCAAGAGGATTTTAGTACATTATTTAATGTAATTTTCCATATTCACTATGATGAAGAAAATAAAGAATATATTTTATATTGGCAAAATATAAATGATTATAGTGTTATGAAAATAAAGTTAAATGGTTTTGATAAAAAATGGTATAATATAATCTTTAATATTGAAGATGATTTCTATGGAAATTGGAATTATTACAGTTCATATCATAGAGATTTAAAGAGCTTATATAATCCAGATATAAAGGGAATGAAAGAAAAATACGGAGCATTTTACTATAATATTATTCTTTCTCGTATTCCTTACAATGATGATATAGCATTCTTAAATAAATTGGGATGGACAGATTATAAGGATTTTCTTAAAGGAAAGATAGATATAGAAAAAAATGCACCTAAATTACATAATAGAGTAAGATCAATAGGATACATTTTAAATGAAGTTCCTATATCTGAAAGTGAATTAATAAAGCAAATTGAAGAATTATTTGAAATGGATAAAAAAACAAAAAGAATGTCTATAAATTTATGTGAAAAATGGCTAGAAAAGTTAAATAATGGAATGAAAGTGAAGGAGTTGTAAAAAATGGCTAAAAAAGAAGAATTACAAAGATTAACAGCAGAACAGATGTTTCAAGATGAAATTGATGCGTTAATTAAGGCGGAAAAAAATCCAATACCTACTGGATGGAAAATGTCACCTAAATCAGTGTTGACATATATTTGTGGAGGGAAAGCTGGAAGAAAAGTGATAACGCCTAAATATATTGGAAATAAAAGATTGGTTGAGATTGCAATTTCGACTTTGGTTACGGATAGGGCATTGTTGCTGATTGGGGAGCCAGGGACTGCGAAATCTTGGTTGTCAGAGCATTTGACGGCGGCGATAAATGGAGATTCGACACGAGTTATTCAAGGAACAGCGGGAACGACTGAAGAGCAAATTAGATACTCTTGGAATTATGCGATGTTGATTGCAGAAGGGCCTACAAAAGATGCGTTGATACCAAGTCCAATTTATAAAGCGATGGAAGATGGGGCGATTGCTAGAGTAGAAGAAATTTCTCGTTGTGCGTCAGAAGTGCAAGATGCGTTGATTTCTTTGTTGTCAGAAAAAAGAATGAGTGTACCTGAATTGAATGTAGAAATTCCAGCTAAAAAAGGGTTCTCTATTATTGCAACTGCGAATACTCGTGATAAAGGAGTTAATGAAATGTCGGCAGCGTTAAAGAGACGTTTTAATATTGTGGTGTTACCAAGTCCGAATACACTTGAAGCAGAGATAGATATTGTTAGAAGTAGAGTTACGCAACTTGCAGGAAATTTGGATTTAAATGCGAAATTGCCTGAAGAGGAAGTTATTGAAAAAGTTTGTACGGTATTTAGAGAATTGCGTCAAGGTGTTACGTTAGATGGAAGACAAAAGATAAAGCCGACTGCAAATGTGTTATCGACTGCAGAAGCTATTTCACTTTTAGCGAATAGTATGGCGTTGGCTGGAAGTTTTGGGGATGGAGAGATATCAGATTATGACTTGGCGGCAGGATTGCAGGGAGCTGTAGTAAAAGAAGATAGTAAAGATGGGCAAATTTGGGAAGAATATTTGGAAAATATTATGAAAAAACGAGGTTCAGAATGGCTGGATCTTTATAAAGAATGTAAGGCACTTAACAAAGCTACTAAATAAAGGCGGTGGAATAAATGAAAAAACAAAATGAAGGGAAACCGAATATATTCGGAGTTAGGCATTTTTCACCAGCTGGAGCACATTATTTGAAAAATTATTTAGATGAAATACAGCCAAAAATCGTTTTGATAGAAGGGCCTTCTGATTTTAATGACCTTATTAGCGAAATTAATGGAAAAAATATTGTTCCGCCAATTGCCGTAATGGCTTACACTTTAGAAGCGCCTATCCAGACAATAGTATATCCATTTGCAGAGTTTTCTCCAGAATATCAAGCTATTTTATGGGCAAAGGAAAATGGAGTAGAGTGTAGATTTTGTGATTTGCCATCTTCAATTTTTTAGGTGTAGAAAGTGTAAAGAAAAATTTAGATGAGAATCCAGAGGAAAATTTGAATGCCTACATTTATAGAAAAATTAATGAATATTCGGAAGATTCAGATGATGAAGTCTTTTGGGAAAGAGTAGTGGAACAGGCTTCTGATTATAAGGCATATAGTAGTGGAGCGAAAGATTATGGGAAACATTTGAGGGAGTTGACTTTATCAAATACGGTGTCTGATGCGAAAAATATTATTAGAGAGTCGTACATGTGTAAAGTTGTTTCCGATGTGTGTAAAGAAGGCTACAAAATAGATGAAATTGCTATGGTTGTTGGGGCTTTTCATGTTGAAGGAATAGAAAGTGGCAAATTGATTTTGACTGAAAAGGAAATCAAAAAATTACCAAAATTAGAATCTAAAAAAACGTTAATGCCTTATTCTTACTATAAATTGTCGACTTATTCAAATTATGGAGCTGGAAATAAGGCGCCAGGGTATTATGAATTTTTGTGGAATGGTTTAGAGAAAGAAGACCCACTTTTTGCGACATATATGTATTTAAGTAAAATTGCAGAATATCAAAGGGAAAATGGAAATATGGTATCGTCAGCTCAAATTATAGAGGCAGTCCATCTAGCAACTTCATTGGCAAATTTGCACGATGGGAAAATACCGACGTTGAAGGATATAAAAGATGCAGCGATTACTTGTATGGCACACGGAAGCTACTCAGAACTAGTTTTAGCAATGGCGAATGTTGAAGTTGGGAAAAAAATAGGAAGTATTCCAAAGGAAGCTATTCAAACGTCAATACAGTCAGATTTTTACAATTTATTGAAGGAATTGAAACTTGAAAAATATCGTTCATTAACAGCGACAGAAATAAAATTAGATTTGAGGGAAAAATTAAGGGTTCAATCAGAAAAATTAGCATTTATGGACTTGGAGCGTTCATTCTTTTTTCATAAATTGAGAGTTTTGAATATTTCGTTTGCAAAACTTATTGGGAATCGCCAAGAAAATACAACTTGGGCAGAAGAATGGATGTTACAATGGAAACCAGAAACAGAAATTGAAATTGTGGAAACAATCTTAAAAGGAGATACAATTGAATTTGCAACAGCTTTTGAATTAATGCAAAGAATAGAAGGTGCAAAAACACTGTCAGAAATGGCAGAAATAGTGAAAGATGCCTTTTATTGTGGAATGCCAAAAGCACTAGAAAAAGCGTTTCAAGCATTACAAAATTTTATAACAGGTGACGTCCCTATTGATGAAATAGCCAAGACAATGTCGACTTTATCACTGATGCTTCGTTATGGCGATATCAGAAAATTAGATACAAAAGTTCTGATTCCTATTCTTGAGCAACTCTTTTTAAGAGTTTGCTTAATATTGCCGAGCGAGTCTTTTTGCGACAATAATGCAGCAGTAGAACTAGCTAAAAGTATAATAATAATGCATACTGTAGTTGAAAATCATGATTTTTTAGATAGAGAAAGATGGTATTCACTTCTTTTAGAAATTTCAAAGAGAGACGATTTAAATACAAAAATCTCAGGACTTGCAATGGCTATATTACTGGAAGCTGGAAAAATTGATAATGAAGTACTTGGAAAAGAAGTCGAAAAAAGATTATCAAAAGGGGTTCCCGCAGATTTAGGGGCAACTTGGTTTGAAGGTCTATCGATGAAAAATCATTATACCTTAATTGCAAGACTTGGACTTTGGGAAAAACTCCAAAACTATATTTCAAACTTAGATGAGGAAGAATTTAAAAGAGCATTATTATTTTTAAGAAGAGCTTTTGCTGACTTTACTTCAAATGAAAAGCATGATATTGCCGAAAATATCGCAGAAATATGGGGCTTGAATAAAAATGATGTAAGTGCTGTAATAAATGATGATCTGGGAGAAAATGAGAAAGAAATAATTGCAGGATTAGAAGAATTTGATTTTGATGATATTTGATCGAAAATAATTTTTTGAAAGAAAAATTGAAAATAAGGTAATTGACAAAAATAATTTTTTATGGTATTCTTACAGTAAGATGAATCGGTCGTTTAGACCATCGGTCTTGTTGTAGTTTTCTATAACAAGACTTTTTTATTTAATAGGAGAGAAAATGGGGAAAGAAATTTTATTTACAGAACAACAAATAGAGCAATTAAAAGAAAAAGGTTTAATAATTGAGAGCATTAATAATGCGAAAGAAATTTTGAAACATTTTTCTTCTTTTGATGTAATAGAAGTTTATGAAAAATTGTTTATGAAAGATGGAAGATTCAAGGAAAATATTACAATTGAGAAGATATTTCAATTTTATCATTATGATAGAAGTATTCAAAATATACTTTTCAAATATACAGTATATATTGAAAGAGTTTTTAAAAATAAAATGGCATCTGTAATTTCTGAGAATTTAGGAGTAAGAAAAGAGGAATATCTGAATATTAAAAATTATATATTGAGAAATGATAGTGAAGAAATTATTAGGAATGTAATTGAGGAAATAAATGAATTAAGTGGTGATGAAAATCCATATATTTTATTTAAAAAAGTTACCTTTAGTAAAATGACATCGTTATATGATTTTTTATCTGAAGAAATAAAAGAAAAAATAATACCTTTTAATTTTTTACAAACTGAAAAAATGGAGGCAAAGGAGTTATTTAGAAACAGTCTTATTCTAATTAGAAAATTTCGTAATGAAATAGCACATTCAATGAATTTTGTAAATTATAAATCAAAAAGATATGTGGTTTTTAGGTACTTAAAAAAAGTGTTGAATGAACATGGATATTTAAAATTAACAAATAAAAATGATTATTCAAAATATGGTAGAGGAAGTAATGATATTTTTTCTATGATTTTAGTAATAATATTACTGTTGGATAATGAGTTTTTAAGAATTGAAATATTAAAAGAATTAGCTTTTTTTATAAAAAATGAAGATAGAGAACGATTTAATGATTTTGCTAAAATTACAAATCTTCCAGAGAATTTTTTAGAGAGAATCAACAGAGTAATAGACAAAAAACAAAAAAATAATTAAATCATTAATATATAAATTTAGTTTTTAAAATATTAAGGAGGTGTAAAAATGGACTATAAAGAAGATATAAAACGTTGGCGATTAATTCTTGGAAAAGATACGGAAGAAGAATTTTCGTCTATGGATTCAGAAGCTATTCCAAGTTTTACAGAGGAAGATTGGTTGATGGATAAGGCATTGGATGCGATTTATAATCCGACAGGACAATTTATGGGTGGAGACTCTGCTGGGCGAGGTCCGTCTAATCCACAAATTAGTAGATGGCTTGGAGATGTTAGAACTTTGTTTGATAAAGAATTGGTGAAAATTATTCAGACGGATGCGATGGAAAGATGTGGATTGAAACAATTGCTTTTTGAGCCTGAAATATTGGATCAAGTAGAGCCTAACATAAATCTTGCTTCAACAATTATGCTTTTGAAAGAGCAAATCCCACAAAAAAGTAAAGAAAGTGTTAGAAATTTTATAAAAAAAATTGTAGAGGAAATTAATAAATTGTTGGAAAGTGATATTAGAAGAGCAGTTAGAGCAGCACTTAACAAGAAACAACACTCGCCAATTCCATCTGCGTCATCTTTAGATTTTAAAACAACGATACGAAGAGGGATAAAAAATTACAACAGAGAATTAAAAAAAATTGTTCCAGAGCATTATTATTTTTTTGAGAGAGCAAGCGTTAATCCAACGAGTAAATTTACAGTCATTTTGGATATTGACCAAAGTGGATCTATGGGAGAATCTGTAATTTATTCTTCAGTAATGGCGTGTATTTTAGCGAGTATAGCTTCACTGAAAACACGTGTGGTAGCTTTTGATACTGAAATTGTGGATTTGACAGAAAAATCAGATGATCCAGTTGATTTATTATACGGATTTCAGCTAGGTGGTGGAACAAATATCAATAAATCAATTAAATATTGTACAAAATATATTGAAAATCCGAAAAAAACAATATTTTTTCTAATTTCTGATTTAATTGAAGGTGGGAATCGTGGTGAAATGTTAAGAAGATTACAAGAAATGAAAGATTCGGGAGTAATAGTAGTTTGCCTTTTAGCAATATCTGGAGATGGAAAACCTTATTATGATTCACAAATGTCTGGAAAAATTGCTTCACTTGGAATTCCATGTTTTGCTTGTAATCCTGAAAAATTGCCACTTTTACTTGAGAGAGTGTTGAAAAATATGGATTTGAGTTCATTTGAGAAAGAGTTTAGCAAGAAAAAATAGAATTTCAAAGAAGATTAATAAAATTATTTTTATATATTCCGTTTAACAAGGGATAATAAAAACACTTTAAAATAGCATATTACAATACATTTTACAACAAAATACATATAAAAGATTGTGAAAATAGGATTTTAATTTTTTAATCCTATTTTTATTTATAATATTTTTATAAAATACACTATTATGATATTTTTTTATAGACAATTTTAATCAAATATATTCTAATAATATAAAAAAGGATGTGATTATTTTGATAAATTTAGTTGATTTTACTAACGATAAATATAAGTTATTAAAATTTTTATATGACAATCAAATAGAAATAAAAAATAATAAATATATAGCATTATCACAACAAGAAATAGCAGATAGTTTACATTTTTCTAAAAATAAAACTAATAAAATAATGCAAGAACTTAAAAAAGATAATTTTATTAATACTTTTAATAATACTAAAGGTAAATATATTGTTAGTGATAAAGGGAATAAGGTTGTTGAAATAGTCGTAAGAAAATATTTATAAAGTATAATAAAAAATGAATTGTAATTATGAGTGTAAAAATTACAATAGAATATTACAAAAAAATATGGAATAAAATCTTTGAAAACTTTTTATAATCGCATAAATAAAGGGGTTATTGAAAAAGTTGAAGATGAAAGTGGAAATATTTTTATAATTAAAAAAATAAAAAAAATGATTGTAATGTAAATTACAATTTACAATTATAATTACAAAATGAAGTGAAAAATTTATAATTTCAATTAGAGAATAAAGAAAAATTTATAAATCATTTAGAAGAACAAATAAAGCAACAATATAATCAAGTTCAAGCATTAAATTATCAATTATTAGAATTAAGTAAAAATAATACATTATAAATTATCGAAAAATTTGTCTGAAGCGTATAATGCTGTAGTTGTTGAAAATTTGAATATGAAAGGGATGAGCCAGGCATTAAATTTTGGGAAAAGTGTAGGAGATAATGGATGGGGAATGTTTTTGAGGATGCTTGAGTACAAGTTGATGTTTTTAGGAAAACAATTTTTAAAAATAGATAAGTGGTTTCCGTCTTCGAAAACTTGCAGTAAATGTGGAAATGTTAAAGAGGAACTGAAATTATCAGAAAGAAGTTATAAATGTGAGTGCTGTGGAATTGAGATTGATAGAGATTACAATGCGGCAATGAATATAAGAGATATTGGAAAATTAATGTTGGAATATTAAGAAAATAAAAGAAGACAGGGTAGGAACTACCCGAAGAGTTTGGTAAATATATTTGGCTAACAAAAGCAGATACTTCCCAAGAAGCTCCGCTTCTAAAAGCGGGAGTAGTTCACTAACGAAGTTTTGAATTTTTATAAATTATAATTTTTTGATTTTAGATTTAGAAGAAGGATTTTGCTATAAAAAGGGTTAAAGATTAAAAAAATAAAAAATAGTAGTTTTTATAAAACAATGAAACAAAATAAAAAAGAAAGGAGAATATGGCATTTGTTATAATGTCATACAAGAAAATTATGAATAATTTTGAAGTAATTAAAACACCAATAAAAGATTTGGTAGTAATTCAGCCAAAAGTTTTTGGAGATGAAAGAGGATTTTTCTTGGAAACATATAATAAAAAGTCGTTTGAGGAATTTGGGATTGCTCCTAGTGAATTGACAATTTCTGATAAGGATACTAAACATCAGAATTTTGATAGAAATAAGAAATATTTTGAAAAATATTAAAAAATGAGTTCAAATTACTATAAAAAATAGAAAAATTTTGATTTCTAGATAAAAAAGTGCTATAATGTGAAAAATTTTGATTGGAGATGATAAAATGAAAAATATCATAAAAAAATCGTTATTAGTTTTGGGAGTATTGAGTTTTTCAGCAGTTTCTTTTTCAGCGAGAAAAGTTTATGTAAAAAAAGAACCTAGAAAAATCATTTCAACTATGAAAAGTAAAGCGGCGATAAGACAAGCTAAAAAAGCTAAAAAATCAAAAAAAGTTTATGTAAAAAGAGAACCTAGAGCAAAAAGAAGATAATAAAAATAAAAAAAGAACTATCTCAAAAAATTTTTTGGGATAGTTTTTTCTTTTTTAAAAAATTTTAAAGTGGCTTTTTTGCTGGAATTCCAGTTTTTCTTGGATATTTTTCGTCAGTTTTTTTATTTTTCTTAATTTCCAGAATAATTCTTTTGTCGCCACTTTCGGGAAGGTTGAATTTGTGAATGTTTTCGATTTTTGAGTTCAGTTTTGAAAGTGCATTTTTACTTTCGTCAATTTCATTTAAATTTAGTTTTTGTGGCAAAAATCTTCCGTTTACTTTGATAAAAGGTATCATATATTCTAAAATAATTCTTAAATTTGCAACTCCTCTGCAAAGTGCACAGTCAAAAGTTTCCCTTTTTCCTTTTATCAATTCTTCAGCTCGTTCAAAACTTGTCTGAACATTTTTTAAATTTAACTTTTCAACAACTTCGTCGATAAAATTAATTTTTTTTCTCACAGAATCAACCAATAAAAAATTTTTTTCAGGATAAAAAATTGCAAGGACAAGTCCTGGAAATCCTGCACCTGTACCGACATCAATAAAGGATTTTTCCTCACCTTTTATAACTTTTGTAAGCAAAAGCGAGTCAATAAAATGTTTTTCCAGCATTCCATTTTTTTCACGAATCGCAGTTAAATTCATCACTTTATTTTTTTCATAAAGTAGTTCCAAAAAATCCAACATTTTTTCTAACTTTTCTTTTTCAAGTGAAATTTCTGCTTTTAAAAGTAAATTTTCAAAATAGTCTTTTATATTTTCCATAAATTTATTTTTCTCTTTTCTTTTTTTAAAATTATTCATTATTATATTTATTTGTTTATTTTCTTTTTTTATTCAAATTTTTATTTCAAAATTCCATCCAAATACATTATAAGTACCGAAATATCAGCTGGAGTTACACCTGCAACTCTTGTCGCTTGTCCCACATTGTATGGTCTTTTTTCCTTCAATCTTTGTTTAGCTTCTCGTGTTATCCCTTTCATTGCATCGTAGTCAAAATCTTTTGGAATTAATTTTGTATCAAGTTTTTTTTCACGCTCCATGACACTTAGCGCTCTTGCGATATATCCTTCATATTTTACTTGTACTTCAATTTGATATTCAGTTTCAGCGTCAAAATCGAGTTTGGGACCATTTTCAATATCTTGTACAATGTATTTTATATCTTCATAAGTAACTTTTGGTCGACGCAAAATTTCTTTTAAAGTTGTTCCACTTTTTAGCGATTCTCCGTATTTTTCAAGAACTTCTACCAACTTTTTGTTGCTAGTTCCAAGTTTTGTTTCTTCCAATTTTGTAATAGTATTTTTAACATTTTCTATTTTTTTCAAAACTTTGTCGTAATATTTTTTCGGAAGCAGTCCAACTTTGTAACCTTTTTCAGAAAGTCTGATATCTGCGTTATCTTCTCTTAAAATAAGTCTATATTCCGATCTTGCGGTAAACATTCTGTAAGGCTCAAATAATTCTTTATTGATTAAGTCATCAATCATTGTACCAATATAAGAACTTTCTCTGTCTAAAATTAGAGGTTCTTTTCCTTGTACTTTAAGAGCGGCATTTATTCCTGCAATAATTCCCTGAGCTGCAGCTTCTTCGTAACCACTTGTACCGTTTAATTGACCTGCCAAAAATAGACCTTTTATTCTTTTTGTTTCAAGCGAATAGTCAAGTTCGCTTGGATTTACAATGTCGTATTCAACAGCGTAACCATACCGCATAATATGAGCATTTTCAAGACCTTCAATTGAGTTTACAATTTTTTGCTGCAATTCAGCTGGATAGCTTGTGGAAAGTCCACTTATGTAAACTTCTGTTGTGTGAAATCCTTCTGGCTCTAAGAATAAATGATGGCTGTCCTTGTCGCTAAATTTTACGACTTTGTCTTCGATTGATGGACAATAACGAGGTCCTGTGCTGCTGATACTTCCGTTATACATTGGCGCTCTATGAAGGTTTTCTGTTATAATTTTATGTGTTGCCAAATTTGTTCTAGTCAGAAAGCATGATAACTGTGGTCGACTCTGAGCTTCTTCAATAGAAGTTCTCATTGAAAATTTTAGTGGAACTTCAGTTTCTCCAGGCTGTTTTTCTAGCTTTTCTAAGTCAAGGGTTCGAATATCAAGTCTAGGTGGTGTTCCTGTCTTAAATCTTCCCATTTTAAATCCTAAATTTTTTAGCGACGAAGTCAGGTCATCAGCTGAAAGTTCTCCCATTCTTCCACCTTTAACTCTTTTTTCTCCAATGTATAAAAGTCCACGAAGAAAAGTTCCTGTTGCAAGTACAACAGCTTTTGCACAAAATTCCATTCCAGTTTTTGTCTTAATTCCTCTGATTTCGCCATTTTCTGTCACAAGCTCTGTCACGATATCCTGAATTGTATCAAGATTCTCCTGTTTTTCGACAGTTTTTTTCATTTCTAATGCATAAATTTTTCTGTCAGCTTGGGAACGAAGAGATCTCACAGCTGGACCTTTTTTTGTGTTTAAAATTCTCATTTGAATAAAGCTCTTGTCCATATTTCGTCCCATTTCTCCACCAAGTGCATCAACTTCTTTTGCCAAATGGCTTTTTGCAGGTCCGCCAATGGAAGGGTTACACGACATAACGCCGATATTATCTAAAGTTATTGTAAAAATTGCAGTATTTAGACCCATTCTGGCAGAAGCTAAAGCAGCTTCCACACCAGCGTGTCCAGCACCAACTACAATTACATCATAATTTTTCATCTTTTAAAATTCCTTTCAGTTTATATTATATATAAAAATTTTTTTTATTTATTTAAAAAAGTTTCTGTCAAATTACAATTTAAAAAAATTTTTTAAAACAAAATCTTTTAAAATATTATAACACAAAAAAAACTCTCAATCAATTTTAAGATAAAAGCGTTTTTTATCTTTAATTATAAATTTAAATAAAATCTATATTTTAAAATAAAGTCTTAAAAGTCCCAAAATTAAAAGATGAACTGGATAAAATAAATAATTCAAGATTTTATTCTGCCGTCCCCTTTTTCCATTATAAAAAAGTGTAAAACCAAATCCAAGAAGTGAAAAAAATTCTTTGAAAATTGAAATATAACCAAAAATTAGAGCCATAAAAGGCTTGTCATAAAAAATATAAAAAAAATATCCAATCAAAATTCCGTGTTTTTCATAATCAAGTCCAAGAACCATCGCAACGAGACACATCACAGCTACAATTATAAACGAGATAAAATACCAAATATATTTATTTTTTATTTTTTTTTTCAAAACATCTATAATCCAAATCGTTACAAGCGACAGAGAAAGTGTAAACATTACATTGTTGGAATTTGGCTCAAAAAATACAGCCGATTGAAATAAATCGTACGGGATTTCTGAAATTATTCCAAAAATTAATAAATACGAAAGATATTTCCATCTATTTCGTGTTTTAAAAAATCCTTCGACAAGAAAAAATGAAAAAAGAGGAAATGCAATTCGTCCAAGAATTTCAAAAAGGTTGCTAATTTGCTGCAAAATTCCTTTTTCTTGCAAAATTGGATAAAGAAGCGCTTTGTTTATATGATCAATAAGCATTGATGTAAATGCGATATATTTTAGCTGTGCTCCTGACAGAACTCTTATTTTTTCAAAAAAATTATTTTTGTAAATTTTATTCATAAAAATTCTCCTTTCAAATCAAATTTTCTAAATTTTTTAGTTATTTTCAATTTCAATTTTCTATTTTTAGGTAAAAGACAAAAATTTTTGATATATATTTTTTATTTATTTTATTGATTAAGAATATTATATATCAGTCTAATTTTTTTTTCAATTTTAAATTTAGAGTTTAAATCTAAAATTGAAAAAATAAAATAGTTGTCTAAATTTAATTATTTTGATATAATAAAAATAAAAATTGTTAATTTCAAAAAAAATTTGACAATCAAAGTAAAATATGATATATTTAGTCATATAAATTTAAAATAAAAGACTGGATATAGAATATAAATTCAATTAAAATGGAGGTTAGAAAATGGCAAAAGTAGGTATTTTTTACGGATCAACAACTGGAGTTACTGAAGATATAGCAAATAGAATTGCTGAAAAAATTGATGGAGCAGAAGTTTTTAACATTGATGGAAATGTCGATGAGCTTGAAAACTATGATGTGTTACTTTTAGGAACATCAACTTGGGGATTTGGAGATTTGCAAGATGACTGGCAAGCAGTATTAGACGACTTGGCTAACTTAAATTTAGCTGGAAAAAAAGTGGCATATTTCGGAAGTGGAGATCAGGGGACTTTCTCTGACACATTTATGGACGGAATGGCTATTATAAATGAAGAAATTTCAAAAACAGGAGCAACTGTAATTGGAAATACTTCAACAGAAGGATACGAGTTCAACGAATCAAGAGCAGTAGAAGGCGACGAATTTTTAGGACTTGCATTGGATGAAGTAAATCAATCTGATTTGACAGACGAAAGAATTGATGCTTGGGTTGAACAAATTAAAAAAGAATTTTAGTAAGATTTTGTGAAAAAAGTTCACAAGTATAATTATGATTTTAGCTATATTCATATATAACTAAGATAAAATCAATTTTCACAAATTGATTTTCTCTCCAAAAAGTAGAAAAGGTGTCTCCACAACACCTTTTTTATTTTAAAAATAAAAAAAAAATATTTTTTTAGAAAAAATATAAAATTGAAACATATAGAAATTTGTGGTATAATTAAAAATAATTTTAGATTAAGGAGAAAACGAAAATGAAAAATGCTACTGTGATAATATTTTATGTGATTTTAATGGTAATTATATTTTTACCAACATATCTTGCAAATAAAAAAAGAAAACAGCAACAAAAAGAAATGATTGACAATTTTAAAGTTGGAGACAAAGTTGTTACAACTGGAGGGATTTTAGGGACAATTACAAATGTTTTGAGTGAAACTTTGGAAATTAAAGTTGATAAAAATGCAAAAATTACAGTTTTGAAAACATCTATTTCAAGCGTAGAAAAAAAATAATTTTTTAGAAAGGATAGGTTTTGAAAAATGAAAAAAATATTGATATTTTTATTATTTTTAGTAGGTTCTGTTATATTTGCAGAAAATTTAGAGAGTATAAATTATGGAAATGGGACATTTAGAGGAACATTTAAAGAAAACAAAAAAATGATGCCAGGGACAACTGTAACTAAAGTTGGAAATGACAATGTTTTAATTTTAAGTTTTTGGAATACAAAAGCGTCGAAAGTTCCGCAAGTTACTACTGTAAATGACCAGTATATAAGTAAAATTCAAGTGTATGAAAATGATTCTTCAACTTCAGTGATGTTTTATTTAAAACCATCGGCAAAATATCAAATAGTTACAAGAAACAAAGAAGTTGAAGTAACATTTAGTGGCTCAGACGCAAATTATGTGCCGTCACAAACTAATACAACTATAAGTTCAAGACCGCAGACAGGTTATTCAAGACCAAGTAACACAGGGTATCAACAACAACAGCAGACAGGTCCAAGATATTCCACTTCAGGAAATAAAAAATATACTATTGTTGTAGATCCAGGACATGGTGGACATGATTCAGGTGCAAGAGGAAATGGATATAATGAAAAAGATATAGCATTACAAGTAGCAACAAGATTGGCTAACAATTTAAGACGGGATTATAATGTTATAATGACAAGAGATTCAGATTTCTTTGTACCATTAGATACAAGAGCTAAAATTGGAAATGATGCAAATGCAGATTTCTTTATAAGTATTCACTTAAATTCAGGTTCAAGCTCATCGGCAAATGGAACAGAAGTATTTTACTTTAGTAAAAAAGATGAAGGAAGTTATGCTGAAAGAGTTGCACAGATTGAAAATAGAGTGGATTCAAGCTATGGAGATACGCCATTTTCAGATTTAGTCGTAAAAGATATATTTTATAGAACAAATCAGAAAAAAAGTCAAGCTATTGCAACAACTGTGTTAGATAATCTTATAAACACTATTGGACTTAGAAGAAGAGGAGTTTTTGGAGCAAATTTTGCAGTGCTTCGGGGAAGTAATTCGCCTTCAATTTTGGTGGAATTAGGATTTATGAATAACTACGGTGACTTATCGCAATATTTAACACCTGAAGGTCAAGAAAGAGCAGCACAAGCTATCGCTGATGGAATTAGACAATATTTTAGATAATTAGGCTTACGAATATTTGGAGAAAATTATGGCAGAAGAAATTAAGAAAAAAAAAGGTTTTTTTAGAAAAAATGGCTGGGTAATGTTGCTTGTTTTAGCGACTGCTGGAGTTGTAGCCATGAGCTTTTATGACAAAGATAATGCAGATACGATTGAAGTAACTGTGGATAAAGGTTCGGAAGAAGAGAGAATCCAAAATAATGCAGAAAATTATCAGACAATTGATATTTTTGTGTACGATAGAAATACTAGAACTGTAAATGAAAAAGAAGTGACAATTCCTAAACAGCTGAATTTAGTTGAAGGAGATTTTATTAATGAAATTATAAAAAATTCAAATTATATTAACGAAAATATGAAATTTAGAAGTGCTTATAATTTGAGAATAAATAATGTCAATACAACAGTTGTCAAATTAAATGGAGAATTTTTAAATTTGAAAAAAAATCCTGAATTATTTAATGGTTTTTCTCAAGCTGTATCGAATACAATCTTGAAAAATTTTTCAAATATTCAAAGCGTTGTAATTCAGATAGATGGGGAAACAAATGTCGGGGAATAAATAATTGTCCTAAAATAATTAATGATTTTTTTGTTTCATTAATTAAATTTTTAGGACGATTTTTTTTGACAAAAAGATAACAAGAAGTCGTAGGCTTTCTACAAGTGAGAGATGAATTGCTTTTTTTGTAAAAAAATTGAAAAAGGGGTATATCCATGATACAATTTTTGTATAAAATATTGAAGAGAAGTCATTAAAAATAATATTCAAAATTAAAAAGAGGTGTAATTTTATGAAATATAATTTAGCATTCAAATACAGAATTTATCCAAATAAGGAGCAAGAATTATTGATAAACAAGACTTTTGGATGTGTTTGTTTTGTTTACAATACGATTTTGTATGCTGCAAATAAATTTTATCAAGAAACTGGAAAAAATAAAATAATTACACCTGCTAGTTTGAAAAGTGAAAATCAATGCGGCATTGAATATAAGAGATGCTGGAAAAGAAATGTTGAAATATTAGGAAATAAAAAAACAGGGCAGGGGCTGTCCGAAGAGCTTGGTAAATATATTTGGCTAGCAAAAGCAGGTACTTCCCAAGAAGCTCCCGCTTCTAAAAGCGGGAGTAGTTCACTCAAAATAAAAGGTGATGGAGATGAGAGAGAAAAAATCTAAAAAAAATAAAAAAGAAGTAGAGAGATTTAAAGAAAATAAAAACGAAAATAAAAATAAAAGTGAGAAAAAAGACAGAAAAGATAGGAAAAATAGAAAAGACAATAAATTTTTTGAAAAAAAAGTTTTGAAAAAAAATGAAAGTGAAAATGAAAAAATAAAAAAATTTGAGGAAAGAGAAGAAAAAGAACTAGAATATTTAAAAAAAGTATTGGCAGAATATGAATTTAATTTTCAAGAAATTTTGCAGCTTTTAGAGTGGAGTCCTAAAAAAAGGAAAATTTACAAGATGCTGTTAAATCATTGGGAAGAAAAGGGAGAAATCTTTTTAAAAAGAAATGGAAAGTACACTTTGCCTGAAAAAGAAGGATTTTTGCGAGGAGAAATTTCGATTGGAAATGGAAACTTTGGATTTTTGGATATTTTAGGAGAGCACAGCGTGTTTATTCCTGGAGCATATTTGAATACGGCGATGGACGGCGACACGGTTTTAGTGCGAATTTTGAAAGAAAGCAGTAGTTCTAAAAAAAGAGAGGGTGAAGTTGTAAATGTAATTAAGAGAAACAGAGAGATTATAGTTGGGATTTTTGAGCACAATTTGAGCTTTGGCTTTGTTCGTCCAAAAAATTCTCCAAGTGATATTTACATTCCAAAAAAATTTATAAAAGGTGCAAAAACTGGGGATTTAGTAGCTGTAAAAATTGATTTTTGGGGAGACGATACACGAAAGCCAGAAGGAGAAATTGTGAGTGTTTTGGGAAATCCGCAAGATACAGAAGTTTTGATTTCGTCGTTGCTTTTAAATGAGGGAATTGAAGAAAAGTTTCCTAATGAAGTTTTAAAAGAGCTAGATAAAATTGACGAAGATTTCACAAATGAACTTTCAAATAGAAAAGATTTGCGAAATCTTGACATCATTACGATTGATGGAGCGGATGCAAAAGATTTGGATGACGCCGTGTATGTTGAAAAAATGGAAGATAGGTATAAACTTATTGTAAGTATCGCTGATGTTTCTCATTATGTTGTCGAAAATACTGCACTTGACAGTGAAGCACTAAAACGAGGAAATTCTATTTATCTTGTTGACAGAGTGATTCCAATGCTTCCAAGAAAACTGTCAAACAATCTTTGTTCACTTAATCCAAACGAAGATAAACTAACTTTTTCGGTTGAAATGGAGATTGATTTTAAAGGAAAAGTTGTAAAAAATAATTTTTATAAATCAGTTATAAAATCTAAATATAGAATGACTTACGATGATGTGAATAAAATTTTTGATTATCAAAGAGATAAAAAGAGTGAAAACAACGGAAAAAATGAAAAAACTGAAAATTTATCTGAAGAAAAAAAAGAAAGATTTTTAGAAAATAAAAAAGTTTTTGAAAAATATGAAAAGATTTCGGAAATGCTAAAAAATATGTTGGAACTTTCTAAAATAATTCGTGCGAATAAAAAGAGAAGAGGGAGCATTGATTTTGAACTTCCAGAAATAAAAGTTGTACTAGATGAAAACAAACTTGTGAAAGACATTAAACTTCGTTCTCGTGGGGAAGCTGAGAAGTTAATTGAAGACTTTATGGTAATTGCAAATGAAACTGTGGCAGAAAAACTATTTTGGGAAGAAACTCCAGCGATTTACAGAGTTCATGAAGATCCAGACAAAGCGAAAGTTCAGGCTTTAAATGAAACACTTATAAAATTTGGATATTCAATGAAGAATATGGATGAAATCCATCCTGGAAAGTTTCAAGATATTATAAATAAAACAACTGGGATTCCAGAAGGATATTTAATCCATAAATTAATTTTACGAGCTATGCAAAGGGCAAGATATGCAAATAAAAATCTTGGGCATTTTGGTCTAGCTTCTAAATATTATTTGCACTTTACTTCGCCGATTAGACGATATTCAGATTTGGTTGTCCATAGAATGCTTGGGCGTTCGATTGAAAGATTTATAAACGAAGGAGAGAAAACTAAATATTTAGCTGATTTCGAAGCGGTGGCAAGTAATATTTCTAAAACTGAGCGAATTGCTGATAAATTGGAAGAAGATAGTGTAAAAATTAAATTAATTGAATACATGCAAGATAAAATTGGTGAAACTTTTGTAGCAAGACTTAGCGGAATGAATAAAAATAAAATATTTATGGAGCTTGAAAATCATATTGAAGTTGTCTATAATATCACAAGTTCACGAGATAATTTTATTTACGATGAAGAAAATTTTAAAATTATAAATAAAAAGACAAATGAAAGTTTTACGATGGGAAATACGCTAAAAGTGAGCGTTGTGAGTGCAAGTTATGAAAAGATGGAAATTGAAGTTATTCCGTTTGAAGATGAAAAAGAATAAAAGTAAAGAAAAATAAAGAAAAAGAAAAGCAAAAAAGCAAAAAAAAAAAGAAAAAAGAAGAAAAGAAGAAAATAAAAAATAAAAAAATAAATTTAGAAAATAAAAAATAAAAATTATAATAAAAAATATTTTGTCTTTAAAATTTAAGTAAAAATTTAGCTAAAAAATTTATTAAAATTATTAAATAAAAAAAAAGGATTATGCATTGTCCTAAATTAATGTAAATTTATGAGATGGAGAACTTTTATGAAAAAAAAATTATTAGTTTTGATAAGTTTTTGCTTTTTTTTGGTCATAAGTTGTGGAAATAAAGAAGAGCAAAAAATTAGAAAAGATTTTGATACAACAATGGGAATTATGAGAACAGGCGACTACAATAAAGTGAAAAAATTGAGTTCGAATCTCAACGAAGAAGAATTTTCAATTATCGAAGAAGGATTTAAAAGAATAAAATATAAAATAAAAAAAGTTGAAATAAATGGCGATAAAGCTCAAATGGATTTGGAAGTAAATTATCCAAGTATTTTGAGTGTTATGCCAGAATATTATAGTCAAATAGAAAATCAATCAAAATCTATTGAAAATAAAAATATTACAGACGAACAAGCGAGACAGGAAATAATAAAATTTACAAAAAGTTTTTTTGCACAGAAGTTTAAAGAAAATAAAGTAAGTTTTGCACATGAAAATTTAAAAATAAATTATGTAAAAGTTGAAAATAAATGGCTACTTAATGCCAATGAAAATAAAGATATAATAAAATTATTTTCGCTTGGAATGGCGCAAGAATAAAAAGGGAGGAAATATGATTTTATCAAAAAATAAAAAAGCGTTTCACGACTATTTCATTGAAGAAAAATTGGAAGCTGGAATTGAACTTGTGGGAACTGAAGTAAAATCTGTTAAAGCTGGTAAAATAAGTATAAAAGAGAGTTTTGTCAGAATCATAAGAAATGAAATTTTTATTATGAATATGCATATAACACCTTACGAATTTGGAAATATTAATAATGTGCCAGAATCGAGAGTGAGAAAATTGCTTTTGAGCCGAAGAGAAATCAATAAATGGGAAGCCAAAATCAAAGAGCAAGGATACACAATTGTGCCACTTTCAGTTTATACAAAGCAAAGACTTGTAAAAGTGGAAATTGCACTTGCAAAAGGGAAAAAACTTCACGATAAAAGAGAAACTTTAAAAAGAAAAGATATAGACAGAAATCTAAAAAAAATTCAAAAAGATTTTTTGAGATAAGATTTTTTGAAACAATGGAATGAATTTAAAATAAAAAAACAAAAATATCAGGGAGGATAAATGGATATTTTAAAAAATGTGGCAAGTGAGCTAAAATTTGGCGAGTCACAAGTGGAAAATACAATAAAACTTTTTGATGAAGGGGCAACTGTGCCGTTTATTGCTCGTTATAGAAAAGAAGTTACAGGTAATTTGGACGAGGAGCAAATTAGGGATGTAATTGAGAAAGTTACTTATTATAGAAATTTGGAAAAGAGAAAAGAAGAAGTTTTAAGACTTATAGAAGAGCAGGGAAAATTGACTGATGAACTGAAAAATAGCATAACTTGTGCAACAAAACTTCAGGAAGTGGAAGATCTTTATTTACCTTACAAAAAGAAGAAAAAAACGAAGGCGGATATTGCGAAAGAGCAAGGGCTAGAACCTTTGACAGAATTTGCGTTGATGCCGACAACTACTTTTGAGATGTTAGAGAAAGAAGCGGAAAAATATTTGAGTGAAGAAGTTTTGTCGATTGAAGATGCGATTAATGGAGTGCATTTGATTATTGCGCAAAATATTTCAGAAGATGTGAAAATAAGGGAATTCTTGAGAGATAAAATTTCAGAATTTGGAATTTTGGATTCTAAAGTTGTGGAGAAAAATAAGGAAAATGATGAAAAAGGGGTTTATCAGGATTACTATGATTATTCGGAGCTTGTTAAAAAAGCGGCTTCTAATAGAATTTTGGCGATAAATCGTGGGGAAAAAGAAAAAATATTAAAAGTTGACATTGAAATTGACGAAAAAACTGAAAAATTTATAATGGACTTTATTTTGGATACTTTTGAAAATAAAAATTTAGTTGAATTTTTGAGTGAAGTTATAAAAGATTCGCTGGATAGACTGGCTTATCCGTCGATAAAAAATGAAGTGAGAAATATTTATACTGAAAAAGCTGAGGAAGAAGCGATTAATATTTTTTCTGAAAATTTAGAAAAACTTCTTTTACAACCGCCTTTGAGTAAAAAAACATTGATGGGCCTTGATCCTGGTTATAGAACAGGTTGCAAACTGGTAATTATTAATAAAGATGGTTTTTATGAAACAAACGATGTGCTTTTCCTGGTTGAAGGAGTGCATAATCCAAAACAGCTTGAAACAGCGAAGAAAAAAATATTAGATTACATAAAAAAATATGATGTTGATATTATTGCAATTGGGAATGGAACGGCTTCTCGTGAAACTGAAAGTTTTGTGGCAAATATCATAAAAGAGGCGTCAAAACCTGTGTCATACTTGATTGTAAGTGAAGCAGGAGCTTCAGTTTATTCAGCTTCAAAAATTGCAATTGAGGAGTTTCCTGATTTGGATGTAACGGCGAGAGGAGCGATTTCGATTGCTAGAAGAATTCAAGATCCTATGGCTGAGCTTGTAAAAATTGATCCAAAATCAATTGGAGTTGGAATGTATCAGCATGATGTAAATCAGAAAAAATTGAATGAAACATTGGAACAAACGATTGAGCATGTTGTAAATAATGTTGGAGTCAATATTAATACGGCTTCTTGGGCATTACTTAGTTTTGTGTCTGGAATTAAGAAAAATGTAGCAAAAAATCTTGTAGATTACAGACATGAAAATGGAGATTTTAAGGATAGAAAAGAATTGAAAAAGGTAAAAGGGCTTGGAACGAAGGCGTTTGAACAAATGGCAGGATTCGTTGTAGTGCCTAATAGTAAAAATCCTTTGGATAATACGATAATCCATCCAGAATCGTATCATATCGCTGAAACTATTTTGAAGGAAGCAAATTGTAAGGTTGACGATTTAAAATCTAATTTGGATGAAGTTAGACAAAAATTGAAAACAGTGAATTTGGACAAAATTATAAAAGAAAATGATTTTGGACCGCAAACTGCAAAAGATGTTTATGAAGCGTTGTTAAAAGATAGAAGAGACCCAAGAGATGAGTTTGAAAAACCATTATTGAGATCGGATATTTTAAATATGGATGATTTGCAAGAAGGAATGGTTTTGGAAGGAACTGTGAGAAATGTGGCTAAATTTGGGGCTTTTGTGGATATAGGGCTAAAAGGGGATGCACTGCTTCATATTTCTGAAATTTCTGATAAATTTGTAAAAGATGCTACAAAAGAGCTATCTGTGGGGCAAATTATTAAAGTTAAAATATTGTCGCTGGATAAAGAGCGTGGAAGAGTGGGACTTACGAGAAAAGGATTATAAAAAAATTTAAAAAATATTAAAAAAGTGCAGATATTATAAAAAAATAAAAAATTTTTAAAAAAATATTTGTACTTTTTTGAAAAATTTGATAATATATAAGTGAGAAATTTGGGTTATTAAAAAGTTATAAATATTATTTTAAATTATAAACTTCTAATTTTTGCAATAGAAATGTTTAGAAACTTATGATTTTATTTATATTAAGTAGACAAGTCTCTTTGTCAAATGATCATAGTAAAATAGTTTATGTAGTTGTCAAGCAAGTCTAAAAAAATATAACCTAAAAAAATTTAAAGAATTTTTAAAAAACCAAATTAATTTTAAAAAGTAAAATATTTTATGTATTTTAAATTTTAAAAGAAATTTTTCTTTTTAAAACTTTTTTAAAAAAAATATAAAGAGAAGGAAGGTTCGGAAATGGGATTATTTTTAATCGGATTAGTGCCAATAGTTGTATTTTTGATACTATTAACTTTTTTGAAAAAATCAGCTATGTTTAGTGCGTATGCCAGTTTAGTAGTGGCAATTATTTTAAACTTTATTGTTCCTGGATGGCAAATGCCAGTTCAAGGGGTTATCGCTTCAATTATTGAAGGATTTGCAACAGCGTGGATGCCTATCGGTTTTGTAGTATTTGCTGCATTGTTTGCTTATGATTTATCAGTAAAAACTGGTAAAATTGAAACAATCAAATCAATGTTAGGAAGCATTTCAACAGATAAAAGAGCTCAAGCATTGATATTAGCTTGGGGATTTGGTGGATTTATAGAAGGTATTGCAGGATATGGGACAGCAGTTGCGATTCCAGCAGCAATCATGGTTTCATTAGGATTTACTCCACTAAGTGCAGCTTTAATTTGTCTTATTGCAAACTCAACACCAACAGCGTTTGGAACAGTTGGACTACCAGTTACAACAATGATTTCAAACTTTAAATTGAATGCTGGGGAAACAGCATTTTATACATCATTATTGTTGTTAGTTTTGACATGTATTATACCATTTATCTTGGTAATAATGGCTAATAAAGAAATTGATGGTGGAAAAAACGCAGCATTTGGAAGAGGAATTTTACCTGTAGTTATTGCTTCAATTATTGGTTATTTAACACAACCATTTATCGCAAAAGCAATGGGTGCTGAATTGCCAACAATTTTATCAAGTTTATTTGCAATGATTTTGATGATAGTTGCTACTAAAATCTTTATTAAAGAAGATAAAAGTGCAAAATCTAATAAAGGTCAAGCTATTACTGGAAAAGATGCATTTATGGCTTGGGTTCCATATATTTTAATGATAATCTTAATTATTGGAACAAGTCCAGTTGTAGAAGCTGTTCATAAAGCGTTAGAACCAACAACTACACATTTCAATTTTGCTTTGGGACATGAAGCTACATGGTTTAAGGATAAAGGAGATCCGAGTGTAATATTCAAATGGATTTTAGCACCAGCTGCACCATTATTTGTTGCAACTGTTATAGCAGGATTCATTCAAGGTGTAAAACCAAAAGTTATGGCTGAAACATTAAAAGAAACAATTTTAAGTAAATTACCTTCAGTTGTGGTAATTATGGGAATTGTGGCATTATCAGTAGTAATGAAACATAGTGGAATGATTGAAAGTATAGCAAAAGGATTTGCTGCAACAGGTAAATTCTTCCCAGTAATTTCGCCGTTCCTAGGAACTATCGGTACATTCGTAACAGGAAGTGACTTGGCATCTAACTTGTTATTCGGTGGAGTTCAAGTAAATATAGCAGGATCAAACGAAGCGTTGAAAGCATTGTATATTGCCGCTGGTACAGGTGGAGCAACAGGAGGAAAAATGATTTCTCCGCAAAATATTGCAATTGCCGCTTCAACAGTTGGATTAATGGGTAAAGAAGGAGATATGCTTAAATTCACTGTTAAATATTCAATAGCTTATGCAGCTGTTTTAGGTATTTTAACATTCATCGGAGCAGGAATACTTCATTAAAAACTTAAAACTAAGAATTATGAAGTTTTAAAAAAATAAATGCAATAAATAGTTAATAAAAAGGAGAATACTGAAGTTATAAAAATTTTAGTATCTCCTTATTTATTTAAAAAATTAAATTTTGCTGCCAAATAAAATATTATTTTATTTTTTAAGCGGGATTTAGTGAGAGTTATTTAAAAATGTATAAAATTGTGATATAATAAAAGACATAAAAATAGTAAAAAAAAATAATTTTAAATAAAAGTAGGAGGAAGTAATGTCAGAAAACAACAATCCAGAAAAAGTGGATTATGCAAAAACGCTTAATTTGCCAAAGACAAGTTTTAAAATGAAAGCTAATTTGGCACAAAAAGAACCTTTGACATTAAGGGACTGGAAAAAAGCTGAAATTTATGAAAAATCATTGAAAGAAGGAGCACCATTTTTTGTGCTTCACGATGGACCGCCTTATGCGAATGGAGATATTCACATTGGACATGCGTTAAATAAAATATTGAAGGATATTATCTTAAAATATAAGAGATTAAGAGGTTATAATGCACCGTATATTCCAGGATGGGATACTCACGGACTTCCTATTGAGTGGAAAATAATGGAAGAACTTGGGGAAAAAGCAAAAAATATGACTCCACTGCAAATTAGACAAGAATGTAAAAAATATGCATTAAAATGGGTGGAAAAACAAAAAGAAGGATTTAAAAGACTTGGAGTTTTAGGAAACTGGGATAATCCTTATATCACTTTAAGACCTGAATATGAAGCAGAACAATTAAAAGTATTTAAAGAAATTTATGAAAATGGATATATTTATAAAGGGTTAAAACCAGTGTACTGGTCGCCAACTACTGAAACTGCACTTGCAGAAGCAGAAATTGAGTATAAAGATGTAACTTCTCATTCAATTTATGTAAAATTTGAAGGGGAAAAAGATTTGACTGATAAATTAGGTGTGGATGAAGCAAGTATTTTAATTTGGACAACAACACCTTGGACATTGCCAGCAAACTTGGGAGTATTCTTACATCCTGAATTTGATTATGGATTGTATAAAACTGAAAAAGGTAATCTTGTAGTTGCAAAAGACTTGGCTGAAGATGTGTTTAAAACATTGGACTTGTCGTATGAATTATTAAAAGAATTTAAAGGGACAGAATTGGAATATACTCATTATCAACATCCGTTCTTAGATAGAAAAGGGTTAGTAATGAATGCTGATTATGTAACAATAGATGCAGGTACAGGAGCAGTTCATACAGCACCTGGACATGGGGCAGATGACTATAATTATTCATTGAAATATAACATTGGAATTTTGTCGCCAGTAGATGATAAAGGGCATATGACTAAAGAAGCTGGAAAATATGAAGGAATGTTCTATGCAAAAGCAAGTAAAGCGATTGTTGAAGACTTGACCGAAAGCGGACATATGTTATATCACACAACTTTTGTTCACTCGTATCCACATGATTGGAGAAGTAAAAAACCAGTTATTTTCAGAGCAACTGAACAATGGTTCATTAGCATTGACGAAAGCGATATTAGGGAAAATGCATTAAAGGCATTGGAAAATGTTGAATTTGTGCCATCTTGGGGTAAAAATAGAATTGGTTCAATGTTAGAAACTCGTCCTGACTGGACTATTTCAAGACAAAGAGTCTGGGGAGTGCCAATACCATTATTTTATAACAGAGCGACTGATGAAGTTATTTATGAGCCAGAAATTATGGATAGAATAATTGAATTGGTTAAAAAAGAAGGAACTGACATTTGGTGGAAATACGAAGCCAAAGAAATTATTGGAGATGAACTTTTAGAAAAATATAACTTGAAAGATGTGGATATTAGAAAAGAAAGAAGTATAATGGATGTATGGTTTGATTCTGGAGTTTCGCATAGAAGTGTGCTAGTTCCAAGAAACTTGCCAAGACCAGCAGATTTATATCTTGAAGGAAGTGACCAGCACAGAGGTTGGTTCCAATCTTCACTATTGACATCAATTGCAAGTACAAAAGATGCACCTTACAAGAGAATATTAACTCACGGATTTACAATGGACGGACAAGGTAGAAAAATGTCTAAATCACTTGGAAACACAATACTTCCAAAAGATATTACAGAAAAATACGGAGCAGATATTTTAAGACTTTGGGTATCTTCGGTAGATTACAGAGAAGATGTGAGAATTTCTGAAAATATTTTACAGCAAATGTCAGATGCATACAGAAGAATTAGAAATACAGCGAGATTCTTGATGGGTAACTTAAATAACTTTGACTATGCAAATGATAAAGTTGACTATAAAGATATGTTTGAAATTGACAAATGGGCAATGCACAAACTGGAAGAATTAAAAGAAAAAACAACTGAATATTATGATAAATACGAATTTTACAGTTTATTCCAAGAAATTACATATTTCTGCTCAATGGAAATGTCTTCATTCTATCTTGACATCGTAAAAGACAGACTTTACTGTGAAGGTACAACTTCAATCGAAAGAAGAAGTGCTCAAACTGTGCTGACAGAAGTTCTAAAAGTGTTAGTAAGAATTATTTCACCAGTATTGTCGTTTACTGCTGATGAAATTTGGGAAAGAATTCCAGAAGCATTAAAAGAAGAAGAAAGTGTGCATTTATCAAAATGGATTGAAGCAAATCCTGAATACTTAAATGAAGAGTTGGCTAAAAAATGGGATAAAATCGCTCGTTTAAGAAGAGAAGTAAATAAAAAACTGGAAGCAGAAAGACAGACTGGATTAATAGGGCACTCTCTTGATGCAAGAGTTCTTTTAAACATTGCCAATGCTGAATATTCATTTATAAAAGATTATACAGAAAATGAAGTTTCTGATTTATTTATCGTATCTCAAGTTAAATTTGTAAATGATAATTTAGCAGAAAGCGAAATCGAAGGAATAAGTATAAGTGTGGAAAAAGCGTCTGGAGAAAAATGTGAAAGATGCTGGAAGTATGATGAAGAAGTTGGGCACGATCACAATCATTCAGATGTTTGTCCGAGATGTGCAAAAGTTCTTAATGAATTGGAAGGTAAAAATTAATTTATGAATTATGGAATAATAATAGTGGGATTGGCTCTGTTTGACCAAATTACAAAATACATAATTTATCAAGTTGCAAAAGGTCAAGCGGGGTTTTCAATCCCGATTATAAAAAATTTTTTTCACATTACTTATGTTGAAAATCACGGTATGATTTTTGGACTAGCGCAGGGGAAAATAAATGCAGTTACGATATTTAGTGTACTTTTGATTATTTTTATAATTTTTAGCGAATACAAAAATTTTAAGAATTATTCAAAATGGACAAAAGTCGGAATTTCTGTTATAGCCGCTGGAGCGTTAGGAAATATGATTGACAGAGTTTTTAGAAATTTTGTAATTGATATGATAGATTTTCGTGGAATTTGGAATTTTGTATTCAATGTTGCAGATATGTATGTTCATATTGGGATTTATATTATTGTTATTGATTATTTAGTAAGAAAATATAAAATAAAAAGAGGTAAATAGCGTGATTTTTGTTGCTGTTTATGGATTTTTCTTGCTTTTTCTTGTAGTGTTAATACTTACTGTATTTTTGACTATTATTTATTTTTCTAAGAATAATGTGTTAGTTAAACTAATTATTTGTGGATTTTTATTAATTTTTACTATTAATTTTTTCTATATCTGGTTTCCAATTAAAGAAAATACAGAATTGAAAATAGGAAGTTATTTACTTACAGCTGATTATAATGCGACTGTTCCTGAAGTAAGTTTTTCTTTAGGAAATAAAGGATATTTAAAAAAATTAAATAAAATAAAAGATAACTGGGTCGGTTATATTTATGATTTTGATGAAGCTGTATTAGAAAATTTAAGAGCTGAAGAGGAATTAGTTTCTTTATTAGAAGAAAAAGAAGTTGAAAATAATAGAATTGAATATAATAAAAATTCTGGTTATTTTATAATAAATTCACAAAATCAGCTGTTTCATTTGACAGAAGAACAGGCAAAAGAAAAACTGAAAGTAAAAAATCTTAATTTGAAAAATCCAGAAAAAATTATAAGAAAATATGGAGAAAAAAAAGAAAAATCAACATTTTACAAGATAATTGATGATTATTTTATACCATTTTCAGATAATGAAATTGGTATAATAGGTTATGAAGTAATCAAATACTTCGCTATTTTAACATTAATTTTGAGAATATTATATTTAAGAAAACTTTTAAAAAAAGAAATCAAGAGAAAGGATAGAGATAAATGACTTTTCAGGAAATTATATTAACTCTTCAAAAATTTTGGGGAGATAAAGGTTGTGTAATTGGGAATCCTTATGATGTGGAAACTGGAGCGGGGACTTTTAACCCTGATACGTTTTTGATGTCATTAGGACCAGAACCTTGGAATATTGCGTATGTTGAGCCATCTAGAAGACCAAAAGATGGAAGATATGGAGAAAATCCAAACAGAGTTTATCAACATCACCAATTTCAAGTAATAATGAAACCATCGCCAGAAAATATACAAGAATTATATTTAGAAAGTTTGGTTGCACTAGGAATTGATCCGAAAGAGCATGATATAAGATTTGTAGAGGATAACTGGGAAAGTCCTACATTAGGAGCTTGGGGACTTGGATGGGAAGTATGGTTAGATGGAATGGAAGTAACTCAATTTACTTATTTCCAACAAGTTGGAGGATTAGAAGTTGAAATTGTTCCATCAGAATTAACTTACGGACTTGAAAGAATCGCACTTTATTTACAAAATAAAGATGATGTAAAAGATTTAGAGTGGACAAAAGGTGTAAAATACGGAGAAAGAAGATTCCAATTCGAGTACGAAATGTCGAAATACAGCTTTGAAGTAGCCGATGTGCCAATGCACTTCCAATTATTCGATATGTATGAAAAAGAAGCATTAAATTGCTTGAATCATAACTTGGTATTACCAGCTTACGACTATGTGCTAAAATGTTCACACACATTTAACAATCTTGACGCAAGAGGTGCAATTAGTACAACAGAAAGAATGTCTTATATCTTAAGAGTAAGAGATTTAGCTAAAAAATGTGCCGAACAATTTGTGGCAGCAAGAAAAGAATTGGGATATCCATTGTTGAAAAAATAAGAAATATAAAAGGGGGCTTTTCAAAAGATTTTGAGAAGGAAGGAGTGTGCGATGAAACTAACAATAAACAATATCGGGAAATTAAAAAATGCTGAAGTTGTAATTGATGGAATAACGGTTATCACTGGTGAAAATGATACTGGGAAAAGTACAGTTGGGAAAGTTTTGTGGAGTGTTTTTAATGGATTTTATGAAATTGATGAGAAAGTTTATAATGAAAAAGTTTCTGAGTTAAAAAAAATTATAGATGAAATCATAAAAGAAAATGTTTATAAAAATCTTTCAACGGATTATAATTCTTTTTTTGAAATTTTTAACAGTACGGGGGAAAAAATTGCTATAGAATTTTTGAAGGAAAATAAAAATTATTCAGAAGATGAGATAAAAATTATAATTAATAATTATAAAAAAGATTTAAAAATTGAAAATATTTCAAAATTTGTTCAAGAAATAAATGAAACTTTAAAAATTTCAGACAAAGAAATCATAAAAGTTATTGTTTCACGAGTTATGAATAAGGAATTTCATAATCAAATTAACGCCGTTTTTTCTAAAGAAAAAATGAATATCGGAGAAATAAATCTTAAAATAAAAGATAAAGAAATAGATTTAAAAATTGAAAATAATGAAATTTCAGATGTTCAAAATTATTTTTTAATAAATAAAGAAACGATGTATATTGACAATCCATTTATTTTGGATAGTTATGATTTCGAGGATGAGAATCACCAGACACATTTAGCAACCAATGTTTTTTCAGAAAACGAAAATAGTGTTATTTCTGAAATAAAAGTGAAGAAAAAATTGAATAATATTTACCAAAAATTAAACAGTGTTTTGAGTGGAGAAATTTTGGAAAATAAAAATTCTAAATTTGTTTACAGAAAAAATGGTGAAGATATTGACTTAAAAAATTTATCTACAGGGCTTAAAACTTTTGCAATTATAAAAATGTTATTGCAAAATGGAACGTTGGAAGAAAATGGGACAATAATTCTTGATGAACCAGAAATTCATTTACATCCAGAATGGCAACTAAAATTTGCTGAATTGATAGTTTTATTGCAAAGAGAGTTTGGAATGCATATTTTATTGACAACACATAGTCCGTATTTTTTAAATGCAATTGAAGTTTTTTCGGAACGACATAAAATTGATGATAAATGTAAATATTATGTGGCTGAAAATGAAGGAAATAGCAGTATTATAAAAGATGTAACAGGAAATACAAGAGAAATTTATAGAAAATTAGCAAGACCGATTCAGGATTTAGAAAATATTAGATATAGCAGTGATTTAGATGAGTAAAAAAATTAATTTGAAAATATATAATACTTCTACATTAAAGCAAACTTCAAAAGATGATAACAATGAAGAATATATGACAGAAAGTCAAATTAAAGTAATTAATTTTGATAGTGTTGGAGGAGATAAGTACACTAGAAATAATAATTTGAGCATTCAGCTAAAAACAAATGATGTTTTATTTTTACATAGCGATAGAAGATATACTTTTATTGAATTTAAAAATGGGAAATTACTTGATAAGTCTAATAGAATTGATATAAAAAAATTAAAGGATATAGAGTTAAAGATTCTTAATAGTATGTTTGTTTTAGGAGATATTGAGGAAAAATCTTTAAATACTTTAAAAGAAATTACAAATTATATTTTAGTCTACAATGAAGAAAAAAATTCACCAAATGAAAAGAATTCCATTTCAGAGATTGGAAATTATTTTATAAATCAGGGAAGTAGTTTATCAGTTGGAGAAAATACTTTTGGTAAAGATGAAATCATTTGTTTTGGACTTGAAAAATTTAAAAATTATTGTTTTAAAAATGTACACACCTACTCAAAAGAGGAATTTGAGGAAAAATTTGTAAGAAAATATGAGAAATTAAAATAAAAAATAAAGTCTTTTTTACTTCTTTTTGGGCGAAAATTTATAAAAAATAAAAAAAGAAGAGTGTAAATACCGAAAGGAGTGAAAAAATTGAATTTTCTTTTTGAAATAGGATTAGAAGAATTGCCTTCGAGATATGTAGACGAGGCTGAAAGTAATTTGAAAAAAATTGCGGAAAAAGAGTTAAAAGAAGAAAGAATTGCGTTTTCAGAAATAGAGTCTTTTAGTACGCCTAGAAGAGTGGCGATTATTGTTAAAGATATTGCTGAAAAACAAGCAGATTTGGATAAAAAAAGTGTTGGACCTTCAGTGGAAATCGCTTATAAAGACGGAGCGTTGACAAAAGCTGGAGAAGGATTTATAAAATCACAAGGAGCGACACCTGATGATGTAAAAATTATCGAAAATGAAAAAGGGAAATATATTTCAATTGAAAAATTTATTGCTGGAAAACCTACAAAAGAAGTGTTGCCAGAAATATTGTCGAATGTTATTAAAAAAATCGAGTTTGAAAAATCAATGAAATGGTCAGATAGAACATTTAGATTTGCAAGACCGATAAAATGGTTTGTGACTTTGCTTGGAACAGAAGTATTGCCTTTTGAGTTTGAAGGATTAAAAGGTGGAAACAAAACTCGTGGAATGAGATATTTTGCACCACAAGATGTTGAAATTTCAAATCCTGACGAATATGTTTCAAAATTGAGAGAAAATAGTGTAATTGCTAGAAAAGCTGATAGAAAAGCAGAAATTTTAAAAAGTATAAAAGAAAATTGTGAAAATGATGGTGATGTTGCAATTATCAATAATTATTTATTGGAAGAAGTTGTGAATTTGGTGGAATATCCTTTTGCGATAAAAGGTGAGTTTAATCCTGATTATTTGGACCTTCCAGAAGATATTATTACGATAACTATGGAAACACACCAAAGATATTTTCCAGTGAAAGATGCAAATGGAAGATTGACAAATAAATTTATTGTAATTAGAAATGCACCTGAATATTCGGAAGTTGTGAAAAAAGGTAATGAAAAAGTTATCGAGCCAAGACTTGCTGATGCAAAATTCTTCTTTGACGAAGATTTAAAAGGTAAATTTGCCGATAATGTGGAAAAATTAAAAGAAGTTACATTCCAAAAAGATATGGGAACAATCTACGAAAAAATGCAAAGAAGTAAAAAAATCGCTGAATATTTGGCAGATGAATTGGGATATGGAGCGAAAAAGAAAAATATCTTAAGAACAGTGGAACTTTCAAAAGCAGACTTGGTTTCGAATGTAATTGCAGAAAAAGAATTTACAAAATTACAAGGATTTATGGGATCAGTTTATGCTGAAAAACAAGGTGAAGATAGAGAAGTGGCACTTGGAATTTTTGAACATTATTTGCCAAGATACCAAAACGATATTTTGCCGACAACTATTGAAGGAGCATTAGCTGGAATTGCTGATAAAATCGACACTGTAGTAGGTTGTTATTCAGTAGGTTTAAAACCAACAAGTTCAAAAGATCCTTATGCGTTGAGAAGAGCAGTTCAAGGAATCATTCAAGTAGCATTGGATTCTAAATTAGAGTTAAATTACGAAAAATTAGTCGAAAAGGCTTACGAAATTTTTGCAGCTGACAAAAAAGTGTTGGATAAAAATGTTGTGGAAAATGTGGTAGAATTGTTTAAACAAAGATTATCAAATGTTTTAGGTGAAAAATACAGCAAGGACTTGATTTCATATGAAATTAATCTTGAAAACAATATCGTAAAATTAAATGACAGATTGTCAGTGTTGTTGGAATTATCGAAAACAGAAAATTTCGAAACATTAATTAACTTATTAAAAAGAGTAAAAAATATAGTTAAAGATACCAAAGGTGAAACTGAAATTTCAGAAAACTTATTTGAAAAAGACGAGGAAAAAGCAATATTTGAATTAGGAAATGAATTGGAATTTCTTGAAAATGAAGAATTTGCAAATTACATTCAAGTTTTATTGAATAATGCAAATGTAATTAATAACTATTTCGATAATGTTATAATTAACGCCAGCGATAAAAAAATTAAAAATAATAGAATTGCTACATTGAAAAAATTGGAAAAATCAATTGACAAGATGATAAATATATAAAAATTTTTAAAAAAATTTAAATAGTTAAATTGCCAGTCAATATGGGGTTTTCGAATAAATTTCACAGTTAAATGATAGATAAATAAAATTTTAGTGTTGACTTTTTTTGCTAAAAATGTTATTATTTAAGTGTAAAACAAAGGTTAAGTTGAACTTGACCTAGTGCAAAATTAGCAAAAAAACTTGATTTTTTTGCTTAAATGGTGTATAATCACTTAAGTAAAGTTAGATTAAAAAATCCAAATTATTAAAAAGTTTTTTTAAAAAATCAATTAAGTTTTAGTTTTTTAAAATTTTTTATTTTGGATTAAGCATCTTGAAATATAACTGTTTAGGCACAATCAAGACAGTATAGTAACAAGATTTAAATAGAAAATTCAGGAGGAATTAAAATGAAAAAATTAGTTATTTTGGGAACAGCTTTATTAGCTTTGAATGCTGTAGCGTCTGAATTCCAAGTAAAAGGTGGATATGATTTCTACAGAAAATATAAATCAGGAGCAGATTATTGGAAAAATCCTGATTTTAAAGTAAAAAATGGTGCAACTGCTGGTGCTGAATACATCGTAGACAACCAAGGTGAATTTGAATGGGGATTAGGAGCAGAATATAAATTTGCTAATAACTCAGGAAAATTAAAACCTAAAAAAGACCAATGGAATGGTACTTATGCAAAAGCTAAAAAAATTGGTAGAGATGTACCAGTTTATGCTTTAGGTAAATTTAACTTAATTACAACTAACAATGGAAATGATGCTTTATATGTATTAGGTAGAGCAGGATACAATTTCGCTAAAGAATCAAAAGAAGCAAGAAAACAAGCAGGATTGGATATTAAAGGTGGATTATATACTGCAGCAGGAATTGGTACTGAATTTGGACCAGTTTCATTAGAAGCATTATATGAAAGATCTAGTTTTAAAGTATCTGACAAAACTCCAAATGCTGATGTAACTAAATACAGAGATCATTTAGATACAGTTGGAGTAAGAGTAGGTTATAGAATCGGTCAATTGAAAAATGACAGATCACCTAAAGTTATAACTCAAACAGTTGAAGTACCTGTACCAACTCCAGTTCCAGTACCTGATAAAACAATCGACACTGGTAGAAATGCTGCATTACCATTTAGCTGCTCAGTTGATGAGAAAAAATGTGTAATCAGAGGATTTAAAGTTGACGGAAGAGTACCTAACGAAACTGAACAAAACGACTTAAGAAGTATCGCAGGTGTAATTAACCAATTCGCTGACGGTGGATCAATTGATTTCGTTGGACATACAGATTCAACTGGATCAGCTGCTTACAACCAAAAATTATCAGTTGCAAGAGCACAAAATGTAGCAAGATTATTAAGAGAATATGGACTTAAAAATACAATTTCTTACGGAACAATCACTGGACAAGGTGAAGCTAATCCAATGGATACTAACGATACAGAACAAGGAAGATACAATAACAGAAGAGTTGAATTATTCTTCCAAAATGTTGACTTCCAAAATGTAAAATTCATTAACCAATAAGAATAATTAATAATTTGGGAACTATTTTAAATAGTTCTCAAATTTTATAATTTTTTTAAAATTATATTTAAAAAGAGGCGAAAGCCTTTTTTTTGTATAACAAAAAATGTGAGAAAAATTATTAAATATTTTCTTTTTTTTCGAAAAATGTGATATAATTTATTGTAATTGTGTATTTAGAAAAATTTAAAATAGAGATTATTTAAAAATTAAAAATTAAAAATTAAAATTTATAGATTTTAGAATCCTGCAACTTTAGTCGTGGGAGGTTCAGATATTAATAAAATAAATAGAAATAATTTTTTAATTGAAAAAGTGGAGAAAATATGAAAAATAATTTTAGAGAAAATTTATTGAGTGCAGAAAAAATGTGTGAGAAAATAACTGAATTAAAAAGGGAAGGGAAAAAAGTTGTTTTTACAAATGGAGTATTTGATATTTTGCACATAGGTCATTTGACTTATTTGGAGGAAGCTAGAAGTCTTGGAGATATTTTGGTTGTCGGTGTCAACAGTAATTCTTCTGTTAAAGTCAACAAAGGCGATAAAAGACCAATTAACGATGAAAAAAATAGGGCGTTTGTACTTTTGGGGACGAAGTTTGTGGATTTTACAGTTATTTTTGATGAGAAGACGCCGGAAAAACTTCTGGATATTTTAAAACCTGACATTCATGTGAAAGGTGGAGATTATAAGAAAGAAGATTTACCAGAAACAAAAATTGTGGAAAAAAATGGTGGAAAAGTTAAAATTTTATCTTTTGTTGACAATGTTTCCACAACAGATATAATTAATAAAATAATTAAAGTTTATTAAATAGTGCAAGAACACTCGCGACTTTAGTCGTGAGATGAATTGTACGAAAATTTTAGTAAGCATATAGGGAAACTTGTATGTAGACACGGATCAAAACCGTGCAACAAAGAAACTGAATTGCTGGGAACTCTTAAAGCTAGTATAACCACAACATAATACCTAAGTGAATGGTATAGGTGTGATGGTGGCGAAAGCAGAAAAAATATACTAGATGGTGCAAGGTTAAATCCTAAACATTATGATAATAGACAATCAGCAGCTAAACCTGAAAAGGAAAGTTCAACGACTATCCCTCGTGAGGGGAGTACAATACAAGCGATAGGTATTGGAAGTGGTTTCGCCTAAGTCCTTGAAATAGGATATGGATAAGATATAGTCTGTGCTTGTTAGAGATAACAAGAAGTTCATAAGAGAACTGCATAAGTAGTAGCGAACTTATGTGAACGACGCTTCCCACTGTTGTGGGGTTTTAAAAACTTTAAAAATATTTAAAAATATTACTTTTTTGACAGATAAAATGTAGAATACATGGTATAATATCTCTGATGAAAAGGAGGTGATATCTATGTATTTGACATTAAAACAACAAGTAAAACATCTTAGTAAAAAAGAATTTAAAATTTTGAAATATTTGTGCCATATAGCTAAGAATTTAAAGAATCAAGCTATATATAATGTTAGACAATACTATTTTGAAAATAAAAAGTATTTAAGTTATAACGAAAACTATAAAATGCTTAAAAATAGTGAGAACTATAAGAAGTTAAATTCTAATATGGCTCAACAAATTCTAAAAGAAGTAGACGGAAGTTTCAAATCATTTTTTGTACTTTTAAAACTTGCTAAAAAAGGTCAATATGATAATAAAAAATAAAATTACCTAAATATCTTGCTAAAGATGGTTTTACAACTCTTGTTATAGGTTTTGTTAGATTAAAAGATGATATTCTGATAGTTCCTTATTCAAATTTGTTTAAGAAAACTCATCAGGAAGTTAAAATTAAGCTGCCACCAGTATTGAAAGGCAAGAAGATAAAAGAGATTAGAATAATACCAAAACAACATTCTAGGTACTTTGAAATTCAATATACTTATGAAGTAGAGGAAGTTCAAAGGGAATTAAATAAAGAAAATGCACTAGGAATTGATTTAGGTATAGACAATCTTTGCACTTGTGTTACAAATACTGGAGCTTCATTCATAATAGATGGTAGAAAATTAAAATCAATAAATCAATACTATAATAAGACAAATGCAAAATTACAAAGCATTAAAGATAAGCAAAAGATAGAGCATATAACATTAAGGCAAAAGAGAATAGCTAGAAAGAGAAATAATCGTATAGAAGATTATCTTTCGAAAGCAGCAAGAATAATAATAAATTATTGTCTTAATAATGATATAGGAAGAATAGTTCTGGGATATAATGAAGATTTTCAAAGAAATTCAAATATAGGGAGTATAAATAATCAAAATTTTGTAAATATACCATATGGGAAATTAAGAGATAAATTAATATATCTATGTAAACTATATGGAATAGAATTTAAGCTGCAAGAAGAAAGTTATACATCAAAAGCAAGTTTCTTTGATGGAGATGAAATTCCAATATATGATAAAGAAAATCAAAAAGAATATATATTCAGTGGAAAAAGAATAAAAAGAGGACTATATCAAACAAGCATAGGTAAACTCATAAATGCAGATTGTAATGGAGCATTAAATATTCTAAGAAAAAGTAAAGTTGTGGACTTAAATGTCCTATACAATAGAGGTGAGCTGAACACACCTAAAAGAATAAGGGTAGTGTAAAGCTATCAAACTTCTTAGAAAATTTTTGAATATTTTTAAAAATTTTAGAACCCTGCGACTTTAGTCGTGGGAGGTTCAGAAAAAGTGAGATTGAAATATGAAAATAATGAATTTTGATGAAATAAATGATTTGGCAAAAAATTTAGCCAAAAAATTGGAAAATGGCGGATGTGTTGGGCTAATTGGAGATTTAGGAGCGGGGAAGACGACTTTTACTAAAAAAATCTGCAAGTATTTTGGCGTAACTGAAAATGTGAAAAGTCCGACATTTACTTATGTCATTGAATATGAGAGTGGAAGAAAAAAAATTAGCCATTTTGATGTCTACAGAATTAGCGATTCTGAAGAAATTTATGAAATTGGGTTTGAAGATTTTATTGGAGATGAAGAGAGCGTCGTAATTGTTGAATGGGCAGATAAAATTTTATCTGAAATGCCGCAAGATACGATTTTTATTGAAATTAATCATAATTCTGAAAACACAAGAAAAATTTCAGTTTATAAATTTGAAAATGGGGAAAAAATAGATTGTTTGGAAAAATTACAAAAATAAAAAAAATTTTAAAAAAAATAAAGAGAAAAGTAAAAAGATAAAAAATAAAAAATAAAAAATAAAAGAAACAATAAACAATAAAAAATAAAAAGTAAAAATAAAAATAAAAATAAAAATAAAACGAAAGAAACTAAAAGAAACTAAAAGAAACTAAAAAAACTAAAAGAAAAACAAATAAAGAAAGGAAAATCATGATAACTTTTGCAATAACTACGACTACTAAATTAGCTGGTCTTGCACTTTATGAAGATGACAAAGTTCTGGGAAAAATTCATATTGAAGTTGCAAAATCACATTCTACAACAATCTTGGAGCAAATTGAGTGTCTTTTGAAGTGGACTGGAAAAAAGCTAACTGATATAAAAAATGTGGTTGTGTCGATTGGACCTGGTTCTTTTACAGGTGTGAGAATAGCAATTTCTGTCGTAAAAGGGATTTTTTTTGGAAGAGATGATGTGACTTTTTATGAAGTTAATGAACTTGATGCGCTGGGATATCAGGCATTTTTTGATATTTGTGCAACTTGCAGCAATTTTTTGGATAAAAAAATTTATGCATTGATAGATTCGAGAAAAGAAAAAGTTTATTTTGCGGCTTATAAAGTTTTTGAAAATAAACTTGAGTTAGTGGAAGATTATAAAGTTGCTAAATTGGATGATGTAATCTTGGAAATTAAAAATCAAAAATTTGAAAAAAATGAAAAAAATAAAGAAATTGAAAAAGAAGATAAAAATAAAGATAAAGAAAGTAGAGAAATTAAAAAAAATAAAGAAAAAAATAAAAATAGTGAAATTTATATGATTGGAGATGCAGTTTTTAATTATAGAGAAAAGATAGAAGAAAATTTGGGACAAAGTATTCATTTATTTGAAGAAAAAAATTTGAAAATTGATGTGGCAACTTTTGTTCAAATGATGATTTCTGGAAAACTTGAAGACAAAAAAACTGATATTTTTAATTTAAGACCAAATTATTTGGAAAAATCACAGGCGGAAAGGGATAAGAAATAATGGCTTTAAAAAATTTTTTTAAATTTGGAAAAAAGAAGAAAAAAGAAGAGGAGATTGAAGAAACTAAAGAAACTGAAAAAACTGAAAAAATTGAAAAAAATATAGAAAACGAAGAAAATAAAGAAAATAAAGAAGATAAAGAAGAAAAAACAAAAAAAGGCAATGAAATTTCTGAAAAAAATAAAAAATTAAAAAATGAAAAAAAATCAGAAGAAAACAAAAATGAAAAAGGAAAAGAAGAAAAAGAAGCAAAAGAAAAAAAAGAAGAAAAAATTGAAAAAACTAAGAAAAAACCAAAGTTAAAACCACTAAAAGATAGACTTGCAACACCTAAAAAAGGATTTTTCTCAAAATTAAAAGAGATGTTTTTGGGAAAAACAATTGACGATGAACTTTATGAAGAGTTGGAAGAACTGCTTATTCAATCTGATATTGGAATGGATATGACGATGGAAATTGTAGCAGATTTGGAAAAACAAGTTGCCAAAAAGAGATTGAAAGCGTCGCAGGATGTCTATGAAGAATTGAAAGAATTGCTAAAAGATAAACTAGTTTACAACACTGAAGAAAATACAAAACTTGATATTCAAGATGGAAAACTTAATATTATTTTGGTAGTTGGAGTAAATGGAGTTGGAAAGACGACTTCGATTGGAAAAATTGCGAAAAAGTTAAAGGATGAAGGGAAAAAGGTTATAATTGGAGCTGGAGATACATTTAGAGCGGCTGCAATTGAGCAGATTGAAGAATGGGGAAAAAGAACTGGCGTTGAAGTTGTGAAACAATCTCATGGAAGTGATCCTGCGGCTGTCATATTTGATACGGTAAAAACCGCTAAAAATCGAAATTTTGATGTGGCGATACTGGATACAGCGGGAAGACTTCATAATAAAAGAGATTTGATGAAAGAGCTGGAAAAAATTAATAAAATTATAAAAGAACAATCGGGAAATGATAAATTTGAAACACTTCTTGTAATTGACAGCACGACTGGGCAAAATGGACTTGAACAAGCTAAAATCTTTAATGAAATTGTGGATTTAACAGGTATTATTTTGACTAAGTTTGACGGAACTGCAAAAGGAGGAATTATTTTTCCGATAACTAATGAACTAAAAAAGCCAATTAAATTTATTGGAGTTGGGGAAGGAATTGAAGATCTTAGAAAATTTGATTCTAAAGAGTTTGTAGAAGCGATTTTTTCTGATTAGTTTTAAAAAATATTTAAAAATAAAAATAAAAAATAAAAAAAGAAATGGAGTTGAAACAATGCCTAAAAATTTGTTAGAAAGTTTGAAAGCTAAAGCAAAAATATTGCAAAAAACAATTATTTTACCAGAAACGGAAGATCCAAGGGTGTTAAAAGTGGCTGAAAAAGTTATGAGTGAAGGTCTTGCGAAAATTGCACTTGTGGGAAGCGAAGAAAAAATAAAAAAAGAGGCGGAAAAATTGGGGGTAAATTTGGATGGAGCAATTTTTTATGATCCAAATAACTGTGCGACTATTGACCAAATGTCAGAAATTTTGAGAAAGAGAAGAGAAAAAAAAGGTATGACTTTTGAAGCGGCAAAAGCTACAATGTTATCAGATCCTAGATTTTTTGCAGCAATGCTTGTAAAACAAGGAAGAGTTGACGGAATGGTCGCAGGTTCGATTTCTCCGACTGCGCATGTATTAAGAGCAGCAATTTTAGTAATTGGACCAAAAGAAGGGCTTAAAACAATTTCAAGTTCGTTTGTTATGATAACTGACTCGGACTTTGGAGCAGATGGAACGCTTATTTTTACTGATGCGGCAGTTATTCCAAATCCAACTGCGCTGCAACTTGCGGATATAGCGATTTCAGCAGTAGAAAAAGCTAGAGTTACGGCTGGAATTAAAGAACCAAAAGTGGCATTTTTATCTTATTCGACAAAAGGAAGTGCAGATGGTGAATCAGTTAGAAAAGTTAGAGAAGCAATCGAAATTTTAGAAACTAAAAATGTTGACTTTGAATTTGATGGAGAAATGCAGTTAGATGCGGCAATTGTTCCAGAAGTGGCAAAACTTAAAGCGCCAAATTCAAAAGTGGCAGGAAATGCAAATGTATTGGTTTTTCCAGATTTAAATGCAGGAAATATTGGTTATAAATTGACTCAGAGATTTTCTCGTGCAAAAGCATTAGGACCATTAATTCAAGGACTTGCAAGACCTGTTCACGATTTGTCAAGAGGTTGTAGCGTGGAAGATATAGTTGAAGTTGTGGCAATTACAGCTGTTGAATCTGATGAATAATAATAATTAAGAATAAGGATAAGGATAAAGATAAATAAAAATTTTTGGAGGGAATAAATAAATGAAAATATTAGTTATAAATAGTGGAAGCTCGTCGTTAAAGTTTGAATTAATTGATATGACAAATGAAAAATCAATTGCGAAAGGACTGTGCGAGAGGATAGGAATTGCAAATCCGATGATCAGTTACAAAAATTTGATAAAAGATATAAAAATAACTGAACAGCCAGAACCTATGGACGATCATAAAATGGCAATTGACGCTGTATTAAAACTTCTTCAGGACGATAGCATGGGAGTTATTAAAAGTGTTGATGAAATTGATGCGATAGGACACAGAGTTGTGCAAGGAGGAGCTTATTTTAAAGATTCAGCTTTAGTTGATGAAAAAGTTATTTCATTGGTTGAAGAACTTGGGGAACTTGCTCCACTTCATAATCCAGCTGCGGCAATGGGTGTGAGAGTTATGATGGAATTACTTCCTGATAAAAAAAATGTTGTTGTATTTGACACTTCGTTTCATCAGACAATGGAGCCAAAAGCATATATGTACGCTTTTCCATATGAAGACTATGAAGAGTTAAAAGTTAGAAAATATGGTGCACATGGGACTTCACATAGATATGTGAGTGAAATTGCAGCTCAAATGCTTGGGAAAAAAGATTCTAAAATAATAGTTTGCCATCTTGGAAATGGAGCTAGTATAACAGCTGTAAAAAATGGAAAAGTTGTAGATACTTCGATGGGTCTAACTCCACTTGCTGGAGTTATGATGGGAACTAGAACTGGAGATGTGGATCCATCGGCAGTTGTTTACATTATGGAAAAAAGAGGTTTGACTCCAAAAGAAATGAATACGAGAATGAACAAACAGTCTGGAATTAAAGGAATTTTTGGACCTAGCTCAGATTTTAGGGACTTGGCAGCTGGAGTTGAAGAAGGAAATGAAAAAGCAAAATTGGCATATGAAATGTTTTGTTACAAAATAAAATCTTATATTGGAGCTTATGCCGCTGCAATGAATGGACTTGATGCAATAGCATTTACAGGTGGAATTGGAGAAAATGCTTTTTATGCGAGAAGAGATATTTGTAGGGATTTGACATATTTAGGAATTGATTTGGATGAGGAAAAATCAAGTAAATGGTTACCAGGAAATGTAGAAATTACTAAAGAAAATTCTAAAGTAAAAGTTTATAAAATTGAAACAGCAGAAGAAATAATGATAGCAAGAGATACTTATAGACTTACAAGAGAAAGTTAGGAGAAAAAATGGCAAGTTTAAATATAATTTACTATTCGGCAACAGGGAATACTGAAGAAATGGCAAAAAATATTGCTCAAGGTGCAAAAGATGCGGGAGCAGATGTGAAAGTGATAAATGTGGAAGAAGCTGATGAAAATTCAATAAATGCTGATTTTTTGGCATTTGGTTCACCTGCTTCAGGAGCAGAAGAAATAGCGCCAGAAATGGTTGAATTTATCGAAACAAATAAAGATAAAATTTTTAATAAAACAGTTGGACTTTTTGGCTCTTACGATTGGGGAACTGGAGTTTTTATGGAAAATTGGGTGGAACAATTAACTAGTGAAAATTTTTCAATTGTAGGAGAAGGACTTATAAATCACCTGGCGGTTGACGATGACGAAAAAATTGAAAAGTGTAAGGAATATGGAAGAAAAATAATATTATAGCAAAAATAAAAAAAGGGGGATTTTTTCCTCCTTGATTAAATAAATAAAAAAAATTTTTATCTTTTCAGACATATTTTATTTTGCCAATAATTAATAATTCTTGATATTAAATAAGAAATGTGGTACCATTAAATATAAACTATTTCAAAAACATAAGTTTTCGGAGGAAAAATTTGGGAAATTTGATATTACAATTTTTTATGATGGTCTTTGTTGGAACACTTATTGGATGGTTTACGAATTACTTAGCCATAAAATTGCTTTTTAGACCATATAAAGAGATGAATTTTCTCTTTTTTAAAATACAGGGATTAATTCCCAAAAGAAGAGCGGAAATATCTTTAAATATAGCCGATGTTGTGGAAAAAGAGCTGATTTCTGTGGATGATATCGCAGATAAAATTGAAGAAATGGAACTTTCAGATGAAATTATTGATAAGTTATTAGATAAAGTTATTGGAGAAAAATTGCAAAAAAATATATTGGATAAAAATCCGTTATTAAAAATGTTTATAAATGATAGCGTGATTGAAAAGATAAAATCTTATTTTAAAAAGAGCATTTTGGAAAATAAAGAAGAAATTATTGGGGAAATTATAAAAATAGGAAAAGAAAAAATAAATTTTCGTGAAATTATTTTGGAAAAAATGGAAAATTTTTCTTTGCAAGAAATAGAAGAAATTATTTTAAGAATTTCAAAAAATGAACTAAAGCATATTGAAATAATAGGTGGAGTTCTTGGGGGAATTATCGCAGTGTTTCAATTCTTATTGATGGTGGCACTAAAAGCGATATAAGTTTTGAGAGAGGGAGAAAAGATGGAAAAAGAAAGAGTATTGGCACCCGATGAACTGGGAGAGGACAATATTCAAAAGTCACTTAGACCAAAAACTTTTAGCGAATATATCGGTCAAGAAGATTTGAAAAAAAAAATGAACATTTTTATAAAAGCGGCAAAAATGCGAAATGAAACTGTGGACCACATTTTGCTATATGGACCTCCAGGACTTGGAAAGACGACACTTGCAGGAGTGATTGCAAATGAGATGGGAGTAAATTTAAAAATTACAACTGGACCAGTTTTGGAAAAATCAGGGGATTTGGCGGCAATTTTGACTTCGCTTGAAGAAAATGACATTTTATTTATTGACGAAATTCACAGATTAAATACTTCAGTTGAAGAAATTTTGTATCCTGCGATGGAAGACAATGAAATTGATATTTTAATTGGAAAAGGACCGTCAGCTAGAAGTATTCGGATTGAGTTGCCAAAATTTACATTAATTGGTGCGACGACTAAAGCGGGACAACTTAGTACGCCACTTCGGGACAGATTCGGTGTGACACATAAAATGGAGTTTTACAATCTTGATGAGCTTACAGAAATTGTTCGAAGAGGAGCTGAAATTTTAAGCATTTCGTACGATGAAGACGGAATTAGCGAGATTTCTAAAAGAAGTCGAGGAACGCCTAGAATTGCGAATAGACTTTTGAAAAGAGCAAGAGATTATGCACTTGTTGAAGGAAATGGAGTTTTGGACAAAAAAAGTGTAAATGGGATTTTAAAACTTTTGGGAGTCGATGAAAATGGCTTGGATGAACTTGACAGAAAAATTTTAAGTTCAATAATTGATGTCTATAACGGCGGACCTGTTGGAATTGAGACATTATCACTTTTGCTGGGAGAGGATAGACGAACAATTGAAGAAGTTTATGAGCCGTATTTAATTAAAATTGGATTTATAAAGCGGACACCCCGTGGAAGAGTTGTAACTGAAGCTGGTTACAGACATTTAGGAATAAAAAAAATACTGGAAGAATAAAAATGAGGTGAAAAGCTGTTGTTGACAGTGATAGCAGAAAAGAAAAATATTAGTGATACAAAAATTATTATTGATAATAAATTGGATTGCGGACATATTCAAAATGTGTACAGACTTCAAATAAATGATGAATTGAGAGTTATTGACGGCGAATTTGAATATTTGACAAAAATTTTAAGCATTTCTAAAAAAGAAGTCATTTTAGAAATAATAAAAAAAATGGAGGACAATTATTCGCTTGATGTGAATATTGACATGGCGATAGGAATTTTAAAAAACGACAAGATGAATTTAGCGATACAAAAATTGACGGAAATAGGTGTTAATAAAATAATTCCGTTAAAGACAAAAAGAGTTGTTGTAAAAATTAATGAAAAAAAAGAAAAATGGGAAACTGTTGTAAGAGAAGCGCTAAAACAATGTAGAGGAGTGAAATTTCCCAAAATTTCAGAAATAAAAAAAATTTGTGAAATTGACTACGAAAAATATGATAAAATAATATTTGCCTATGAAAATAGTGAAAATTCAAAGTCGATTTTTGAATTAATTGATGAAAAAGATAAAGATATTTTGTGTGTAATTGGACCAGAAGGCGGAATTACCGAAGAGGAAGTTGATTTTTTGAAAGAAAAAAATGCTTTTGAAGTGAGTCTTGGCGCTAGAATTTTAAGAGCTGAAACAGCTTCAATTGTAGTTGCAGGAATTATTTCAAATTTAAATTTAAAATAAAAAATTAAAAAACTAAAAATAATAAAAAACAAAACAAAATTAAATTAAAGAAAGGAAAAAGAGAAAATGAGTGAAATAAAAAATGAATTTGGTGCAGAAATTCAACAAATAATTGACATTATGGAGGACAAGAAAGCGCAGGACATAAAAGTATATGATATGCGTGGAAAATCACCATTTTTTGATTATTCGATACTTTGTACTGGAAGTTCAAGTAGAAATATTGAAGCGATTGCGACAGATGTAAAAAAAAGTTTGGAAACGGTTAGAAGTGTTGAAGGACTGGAAGAAGCTAATTGGGTTTTAATTGATGCAGGAGATGTGATTGTTAGTATATTTAGTAAAGATGCGAGAGATTATTACAAATTAGATGAATTTTACAACGGAGTAAATGGAAAAAATAAAGAAAACGAAGAAAATAAAGAAATTGATGAATAAAATATTTTAAAATAAATAAAAAAATAAAGACAAGGCAAAAAAAGAAGGAAAAAAAATGAGAGAATTAGACAAGGAAGAAAAAAATCCAAGGTTTATTGCTTTTATTATGCTTGTAGGAATAGGATTTTTAGTATTAATTTCAAAATTATTTATTTTACAAATTTTAGAAGCTTCTAAATATGAAGAAAGAGCACAGCAAAATAGAATTAGAACAAATATAATAAAAGCTAACCGTGGTGAAATTTACGATAGAGAAGGTCATTTACTTGCAAAAAATATGACAGGATATCAATTGGTTCACATTGGGACAAAAACGCTTGATGCAAATGATGTAAAAATATTGAAAGAAATGAAAAATATGAATCCAGAGCAAATTCATGCAAGACTTTCAAGTGAGAAAAAGAAAAAAGCTAAGGACTTGGAAGAGACAATGCTTGATATTAAAAAAATTAATGAAGTGACTGGAACAAATTTGGACGACATAATTGATAAATTTTTTAAAGAGCAAAGACTTGGAACGGATAAAAAAATATTGGTTATTGAGGATTTGGACAAAAATGTTGCATTAAAGGCTATTGAAAAATTGGATAACGATAGAATTGACATAGTTGAATATAATAAGAGATTTTATCCTGAAGACACAATAGCATCTCATGTTATAGGTTATGTAAAACCGATAAGTGAAAAAGAATATAACGAGTTAAAAGACAAAGGTTATCAAAATAGTGACCTAATTGGGAAAAAAGGTGTTGAGCGTTCTTATGACAAAGAGATGAAAGGTCAGGATGGAAAAGAGAGTATTGAAGTTGATGCAAAGGGGAATATAATAAGACAAATTTCCACAAACGAAAGTATTGCTGGAAAAAATGTATATTTGTCACTCGACTTTGACTTGCAAAAAGCTATGACAGAAGCATTTAGCGGGAAAACTGGTGCATTTATTGCAATGGAAGCGAAAACTGGGAAAATAGTTACTTTTGTAAGCAATCCTGAAATAAGCTTGAATTTGATGAGTTCAAAAATTCCTGGAGCTCAGTGGAACGCTTTGGTAAATTCTAAATCAAAACCACTTGTAAACAAAGGAATTGCAGGACTTTATCCTCCTGGATCGACATTTAAGGCAGTAACTGGTACAGGAATATTGGAATCTGGAATTTCTCCGTATGCAACAGTAAATTCTACAGGACAATATAGATTTGGAGGTTCAGTATTTAGAGATTCGCATAAAGCTGGACATGGTATAACTAACTTTGCCAAATCTATCGAAGAATCAGTAAATACATACTATTATGTATTTTCTCAAAAAGCTGGAATAAAAAATATTGATAAATATGCTAAAGAATATGGAATCGGTCAAAAAACAGGAATTGACATACCTGGAGAATCTACGGGAACATTGCCAAGTCCTGAATGGAAAAAGAAAAGATTTAAGAAAAAACAAGATCAAAAATGGCTTCCAGGAGATTTAATCAATATGTCAATAGGACAAGGTTATGTGCTTGTTACACCAATACAAATTGCTTCAGTTTATCAGACAATTGCAAATAACGGTGTGCAGTTAAAACCAACTGTTGTAGACAGATTTGTAACTTATAACGGAAAAGTTGAGGTAAATCAGCCAAAATTTTCGAGAAAATTAAATGTAAGTCCAAAGACAATAAAATTGTTGCAAAATGCATTGAGACTGCCAGTAATGGGTTCAGGTGGAACAGCGAAAATACTTAGAATAGACGGTTATCCTGTTTCTGCTAAAACAGGTACGGCACAAAATTCTGGATTTGGAGATAATCACTCGTGGATAGCTGGATATTTTCCATCAGATAAACCACAAATTGTATTTGTTTCGGTTGTAGAAGGTGGAGGATATGGTGGAGTCGCCTCTGGAGAAATGGCTAGAGTCTTTATAAATAAATATAGAGAAAAATATGTTTTAAAAGTAAAACAAAAAGATAAAGATAAAACACAAGATGATAATAAAAATAGCAAAAATAATAAAAATAACGAAAATGATAAAAATAATGGAAATAATGGAAATAAAAAAGGATAAAATTTGAAAATATAAAAATATAAAAAAATAAAGTGAGGAGGTGTTTACTAAATGTCAGATAAAGAAAGAAGAGAAGCAGGAAGTTTAAATTCAACAATAAAAAGATATTTTTCTAAAAAAGAAGATACTAATAAAATAAAATCTAATTTAAAGAGATTTAGAAGAAAAAGTACGAATAGAAGACATTTAGATGAAAAAAACGAAACAAGATATGTTCCACTTGCGAACAATAGAAATAGACATGTTGACAAAAGAAGTTTCAAAGATGAGGCAAGAGATGAAAAAATGTATGTAATCCCATTAGGCGGATTGGAAGAAGTTGGGAAAAATATGACGGCATTTCAGTATAAAGACGAAATAGTTGTGGTGGATGCCGGACTTACATTTCCAGAGGATGAACATTTGGGAATTGATGTTATAATACCTGATTTTGCATATTTAGAAGCGAATAGAAATAAAATAAAAGCTTTGCTTTTAACACATGGACACGAAGATCATATTGGAGCGGTGCCGTATTTTTACCAAAAATTGGGAACAGAAAATATACCGATGTATGGTGGAAAACTAACACTTGCACTTGCAAAAGCTAAATTTGAGAAAAAGGATGCGAAACTTCCAAAAGAGAAAGTTATAACTGGAAGAAATATTTTAAAGATTTCAAAATATTTTACGGTGGAATTTATAAGTGTTACACACAGTATTGCTGATTGTTACGCCATTTGCATAAAAACTCCTGCTGCGACAATTTTACATTCGGGAGATTTTAAAGTGGATTTAACACCTGTCAATGGAGAAGGGTTCGACTTTGGAAGACTTGCGCAACTTGGAGAAGAAGGAATAGACTTGCTTTTGTCAGATAGTACAAATGCACAAATTCCTGGATTTACACCGTCTGAAAGAACCGTTGGAGAAAGTTTAAAAGATGAGTTTTCAAAAGCTAAAGGAAGAATAATACTTGCGGCATTTGCATCTCATGTGCATAGATTGCAGCAAATTGTAAATATTGCTCATTCTCACGGAAGAAAAATTGCAATTGATGGAAGAAGCATGATTAAAATATTTGAGATTTGTTCAAATTTGGGATATTTGAAACTTCCAAAAGATATAATGATAGATATTGAAAAAGTTGAGACACATCCAGCAAATAAAGTTCTTATTTTGTGTACTGGAACTCAAGGAGAGCCACTTGCAGCATTGTCCAGAATTGCAAACGGAACTCATAAACACATAACTCTAAGACAGGGGGATACTGTTGTAATTTCTGCAACACCTATTCCAGGAAATGAAAAGGCTGCAACAAAAAATATTAATCAATTGATGAAACGGGATGCCAATGTCGTGTTTGAAAAAGGAGTTGGAATTCATGTGTCTGGACACGGTTGTCAAGAAGAACAAAAACTTATGATAAATCTTGTGAAACCAAAATTTTTCATGCCAGTTCACGGAGAATATGCAATGATTAAAAAACATAAAGAATTGGCAGTTGCTGTAGGAGTTGAAGAAAAAAATGTTCTTTTAGTTGAAAATGGAGCAAAATTAGAACTTTCTAAAAGAGCATTTAGACAAGTTGGAAAAGTGCCAAGTGGAGCGACATTTATTGATGGATTTGGAATTGGGGACATTGGAAATGCTGTCTTAAAAGATAGACAAAATTTAGCCGATGATGGAATAGTAATTATTTCAATTTTAAAATACAAAAATGGAACTTTTAACGAAAATATAGAACTTGTCACAAGAGGATTTGTCTACAACAAAGATGCAGAAAGTCTGCTTTCTAGGACAAAAGAATTGGTGAAAAAAGAACTTTCTGTTTTACAGAGTGAAAAAGTTAAAGAAATTGGAAAAATAAAACAGAGAATTAGAATAAAAGTTGGAGATTTCTTGTTGAAGGAAACTGACAGAGATCCAATAATTTTACCAATAATTATGGATAATTAAGAAAGGAGATAATATAAAATGGTACAGCAACTTTCAAGTAGAGAAAGAGCTTTTTTGAGAAAATTGGCACACAATCTTGAGCCGATTGTAAGAATCGGAAAAGAAGGAATAGATGAAAATGTTTTAAAGAGTATTTCTGAAGTTGTAAAGAAACGAGAATTAATAAAAGTAAAAATATTACAAAATTCATCAGTAGAATTAGATAGAGAGTCAGCAAGTGAAATTGCAAAAGATACAAAGTCAATTTTTGTAGATAAAATTGGAAATGTGCTTATATTTTTTAAACCTAAAAATTCAAAAGATGCGATAATTACACCTGAATTTAATGAATTTAAAAAGAAAAAAAACAAAAAATAAAAGAATTTAAAAAATAAAAAATAAAATAGAAGTGAAGAAAAGAAATTAAAAGAAATTAAAAGAAATTAAAAAAAATTAAAAAGAAGAGAAGAGAAAACAGAAAAAAAGAAAAGGAAAAAAAGATGAGCGCAGGAGTATTGTTTGGAAATAGACTTTTAGATGTTGCGGCGATATCTTGCCTTTCAGCACAATTTTACAAAGTTTTTTTTCCAATATTTAAGGGAAGAAGACCACAGTGGGGACGATTAATTCAAACTGGTGGAATGCCAAGTTCTCACGCTTCAACAGTTGTTTCACTAGTAACAGGAGTATTCTTACTAAAAGGTGCTGCTTCTTTAGAATTTGCTATTTCAGCAGTGTTTGCTGGAATTGTTTTATACGATGCAACTGGAGTTAGACGCCAAGCTGGAAAACATGCAAGAGCTTTAAATAAACTAATAGGAGCGATAGAACATAAAGAAGGAATAGAAATAATAAACGAAAAATTTAAGGAACTTTTGGGACATACGCCACGAGAAGTGTTTTGGGGAACTGTTTTAGGAATAGTTATGAGTTTTTTATTCAAAGGATATATTTTGGGGTAAATTTTAAGTTGAAAAAACTTTTCAATTGTATTATAATAAACAATAACAAAAAATAAGAAGATAAGATAAAAAAGAAGGAGTGGATGAAATAATGATAGAAATGATATTACCTGATGGTAGCAAAAGACAGCTAGAAAAACCAATGACAGTAGTGGAATTTGCAAAAACGATCGGTTCTAGTTTAGGTAAAGCAACTGTAGGAGCTATGATTGATGGAACCCAAGTAGATCCTTCGTACATAATTGAAAAATCAGGAAATATACAGCTAATAACAAATACTAGCGAAGAAGGAATAGAAATAATTAGACATAGTGCGGCTCACATAATGGCTCAGGCTGTGCAAAGATTATTCCCAAATACAAAAGTTACAATAGGGCCTGTTGTAGAAAATGGATTTTTTTATGACTTTGATCCTGAAAGACCTTTTACTGAAGAAGATTTAGCAAAAATCGAAGAAGAAATGAAAAAAATAGTAAAAGAAAATTATCCTTTTGAAAGAAGCGAAATGAGTGCTGAAGAAGCTAAAAAATTCTTTGCTGAAAAAGGTGAAACTTATAAAGTTGAAATAATTGATGACTTGGGAGTTGATAAAGTCAGTATTTATAAACAGGGAGAATTTGTGGACTTATGCCGTGGAACACATGTTCCATCAACTGGATATTTAAAAGCGTTTAAATTAATGTCAACTGCTGGAGCTTACTGGCGTGGAGATTCTAAAAATAAAATGCTTCAAAGAATTTACGGAGTGGCTTTTGCATCTAAAAAAGAGCTGGATGAATATTTGACAATGATGGAAGAAGCTGAAAGAAGGGATCACAGAAAATTAGGAAAACAGCTTAACTTATTTTTCTTGGATGAACATGGACCAGGTTTCCCATTCTTCATGCCAAAAGGTGTGGAATTGTTTAATAAATTGCAAGAAATTTGGAGAGTTGAGCATAAAAAAAGAGGATATCAGGAAATTAAAACACCGATTATGCTGGATAGAGAACTTTGGGAAATTTCTGGACATTGGTTTAATTACAGAGAAAATATGTATACATCAGTAATTGATGAAAAAACTTATGCAATAAAACCAATGAACTGTCCAGGTTCAATAATTTCATACAAAAATAACTTGCATTCATACAAAGATTTGCCATTAAAATACGGGGAAATGGGACTTGTTCACAGACACGAATTTAGTGGAGCTTTGCACGGACTTATGAGAGTTAGAGCATTTACACAAGATGATGCGCATGTTTTCTGTACGAAAGAGCAAATTGAAGAACAAATTATTGAAATTATTGATTTATACGATAAATTCTATACTTTATTCGGATTTGAATATCATATTGAATTATCAACAAAACCAGATAAAGCAATTGGTTCTGATGAAATTTGGGAAATGGCTGAAGCTAATTTAAAATCAGCTTTGGAACATAAAGGAATTGACTACAAGTTGAATCCTGGAGATGGAGCATTTTACGGTCCAAAAATTGACTTTAAGATGAAAGATTCAATTGGAAGAATTTGGCAATGTGGAACAATCCAACTAGATTTCAACTTGCCACAAAGATTTGAAATGAGCTACATTGGTGCAGATGGAGAAAAACATGAACCAGTAATGATTCACCGTGCAATGTACGGAAGTTTAGAAAGATTCCTTGGAATTTTGATTGAACATTATGCAGGAGCGTTCCCTACTTGGTTAGCGCCAGTTCAAGCGAGAATTTTGACAATTTCTGATGAACAAGTTCCATTTGCAAAAGAAGTGTTTGAAAAACTTCAAAATGCAGGAATTAGAGTTGAACTTGACACAAGAGTGGAAAAAATTGGATACAAAATTAGGGAAGCAAATGGAGATCAAAAAATACCAGTACAATTAATTATTGGTAAAAATGAAGTTGCGAATAATGAAGTGAATGTTAGAAGATTTGGTTCACAAGAAAGTAAAAATGTTTCAGTTGATGAAATTTTAAATATTTTGCTGGAAGAATCAAAAGTTCCGTTTAAAAAATAATTTTATTTAAAAAAATTATAAAAAATTGTTAGATAGATAAAAGTAGAGGTGATTTTTATGAATAATTATTATGATGAAGATAATGATTTTTTGAAACAAGAATATAAAAACGAAGGAAAAGAAACACAAATTGCAACTTATGAAGATTTAAACAGATTAGTTACTTCAAAAGTTCGTGGAAGCGTGTTGTGGATGGTCCTTGGATTGGTGTTATCTGGTCTTACCGGATTTTTTGTGATAAATGCAGCTTACAAAGGAATGTTTTCTTATGAAGCATTTGAAAGTTTAGTGAAAGTATCTGTAGTCTTGCAAGTTGTGACAGTTTTGGCATTTACATTTTTAATTTATAAAGTGTCATCAAGTGTTTTAAAATTGATGTTTGTCATATATTCGGTACTCACTGGAATAAGTTTTTCAGTTCTTTTTGCAGGTGACTTAAATATCTTAATCACAGCGTTTTCTGTAACTGCACTACTATTTTTGATTTTGGGGATTTACGGTTATGTCACAAATGAAGATTTGACAAAATTTGGAAGTATTGCAACTGTGGGTCTTATTACAATTATTTTGGCAAGTATAGTAAATATATTTTTAAAAAGTGATGGTGTAGTTTGGTTTACGACAATTCTTGGAGTAATTGTATTTGTTATTTTTATCGCTGTTGATATAAATAGAATAAAAAGTAATATAATTGCTCACGCCGTACAAGGCGATATGGAAATTCTTAATAAAATTGAAATTATGGGAGCGTTAAATTTGTATTTAGACTTTATAAATTTGTTCTTGTATATTTTGAGAATATTGGGAAGAAAAAAATAAAGTATATTTAAAAATATTTATGTAAAAAATGCTTTAAAGTTGGAGTTTTTCTGATTTTAAAGCAATTTTACTTTTTTAGAAAGCGGGAAAATTTTGCAGGATAATAAATTAAATCAAGATAAATTAAATGGTGATTTGGAAAAATTTATTAACGATGAAATTACAAACAGTAAGATTTGGGTGTTTTGTGGAATAATGATTTCTATTCTGCTGTCACATATGTTAAATTTACAGGCTGAAATGTATAAAATTATGTATATTTTTAAGATGAAGCAAGTTTTGGATAAAATGTCGTTTTTATTTATTGCAATAATTATTTTAGAAATTTTTTTAACATTTTTTTTGTATAAAATTATAATTAACAAAAGCAAAAAAATTATAAAGTCAAGTTTTGTAGTTTATTCGCTTTTAACTGGATTAAATTTATCAATTTTTTCTTCAGTAATAAAAGTTTTGTTTCAGAAAAATATTGGAATTTTACCTGTAATATTGCTAATAATATCGTTATTTCTCGTAATAATTTTAATAATTTTTGATTCAAAAAAAATAAAAAAAATGATAAAAATAAAAGTTTTAGAAAATAATGAAACTGAATTTCTGGAGAAAACAAGATTTTATGTGGCGGCAGTTTTGTATACGGATATTGTGAAAATACTGATTTTGCTTATAATAAGCACGATGATTTTAATATAAATTTTGAAAGGGAAATAAAAAAATATATGAAAAGAAAGATAGAATGTGTAGAAGAATTTCATAGAATCTATAAACTTGGAAATTCTGAAAAGCCAATTGGAAAATTAAAGGATGGATTGGAAAAATTGAGATTTGACTTGATGGCTGAAGAAAATGGAGAATATTTGGAAGCGGCTAAAAAAGGAGATGTTGTGGAAGTGGCAGATGCACTTGGAGATATGCTCTACATTCTTTGCGGGACAATTATTGAGCACGGAATGCAAGATGTGATTGATGAAGTTTTTGAGGAAATCCACAGAAGTAATCTTAGTAAATTGGACGAAAATGGAAATCCGATTTATCGAGAAGACGGGAAAGTTATAAAGGGACCAAATTATTTTCCGCCAAATTTAAAGCAATTTTTTGAAAAAAAATAAAAAATATTATTGAACAAATATTTTGAAAAATAAAAAAATTTTATTTATCTAATATTTGGAAAATACTTGTAAAAATTTGAGAAATATGATAAAATATAGGTCGATATATGAAGAATTTTAACTAAAAAATAAATTAGTTAAGTAATTAAAAATTATAAATAGTGAAAACTATATTTAAAATTAAGAAAGGAGCTACTAATTTTAGTAGGGTGAAAAACAATGAGAAGATGTGAAGTTTTTGGAAAAGAAGTTAGCCACGGAAATAGAGTAAGTCACTCTCACAAAGCTACAAAAAGAATATGGAAACCAAATTTGCAGACAATGCTTTTAAATATTAATGGAAGCGAAGTAAGAGTAAGAGTTTGCACAAAAGCTATGAAAACATTAAAAGGAAAAAATGTTGATCAAGTTAAAAAAATATTGTTAAAAAATATTAAAACATTAAGTCCTAAAGTTCAAAAAGCATTATTTGCAGTAAAGTAAGTTATTAGTAACTTACTTTTTTTATTTCTAAGTTATTTTGAAAAATATAAAAAAATATAAAAAAATTAAAAAAAAGTGTTGACATCTAAAAATATATATGATATAATATTTTTCGTCGTGAGATAAATAAATTTCACAAATAAAGTGTGCGGCCTTCGTCTAGTGGTCAGGACTCCAGGTTTTCATCCTGGCAACAGGGGTTCGACTCCCCTAGGCCGTACCAATTAAATAAAATTATGGTCGCATAGCTCAGTTGGGAGAGCACCTGCCTTACAAGCAGGGGGTCATTGGTTCGAGCCCAATTGTGACCACCATTTATGGAGGTGTAGCTCAGTTGGTTAGAGTGCTTGCCTGTCACGCAAGATGTCGCGAGTTCGAGTCTCGTCACTTCCGCCATAAAATTTTGCCGCTTTAGCTCATCTGGTAGAGCAACTGACTTGTAATCAGTAGGTGGTTGGTTCGAGTCCGACAAGCGGCACCATAGAAAAATTAATAATGTTGTGGAGAGGTTCCCGAGTGGCCAAAGGGATCAGACTGTAAATCTGCCGGCTCAGCCTTCGAAGGTTCGAATCCTTCTCTCTCCACCATTTTTTTTTATAAAAAATTTAAATGTGAAAAATCATATAATTTCGTAGGAGGAAATATTAATTATGGTTAGAAAAATAAAAGGAGCAGGAAATAAATCAGGAGGAAGCCAACAAGATATTATAAAACAAGCTCAAGTAATGCAACAAGAAATGTTAAAAATTCAAGAAGGATTAAAAGATAAATTTGTAGAAAGTTCTGTAGCTGGTGGTGGAATCACTGTTAAAGCCAATGGTCAAAAAAAATTAGTTGATTTATCAATTTCTTTAGATGTTTTAAAAGACGCAATTGAAGAAAATGATTCAACAATCGTTTCAGATTTAATTATAAATGCAGTAAATGAAATTTTAGATAAAGCTGAAGAAATGGCAGAAAAAGAAATGGAAGTAGTTACTGGTGGAGTGAGTATTCCAGGATTATTCTAATAAAAAGTTTAGATTTTTTGCAGTTTTAAAGTAATTGGAAATGGACCAGAAAATAATTTCTGGTTTTTTTATAAAAAAATTAAAAAATATTTGACAAATAATATTAAATATGATAAAATACCAAATGTAGCGTGTGGGTGGATGTCCGAACGGCTAAGGGACCGGTCTTGAAAACCGGCGAAATCGCAAGATGTCTGGGTTCGAATCCCAGTTCACCCGCCATTAAATATAATTTTGGAGAAGTGGCAGAGCTGGCCGAATGCGCTCCCCTGCTAAGGGAGTATCCGGGCTAAAACTTGGATCGAGGGTTCGAATCCCTCCTTCTCCGCCATTTTTTTTATAAGAAGGTTTTTTTTGCACCTGTAGCTCAACTGGATAGAGCGTCTGACTACGGATCAGAAGGTTATGGGTTCGACTCCTGTTAGGTGCGCCATAATTTATTAAATAAAAAAATATTAGACATTGAAAATCAATAAATAATTTTTATTGGTTTTTTTATTTTAAAAAAATTTGAAGGAGAATAAATGGAAGAAAATAAAGAGTTAGAAAAGAAAAAAAATATCAATAAAATGATAATAATGATGTTTTTATGTGTAATTGTTTATAATTTTGGACATCCTGGAACTCCAGCGCTAATTGAAATGAGAGGATGGGAAAAAAGTGTATCTGGAGAACTTTTGGCATTTATGAGTGTGGCTATGTTTATTTCGTCGCCATATTTGGGAGCTATTGCGGATCATATTGGAATGAAAAAGTTATTTATCTTTATGCCACTTATCTATGGGACTTCTCAGTTGTTTTTTGGATTTGTTGCGCAATTGCCTTTGGTGTTTATTGCTAGAGTTGTTTCAGGTTTTGCATCTGGTGGAACTTATGCGATTGCTTTTGGGTATGTGAGTCAATTGTCAAAAAGTGGCGAGAAAGCTAAAAATATTGCCAAAGTTAGTTCGGCTACTGTAATAGGTGGTGCAATTGGTCAAAAAATTGGAGGAATGGTTGCTGACATTGATCCAAGATATTCTTTTGTATTGCAGTTTATATGTGGAAGTATTGTTTCAATTATTATATTATTTCTTATGAAAGAAATAATTCACAAAAAAGATAAAACTGAAAAGATTGATCCAAAGAAATTAAATCCATTTGCAACTTTTAAATATATAAAAGAATTGGATAATTATTCAAAATATTTCTGTCTTATAATTTTGTTATCTGGAATTGGAATTTATTCATACGCCAATGCACTTAATTATTTTTTGAGGTTTAATGAAAAAGTTTCTTCAAATACAATAGGAACTTTTGTGATGTTTTCTTCGCTTACCGCTTTTTTTGGAACGGCATTTTTGCTGGAAAAATTGGTTTTGAAATTTAAAGAAAAAAATATTTATAAATTTATGATTTTGATTGGTATAATTTTTATGGCAGTAATTTTATTTAGAATAAAATCTGGGATAATTCCTTATGTTATAATGGCGATTTATACGATGTCTTACGAAATTGTTAGATCGCTTGGAAATACGATTATTGCTAAAAGATATAAAGAAAATCAAGGAAAAATTTTAGGAGTAGCTTCAGCTGTTGGATTTCTTGGAAATGCGATTGGTTCTCTTTTGTCGGGACATTTACTGAAAATGAGTGAATTTTTGCCTTTTATTACAAATATCGCTGTAATGGGAATTGTATTTTTACTTATTTTATTAAATAGTACAAGAACACTCGCGACTTTAGTCGTGAGATGAATTGTACGAAAATTTTAGTAAGCATATAGGGAAACTTGTATGTAGACACGGAGCAAAACCGTGCAACAAAGAAACTGAATTGCTGGGAACTCTTAAAGCTAGTATAACCACAACATAATACCTTCGTTCAAATATGGTATAGGTGTGAAGGTAGCGAAAGCAGAAAAAATATACTAGATGGTGCAAGGTTAAATCCTAAACATTATGATAATAGACAATCAGCAGCTAAACCTGAAAAGGAAAGTTCAACGACTATCCCTCGTGAGGGGAGTACAATACAAGCGATAGGTATTGGAAGTGGTTTCGCCTAAGTCCTTGGAAATAGGATAAGGATAAGATATAGTCTGTGCTTGTTAGAGATAACAAGAAGTTCATAAGAGAACTGCATAAATGGTAGCGTATTTATGTGAACAACGCTTCCCACTGTTGTGGGGTTTTAAAAACTTTAAAAATATTTAAAAATAAACAGATAAAATGTAGAATACATGGTATAATATCTCTGATGAAAAGGAGGTGATTATATATGTATTTAACATTAAAACAACAAGTAAAGCATCTTAGTAAAAAGGAGTTTAGGAATTTAAAACATTTATCACATATAGCCAAGAACTTAACTAATGAAGCTATATATAATATTAGACAGTATTATTTTAATAAGAAAAAGTATTTAAGTTATAACGAAAACTATAAAATGCTTAAAAACAGTGAGAACTATAAGAAGTTAAATTCTAATATGGCTCAGCAAATTCTAAAAGAAGTAGACAGAAGTTTCAAATCGTTTTTTGGACTTTTAAAACTTGCTAAGAATGATCAATATGATAATAAAAAAATAAAATTACCTAAATATCTTGCTAAAGATGGTTTTACTACTCTTGTTATAGGTTTTGTAAGATTAAAAGATGATATTCTGATAGTTCCTTATTCAAATTCATTTAGAAAGACACATAAGGAAATCGCAATAAAACTACCACCAGTATTAAAAGGCAAGAAGATAAAAGAGATTAGAATAATACCAAAACAACATTCTAGGTACTTTGAAATTCAATATACTTATGAGGTAGAAGAAGTTCAAAGGGAATTAAATAAAGAAAATGCACTAGGAATTGATTTAGGTATAGATAATCTTTGCACTTGTGTTACAAATGCTGGAGTTTCATTCATAATAGATGGTAGAAAATTAAAATCAATAAATCAATACTATAATAAGATAAATGCAAAATTACAAAGTATAAAAGATAAGCAAAAGATTGAGCGCACAACATTAAGACAAAAGAGAATAGCCAGAAAGAGAAATAATCGTATAAATGATTACCTTTCAAAAGCAGCAAGAATAATTGTAAATTATTGTCTTAATAATGATATAGGAAAACTAGTTCTAGGATATAATGAAGATTTTCAAAGAAATTCAAATATAGGAAGTATAAATAATCAGAACTTTGTAAATATACCGTATGGAAAATTAAGAGATAAATTAATATACCTATGTAAACTATATGGAATAGAATTTAGACTGCAAGAAGAGAGTTATACATCAAAAGCAAGTTTCTTTGATGGAGATGAAATTCCAATATATGATAAAGAAAATTCACAAAAATATATATTCAGTGGAAAAAGAATAAAAAGAGGACTATATCAAACAAGTAAAGGCTATCAATTAAATGCAGATTGTAATGGAGCATTAAACATATTAAGGAAAAGTAAAGTTGTGGATTTAAGTATCCTATACAATAGAGGTGAGCTGGACATGCCTAAAAGAATAAGGGTAGTGTAAAGCTATCAAACTTCTTAGAAAATTTTTGAATATTTTTAAAGATTTTAGAACCCTGTGACTTTAGTCGTGGGAGGTTCAGTAATTAATAAAAAATAGAAAAATGCTAGAATTTATGGTAAAATAAATAAAAAAATAAAAAAAATAAAAAAAATAAGTAAAGAAATGAAGAAATAGAAAAAAATAAAAAAATAAAGAAATAAAGAAAGGAAATTTATGTATAATTTTAGTTATTTTAGTCCAATTCATATAGAAACATTTGTTGTTTCAGCGTTATTTTGCACTTTATTGCTTTTTATTCCCAAAATTTTTAAAAAAATTGATTTAAAAAAATATTCGGTATTTTTGGGATATTTTTTGTTGTTTTTTAAAGTTGTTGATTCAGTTTATCGGGTAATTTACCAAAAAGAGCCAATCCATAATGTGATGCTTGTCCATCTTTGCAACTTTGTGGCAATTTTTGCTGCCTTTTATCTAATTTTTAGGACAAAATATTTATATAATATCGTCTATTATTTGTCTTTTGGTCCTTTTTTAGCGTTAGTTTTGCCTGGAATTACAAATTATTTTAATAATTATTATGTCTATATTTTTATGATAATGCATGCATTAATTGTTTTTACAGTTGTATTTGGAGCAAAATATTTAGATGGAGAACCTACGAAAAAAGGACTTTTTCAATCTATAATAACTTTACTTATTATATTTTTGTACGCTGCATTTTATAATTTTTTGTTTAAAGATATAAATGCGATGTTTTTGCGAGAATATATTGAACCTAGAATATTTGGATTCATAAAGCCATTTTGGATATATAGAATTGTTTTAATAAGTGGAATGATATTGTTGGAAATATTACTTTATCTTCTTTCAAAAATAAAAGTAAAAAATGAATTTGATTAATAATATAATGAAAAAAAGCACAATTTATCCCATATCGAAAAAGGGGATTATTGTGCTTGTTCGTAAAAAAATTATTTTTCTGCTTTATTACTTTCTTCTTCAAATTTATCAAGTATAACTTTTGTTATTTCTTGCCGTAATTCGGGAGTTATAGGATGAACTATATCTTTAAATTCTCCATTTGGCATCTTTCTTGAAGGCATTGCCACAAATAATCCGTTTTGACCATCAATTATTTTTAAACCGTGGATAACAAAGCTATCTTCAAAAGTAATGTCAACATGTGCCTTTAGTCTATCATTTGCAACTTCAGGTTTTTTCCCAATTCTAATACGAACATCTGTAACTTTCATAAACTTTTCTCCTTTTCTGTATGTTTTTTTGTTACCTTTTCACTATAATTATACCCCATTTGCTACAAAAAACAAGAGATTTTCTTTATATTTTTTATATTTAGATAAATAAAAAAAATAATTTTGTTAAATAAAAAATTAAAAAAAGAAAAATTTTGAATTTTTTTTATAATGTGCTAAAATTATCAAAGGAGGTATGTGTTTATGTACAAAGCTGTTGTCAGTGATTTGGATGGGACACTTTTGAATGAAAAGCACAAAGTTAGTCCATATACAAAGGAAACCATTGAGCTACTATTAAAAAAAGATATAAAATTCTACATTGCGACTGGAAGAAGTTATCTTGGTGCAAAGGAAATTATGGAAGAAATTGGATTAAAAATTCCATTAATTACATCAAATGGAGCAAGAATCTTGGATGAATCTGGAACTGAAATTTATGTGAATAATCTTGCAAGAAAATATGTTGAAAAATTACTTGC